>CAYRAI010000036.1:0-20480 GCA_964422205.1 uncultured Synergistaceae bacterium | reverse complement strand
TATTTACAAAGCCGGCAAAGAGGAGACGCTTAAAAGATACAGATTCACTCTTTTCCCTTATAGCTCCCGCCGCCATGCTTCCGAATACAAATCCTATAAGATAGCCGAAAGTAGGCTGAAGTATATAAGCAGGGCCTCCTCCGCCGGCAAAGACTGGAAGCCCCGCAAGCCCAGCCGCAACATAGACAGCGACAGAGAGCCCCCCGAGCTTTTTTCCAAGCAGCAGTCCTGCCATATTTGTGAAGAGAAATTGGAGAGTAAAGGGAACAAGAGGTACCGGAACTTTAATATAAGCTCCTATTGCAATTAAAGCAGTGAAGAGAGAGCAGTAAGTGATTTCCCTTACCGCCATGGTGCGTTGAATAGCTTGTGACATAGACAGTCCGCCTTTCGCCGCATGCTGTCAGATCAGCGGCAAGGCAGAGTTTAGCACCTGAAAGACGATATGTAAACCTATAAAATTTTAAAGGTTGACAATACCGTCAATAAAAAAGGAACGGCTGAAAAGCCGTTCCCTTAAGACCTGAACTTTAGATGGCAGAAACATAGGCGCTTCTCAGCGCGCTATTCTTCTGGCGATCCGGCTCTTTTTCTTCTGGAAACCTACGGAAGAGAGCGCACAGAGTGTAACAAGCATAAGTAAAATCATGCAAAACGCTGTTTCTATGACAAACAACCCAAACGCCCTCTTTCTGTAAAAAGGTTTTTATTTTTTCTACTTCGTGAGCAGTGTGAGCATGGCTCCGGCTGCTACTGCCGTTCCTATAACTCCAGCCACGTTCGGTCCCATTGCGTGCATAAGAATGTATGAGCCGGGGAACTCCTTCTGCACAACCTTCTGGCAGACACGGGCCGCCATAGGAACTGCGGAAACTCCCGCCGCACCGATGATGGGGTTGATTTTGCCCTTTGTAAATACCTTCATAACCTGGCCGAAGATAACTCCGCCCGCGGTACTGAACATAAATGCTATAAGTCCGAGGACTATTATCTTGATCGTCTCAAGTCTGAGGAAGGAGTCAGCGCTCATTGTAGCTCCTACGGAGATGCCGAGGAAGATTGTCGTGGCGTTCAGAACTTCGTTCTGTGCGGCCTGGCTAAGACGCTCTGTGCATCCGCACTCACGGAGAAGGTTGCCGAACATCAGCATTCCGATAAGGGGAACTGCCGGGGGCAGAATAAGTCCGCAGGCTATTGTTGAAATTATCGGGAAGAGAATTCTCTCTGTGCGCGATACGGGGCGAAGCTGTTCCATCTTTATCGAACGGTCTGCTTTTGTAGTAAAGAGCTTAATTATAGGAGGCTGGATAAGAGGAACAAGTGACATATAGCTGTAGGCAGCGACTGCGACTGCGGGGAGAATGTCCTTGGCGAGCTTGGCGCAGAGGTAGATGGCTGTCGGGCCGTCAGCTCCGCCTATTATTCCGATTCCCGCCGCCTGCTGTATTGTAAAGCCCATCATCATTGCTCCTATGACAGCTACGAAAACGCCGAGCTGGGCAGCTGCGCCAAGGAGGAACGTGAGCGGGTTGGCAAGTAGAGGACCGAAGTCTGTCAAAGCTCCGATGCCCATAAATATTATTATCGGATAGAGTTCGTGGTCTATACCAAATTTAACAAAATAAAGGAAACCGTTTGTGTCCACTATTCCCGAGAGAGGAAGGTTGACAAGCAGACAGCCGAATGCTATCGGCAACAGAAGAAGGGGCTCAAAATCCTTCGCGATTGCCAGATAGAGAAGGACAAAGGAAACCAGCAGCATAGTGATGTTGCCGCTGGTCAGGGCAACGAAGCCTGACTGCTCGATAACGCCCTTTAGCGCGGTGATATAAAGTTCCATACTATTTCGCCCCCGTAGCGCACGCTTTGCGTGCTTCTATTGCATCTGCAAACATGTGAACACCATACATAACTACCATCAAACCCATAATGACAAGAAAAACAATACTCATGGCGATCATAGACATAACCAGAGCGCCCAGAGGTCCGCTGAAAGCTTCACTCATTGAACCGACAATCGGCTGCATGACACAATTACCTCCTCCAAATTTTTAGAAAAAGCAGATTTATGTTGCTATTTTTTAAGACAGAACGCACACGCAGAGTATGTACGAAAAGCCTTTAAAACAAAAAATTATTTAATTGTGTTGCATCAGTGCGGACAGCGGTATTGTCCCTGCGAAAGGACACCGTTACTTTGTGTGTATTAAGTTTTTGGGGTTTTCAGATGTGATATTATTCGCGTCTGTGAGTGGAATCGACGCATATAAGAGAGGTGTATTCTGACATACGGCCGTCTCCGTGCCCCGTAAGCGCAGAGAGACGGTCAGAAACAGACTGATTGGGAAGAATGGAAACCGGGCAGTCGGAAGAGATGGAACGCATTGTGCGGTTTTTGTCTCTTATATTGACTGCCGCTGTCTGAACATTGTTCACTGAAATTGCTTCAAAATTGAACGGACTGCCTTCCTGCTGATTATCCGAAGCATCCGAATCGTTCAGAGGCGTGATATATTCGGAAGTTCCATCACCGGCGCCAAAGCAGACATGAGTGTGGCGGGCAGGGAAAGACGGGCCGTAAAAAGATGACGCGCATGAGCATGACACAGTCATCAAAACCACAGCAACTATAAAGAGCATCTGTACAAGCTTTCCCGTGCTTTTTTTATAGCCCATAAGTCATTCTCCCTTCCTATAACTCAAAATGTCTGTCTAAATCCGGTGCAAAATTTCTACTCCATAAATTTTTTCATTGCATAAGCTGTAACAGCAACTCCGATTACCATAGCTGCTATCCCCGCATTTGAAGAGAGCGAGCCAGTAGATGCCTCGGCAGGCAGCGAACAGAGGAGCAGAGCTGTCAGTGAAGCGAGAACAACCTTAAGATTGTTGGCCTTCATATTATTCAACACCTTCCAAACAAAACTAAACTCATCAGAATAAATCTCTGATAAGCCGCTGTCCGCATCCCTCTTATAGCAGATAGGCCAAAAAAGTCAAGCCGTTAAATACACAATAATGCAGTTATTACCTGCAAAAACGGCATAAACGCCTTGATTCCATCTATTCCATCTATTCCATTTATTCCAAAATTTCTAGCTTTTACAGACTGACCTTATTTGAACTTTTTTACGTTTTTTTGCTTACATAAAACATATAAAAATCATCGGCATGCTAAGCACAAAAAAGTGGACAAAGACACCTTTTTGGAGATATAAACATTATATGAAAGGAAGGCTGATTATAATATGGAATACGTGGTCAGAAACGCGAAAAAAACGGAACACTTTACAGCCGGTGACACGTGCAGTATAGCCGAAATCATGCACCCCAAAAATGACACACTGCCTTTTGATTCACTCTCATTGGCTCACGCGGAGATAGCCCCGCACGGAAAGACAACTCCTCACAAGCTTACCGGCTCATCCGAAATTTACTATATAATTTCGGGCACAGGTTCTCTTTTTATCCAAGGCACAAAAATACAACTCACCCCCGGCACAGCCGCCGCAGTTCCCCCCGCCTGTGAACAGTACGTGATAAACGAAGGCGCAGAACCTCTCGAATTTCTCTGCATAGTTACGCCGCAATGGAAAAAAGAAGAAGAAATAATTCTTTAACGAGCTCTGCGTCGGATACTCAGGCGCGCAGCGCTGCGATGGAGTAAAATAACACTCCGGCATCAATTAGGTGCTCACAGTAAAACCAATCGGAAAAATTTACGCCGCTGGCGAAGGAGCTTATACAGTTGGACAATCAGATACAAAATATTTTTCTCGTGCGCCACGGAAAACCGGACCTGCCTAACGGAGGAAAGATATATTACGGCTCGACGGACTATCCTCTCTCGGAAGAGGGGAAAAAATCAGCTGGGCTTCTCTCGGAATATCTGAGCAATGTGAGCTTTGACGCAGTATACTCAAGCACCATGATAAGGGCGCGCATGACAGCCGACATAATTGCAAAGAGAGCCGATATAAAAGAAATAAGCGAACTGCGCGAGATAAACCTCGGAGAATGGGAGGAAAGGAGCTTCGACGAAGTAAGAGAGCAGTGGAAAGAAATTTATGAAAAACGCGGTGCGTCATTTGATTCAGTGGCGCCGCCAGGAGGAGAATCCTTTATAGAGCTTCAGAAAAGGACAGTTCCTGCATTTGAAAAAATAGTCACGGAATTTGAAGGAAAAAACATCCTAATCGTTTCTCACGGCGGAGTAATGTGGACTTTAATGTGTCACTATTTTAATTTTGAGCTGAACGATATATTCTTCTATCTTACCGATTACTGCGGAATACATCTGCTGCAAAGGGAGAACAAACTTCTGCGGCTTAAAAAATATAACTGGTCGCCTAATATAATATAGGCGCACAACATCAAAGAAAGAGGGGACGCAAAATGACAAAAAAGCACAGCGGCGGTTTTACGGCAGTATTGGTAATCATAATAGCAATAGCTCTGGTGGGTGCGTCCGGCTATCTTGCGGCTGAAATGATGAAAAACAAGAGCTCCGCAAAGGGAGACTCAGCTTTTGAAAACGGACGCTACGAAGAAGCCTTCGAATACTACAAAGAAGCCGACAAATACAGTCTGAGACCCGACGCGAAAATAGTAAAAGGACTTGCGAAAAGCGCGTTTAAATCTGGAAACACCGAAGAAGCTCATAAAAATTACAAAAAACTTATAGTCATGGAGCCTAACGACAAAGAGACCCGTTACTCCTACGCTCAGCTCTGCATCAAACAGGAAGAGTACAAGACCGCGGAAGAGCAGGTCAGAGCTCTCCGTGCGATGCAGGATGGAAAAGCCTCTGAATATGCGGACGAACTCACAGGGCAGATACAGACAGCCAGAGTCAAGGGAGTCTTCAGTGATCTGTTCAAAAAAATAGCCCCGGCAATAACAGGCGGAATAATTGACGGCGATTAGGTGAGGCTTATGGGCATAAAATACATATACTCAATTCTGGCAGCCATCTTCATCTCAGCAATATATGTCTGCCCGGCACACGCCGAAGCAAAAACAGTCTCAGTGCCTATGACCGACAGCCACAGAAAAATATCAGACGTTCCCGTCTATTTGCAGCTCGAACCGGGATTTAACTTCTCTCAGACAGAGCTGGGCTGTTGTGACAACAACAAAAAAATATCCCTCGAAGCATCGGAACTCCACATACCATACGAAAAACTGCTGGAAGAATTTGACGGAGAGGGACTCAAAAAGGCAGGCATGAGCCTAAAAATGCGCTCCGAATTTCTATGGAACGGCTCACGCGCCATGCTTCTTAAAATATTTCACCCAAACAAAAAAATAGTAATGGGCAAGTGGATTTTGATAGTGGACAAAGGCGAAAACAGCTGGATGATAAGCGGCCTCTATGACTCAAAACATAAATCAAGGGGTGAAGCCGTGCTCCGCATGATAAAATCCGTATGCTGGCATCCTGAGGAAGAAACAGCCGAAGAAGAATCAACGCCAACAGGCAGCGTAAAGACAGAAAAAAGCCCCATGCACTTGGCCGGCTTAAGACAGGGAGCTCTAGTCTACACAAAAGACGGAATGCTGCCGACAAAAAGCCAAGACGGAGCCTTATTCGTAATATCAAGGCTTAAAAATAAAAATTTTCTGACACCGGAAAAAAGAAACTCTTACGCAAAAGAGAGACTCTCGGAGGTAGAAAAAGGCAGAAAAATATCCATCATATCGGAAAACGAAGTAATGATTGACGGACTTCCCGGCATAGAACTCACTGCCTACACGGAAGATGGAGAGAAAACTCTAATAACACAGACAGCTCTCTTTGACACATCCGACATTCACCTGATGGTCGGCATAGCACAGGGCGACACAATAACAAACATGGAACTATTCCACACACTAGCCGCGACCTACAGGCGCGGTATATAAAAACAAAGGCGTGATAACAGATGAAAATTAAATTTTGCTCAGCAGTGATACTGATATCCATACTTTCCGCCACAGCGGCTCAGGCATGGTGCCCGCCTCCGCCTCCGCCCCCGCACCACCACCACTACTACGACTCTTACTACTACTATTACGACGGCCCATCATCGATATACGACATGGCCCTTCTGCTTCAGGCAATAGAGAGGAATGAGGCGAACAAGGCAGAGAGAGAGCGAGCCGAACAGGAAAAAAAACAGCGCATAGCTCAGCTCCGCGACAGAACTGCTGCAAGCGTTAAAACAGAAATAGACCATGTGACGGAACTGGCAAACAAAACCGGCACAGACAACGCGATAGAAACTGTAGCCAACTACTGGCAGCAGAAGGGACAGAGGACATTCCTCGATGACCGCAACGGCAAAGCAGTGCTTAAAGTCACCGGCTTTGACGAAAACATAATCATGGAATACATCTTTATGAGAGAATTTAAAGAAGTGACGGTAAAAATGTCGGCACCGGACTACCGAGTAAGCGAAGAGCGCCACTCATACTACAAAGAGCCTCTTCCCGCATCTCCGACAAAAAAATACCTTGGCTTTGAAATTTATGACAAAGCAAAATCCCCTGACGGACGCTTGATAATCACCTCAGTCGCTGAAAACACGGCTGCTTTCTACCTAGGCATAAAAGACGGAGACACATTAGTCAAAATAGACGAATACGACACAAAACACATCGACGGAGCCAGAGTAACGGCCTATGTCGAAAACAGAGCACAGGCTAAATCAAAAGTAAAACTCACAATAGGAAGCCAGGGCAAAACCAGAACAGTAGAGATACAGCTATAAAAATATATTGACATTATGCATGTTTCATACATAATATTGTTATATTTTATGGTGGTGATGCGGTATGCTGATAGAATTCAGAGTAAGGAATTTCAGATCAATCAGAGACGAACAAGTCTTGACTTTGACTGCCGGTAAAGACAAAACCTTTGCCAGTTCACATCTTATTCCTGCCGGCAAATCATACCCGGAAACGCTCAAGTCTGCTGTTGTCTATGGAGCGAATGCGAGCGGTAAGTCAAACTTAATTGAAGCATTTGAGTATATGCGGTACAGAATCATTCTGCCTATTAACACAAGAGATATTTTTCAAAATTTACCAAAGTTTTTCCAGTACAGTTCTTTTAAATTAAACAAAGAAAACAGAACTGTCCCCAGTACATTCGAGGTTACATTCGTTTTGGACAAAGTGCGCTACCAATATGGATTTTCCGTTCTTGGAGACAGAATAACCGAGGAGTGGTTGTACGCATATTTTGCGGATAAGCCCCAGGTATGGTTTTCTCGTAAAATTGATAAGGAAAAAAACGCAGACGTTTATAAATTCAGTGCATACTTGACAGGGCACAAAAAAACGTGGGAAAAAGCAACTCGCGCTGACTCACTTTTTTTAAGCACAGCTTCTTCACTGAACAGCGAACAGCTAGGTAAAGTTTTTCAATGGTTTCTTTTGCAAGTTGACATATTCAGTAAGATGCGGCAAGTTACTATTGCTCACAGCAATTATAAACAGCTTGAAAACGAGGATAATAAGCAAATATTATTAAACTTTATTAAATCAGCTGATATTAATATCGTTGATATTGGCTTTAAAAAAGATAGGGCATATCCGCAAAAAAATATTACGGACGAGAGAGACATCCCAGGCAAAGAAGCAAATAAACGCATAATTTTTTACCACGAAGCGGAAAATGGAGAAAAAGTGGCATTTGACTATAATGAAGAATCTGATGGGACTCTTCGTTTCTTCGAGTTCACATTTTATGTTCTGGATTCTCTTGTCTCTGGCGGTGTGCTGTTTGTAGATGAACTGGAATCAAATCTGCACCCTCTGCTTGTGAGGTCGTTGGTTGAGCTATTTAACTCTAATCTTAACAAAAATGGAGCCCAACTAGTTTTTACGACGCATGACAGTAATTTGCTCAGCGGAGCTCTCTTTCGGCGAGACCAAATTTGGTTTATTGAAAAGGACAGAACCGGCGCTTCGCTTCTTTACCCGCTTACAGACTTTAGTCCCCGCAGGGAAGAAGCTTTGGAAAAAGGATATCTAGAGGGGCGCTACGGTGCAATACCATTTCTCTTTGATATGAATTTTCCGGTTGAAGCAAATGCAGAGTAGCCTAGCTCAAAGAGTAAGAACAAAAAAATCACTTTCTCGTACTAAATACAGTCGCCTCCCTCGCGAACGCATTCTCATAGTATGTGAAGGTGAAAAAACAGAAGTAAACTACTTTGAAGCAATCAGAAGATTTCACAGGCTTTCCAGTACACATATATGCGTTACATATAGCCAACTAGGGACATCTCCAAGAAAAATTCTTGAATCTGCAAAAGAGTGCTGTAAGAATAGAGACAACAAATTTGACAGCGTATTTTGTGTTTTTGATAGAGATGACCACAAAGATTTTAAAAATGCCATAGTCGAGTGTCATGACATAAAAATAAAAAATGACCTAAACAAGAGGATTATTTTTAGGGCGATACCATCGGTTCCGTCATTCGAAATATGGTTCTTAATGCATTTCCGTCAGGTAACATCAGAGATAGAAAGAGAAAAGGTTTTAGCGGAACTCAAACACAAATATATTTCAGAATATAATAAGGCAGATAAAAACCATTTTGGAAAAACACGGTGTTTTCTGAATAATGCATACACAAATGCACAAAAAATTAAAAATAACAAAATAGGAGACGATATTCGCAACCCATACACCGATGTGGATGAACTGGTAAAAATATTGCTAAACATGGAAATTGCTTCTTCCCCCTCTTGATCACGAGGGCGTGACAAAAAACAGTTGCAAAATCACTGCTTTACATGCTAAACTACAGTTTGTCGCGCGGACCCGTAGCTCAGCTGGATAGAGCGACTGCCTCCTAAGCAGTAGGTCATCGGTTCAACTCCGGTCGGGCCCGCCATTATAAAATTAGTAATACCAATAAAAAAACAAGCCCTTCAAGAAATCCTTGAAGGGCTTTATTTTTTTCAGGGGCTTGGCTGTTTTCCCTGCCGGATTGTGCCGAGGTTGTGGCGTTTTAGCAGTTCGCAGTCAATTTTGCAGTGAGAGCGACATTGTCTATCAGAGACATAAGCTGAATTTCAGAAGAATATCCCTGTGTTTGGCGGTCTATGGATGCGTTGGCGGCGGGATGATAATATTCCCCCCGCGCTTCTGCATCTTTCGCGTCAGATATTGCCTGAAGCAGGACACTGCGTTCTCCTATACGCTTTTCTTGCTGAATCGGATTTAGAATCAGCAGCGGCGCTTTGCTTTCAGATTTCAATATGCCGTCAAGTTTCACTGCTTTTCCAGTAAATATATAGCCGGTGCAGATATTCGTATCCGAGCCTAAAACCTTTACCCCATTGTCTGTCAGCCACTTGATTGTGGCCTCTATATCAAGCATGTCTTTAGGCGATGTGCATACGAGAACGACTCCGCTGTCTCTCAGTGCGGGCAAATCGGGGCAAAGCTCCTCTCCCTTGATATCTCCAATGCCGCCTATACCGCATGATACGGCATAGGGAATACCCAGCCTGCGGCATACTTCCATAGTTCCCGATGCGGTAAGAGCGCCCGAAAGTTTTTGCTCTAAGGCGTCATCCAGTGAGCAGCAGGAAAATTTTCGGCGCGGCTTAGTTTCTCGGAAAGCCAGGTATTCCTCTATACCGCTTATTTTTATTTCGCCTTTTTCTATTCTGCATATTTGCGCATCACTAATGTCTGCATCTGTCCAGTTTTTGAACAGTGACTCGCTTGTCACTGATTTGAGGCCAAAAGTCAGAAGACAGCTCTCTGTTAAATATTTGGGGTAACTTCTATTTATAATCATTGAATTGAGATATATTGTCTGACGTTATGATGTCAAGAGGGCAGAAGACTGTGGCGGGAAGTTTCATCCCCTGAGAGAGCTTCATCATCATAAGCAGTGCGGCTTTTGCATATACAGACTGAGGGTAGGTGACTGTCCCGTCCATGCGTTTTTCTAAAATAGCTTTTTTTGCTTCTTCCGTGCCGTCAATTCCGTAAACTAAAATTTTTGACTTTGCCTTTGCGTCGATCAAAGCTTTTGAAACAGCAAGAGCCATTACGTCGTTGCATGCGAATATTGCTTTAAGGTCTGGGTGCGCCTGGATTAAGTCCGAAGCGGCATTGTATGCGGCTGTGCTGTCCCAGTTTGCCGGCTGCACGCTTACAAGTTCAAGCCCTCCTGACGCAAAGCCTTTCTTTGCTCCTGCCGTACGTCCTTCACTTTGCCCAGCTCCAGGGATTCCCTGAATTATCGCTACTTTTCCTTTTCCCTTAAGTTTTGTTGCGATATCTTTTGCTACGAGTTCCCCCTGACGCTCAAAATTTACCGTAAGCCGTCCGTCAAGGTGCCCTCCCATTTCCTTGAGTTTCTCAGTATTTATTCCGGGGCCCAGATTTACTACTGGTACTTTGTTTTTATTCGCTTCCGCAATGCCTGGAAGGAGGTTAAAGGGTTCGATGGGAGAGAGAACTATTCCTTTGTAGTTTTTGAGAACCATGCCGTTCAGCGTTTCGAGCTGCGACTGTTTGTCACCCTCCGTGGGAGCTGCCATAACGTCTATTTTCACTCCATACTGATTGGCTGCCGCAATGTAGGAGTCCTTCATTGTAACCCAGAACGGGTTAGTCAGAGATATTACAAGCGCCCCATACTTTTCTCCTGTGTTCAGTTTGGGCATTCCTCCTATCTGTTTCATAAGAGTCTTTTCAATATCCTGTACTCTTGCGTTCTGTTTCGCTTCCGCCCTTACTGCTCCGCCTGCTGCGGCTGATAGGCAAATCGCCGCAGCCATCACTCCGATTAATAATTTCTTCATCTTAATTTATCCTCCTTAGGATTTTATTTAGTTTCTCTGATTCTTAAGCTCTGTTGTTATAACTGCCAACAGGAGCAGAAATCCAATGATAAATTCTTGGTATTGAGCATCTATGCTGAGCAGAGTAAGTCCGTTTTTGATTACGGCTAGAAGAAGGCATGCAATGGCTGTTCCTGTCATGGAGCCTTTGCCTCCGCTTAACAGAGTTCCTCCCATTATTACTGCTGCTATCGCGGTCATTTCCATTCCAATGCCGGCCGTTGCCTCTGCGGTATTAAGGCGTGATGTGATTATTAGCATAGCTGTGCCTGCCATAAGTCCGCTTAGGGCGTATACTGAAGTTTTATAAAGTTTTACATTAACTCCCAGCCGCGTAAGAGCCGTACTGTTGCTTCCTATTACCATTGAGTAAAGCCCCCATTTTGTCATGCGGAGTATTATTAAAGCGGCAAGTAATATTAATCCTGCCATAATAATCGGTATCGGGATAAAAAAGCTTCCCATTGCAAATTCATGGAACTGTCGGGGAAGTCCGTATATGGGCATGCCGCCTGTTATGATGACAGCGAGCCCACGAAAGAGCGATGCCGTACCGAGAGTGATAATCAGAGGGTTTATCGTAAATGACGATACAAGAAGGCCGTTCAGCGTTCCCATCAGAAGCGATGCGAACAGTGCGAATACGATTGAGAGGCAAAGAGGCATTCCAGAATTTGCGAGCATTGCCATTATTATTCCCGAAAGAGCCAATATAGAACTTGCCGCCAGGTCGATGCCTCCTGTACATATAACAAATGTCATTCCCACTGCTAGAATAAGCTGATGAGCCATATGATTATTTAATATGTTCAGCCAATTTCTTCCGGTCAAAAATACATCCGAGTAAAAACCGAGACCTGTGATTAACGCTATTAATAGAACAAGCAGCAGGATAGGCTGAAACATTTTTTCGTAATCTCCTAAAATCTGAGTTCTAATCAATGTTATCGCTCTCCTTTAATGCTCTGTCTGTTTCTTCAAGGGATGAGGATGATGTAAGCATGGAGCTTACAATCCTGCCTCTTCGCATCAATGCTATTCTGTCAGCTGTTTTAAATACCTGATGGAGATTATGAGAGACTATTAAAACAGCAAGTCCCTTACGAGCCAGCGATTTTATAATCCTAAGAACCTCTGCCGATTCCTTAACTCCCATGGCCGCGGTTGGCTCGTCAAATATGATTGTCCTCTTTCCGTAATATACGGCTCTTGCAATTGCTACTGCCTGTCTTTGTCCTCCGGAGAAAGAACCGACAGGAAGCATAGGATCGGGAATATTAATGTTGAGCTCTTTTAGGAGTCTTAACGATTTTTCTCTCATCTCTCTTTGTCTCAGAAAAATTCCGCAGTATGTAAGCTCATTTCCGAGAAAAATATTGGCTGATGCGTCTCTGTAATCATCAAGCGATAAATCTTGAAAGACGACAGCTATACCGGCTTTTAGCGCATCTTTAGAAGTGAACTTTTCATAGATTTTGCCGTCCGCGGCAATCGTTCCTTTGTCAGCTTTTATTATCCCTGAAAGCACTTTGACCAAGGTGCTTTTGCCGCTTCCGTTGTCCCCTATCAGGGCGGTAACTTCGCCAGGATTCAAAGTGATGTCAGCTCCACACAGAGCCGATATATGGCCGAATGATTTATATATATTGCAGGCTGAGAGAGTCGGATTACTTGCGGTATGTCCTTCGGTATTCATTCTATGCCACTCCTTTTGCTTCAAAGCCGCATCTTAATACTCCGTTATCAAGATGTCGGCACGAATGGAAAGCTCTTGCAGAGAAAGCCTCATCGTGGCTTATTGCCAGTACGGCGCATTGTCTTTGTGAAAGCCAGTTCTCAAACATTGTTCGTCTCTTTGAATCCAAATCTCTGGTTGGCTCGTCAAGCAGAAGCAATTCCGGATCTGCAACAGCTATTGATGCCAGGGCTGTCATCCTGCGCTCCGAGGAGGGAATGTCAAGAGGGTGTGTATCTCTATATTCCCAGAGACCGAATTCTTCAAGGGCCTCCTGTACACGTTTTTGTATCTCTTTTTCGCTGATTCCTCGGCCTTGCAGAACGAAGGCGGTTTCTTGGTATACTGTCGGGTGAAACATTTGGCATTCAGAATCTTGAAATAGGAAAGATATTTTCAAAGCCCTATCTTTAGGCTTAAGAACAGAGAGCTTTATTCCGTGCAGCAATACCTCCCCTTCATAAGGGGTCAGCAGGCCTGCAGCTATTCTCATAAGAGTTGATTTGCCGGCTCCGTTTGGGCCTACAAGCACGACTCGCTCTTTGTCTTTTATTGATGTGTTTATGCTGCGAAAGAGAAAAGGGCTCTCCTCAGTCCATTTAAAAGAGATATCTCTCAGGGAGAGAATCTCGGTTTTGCCATAGAATGACCGGTATAACGGCATAATTGCAGAGCTTCTGTCATCGCTCAGCCCGGATGCGAGTTCCTTGTTTTTTATGTGATAGAAATTTGTACAGTATTTTTTTAAAGGTTCGTTTTCCTGTGCCGTGATAATTACGGACATACCATATTTATTGCACCGTTCCTTAAGATTTTGCATTATCTTCGGTATATCCGAAGAGTGTATTTTTCCAAAAGCCTCGTCCAAAATAAGCAGTTTCGGGTTCATGGCAAGCGCACATGAGAGTGCGCACTTCTGCGATTCTCCGCCAGAGAGCAAATGCGGCTCTTTGTCTTTTAGATTCTCAATCCCTGCCGCTATGAGAGAGCTATGTACATTTTCAAAAGTCTCGGAAATACCGGCACCCAGATTTTCAGGGCCGAAAGCGCACTCGTCAAATATGCTGAATGTGCAGCCTGACACCGACAGATATGCATTTTGCTGGACATATTGGACATACGGTGAGATGTGTAAAGTATCGGAGCTTAATATCGATTCTCCGAACAATTTTGCGTCACCGTCAGTTTTTATATTGAGATGCTCGGGGACAGCACCTGCCAAAAACATAGAGACAATACTTTTGCCGCTCCCCGATTCTCCCGCAATAAGTGCAATTCCACCCTTTTGTACAGTAAGCTTCGGTACGCTTAAGAGAAGTGTACCGTCATTTGCAAGAAGCTTCAGATTCTTAGCTTCAACAGGCGTTTTCCCGCTTAGATCTTTCGGCACAAAAGTGGATGGCGAAGCTTTGCCCTTCAAAGACGTTCGTACTTTTGCAAACCCCAGCCCCTTCATGTCAAGAGCCATACTTGCCGCGGGAATATCAGAAAGAAGCCCGAGAATAAGAGGCAGCAGTGTTGCCGTAAGAGCTTTAATCCTCTCTGCAATATTTCCGTTGATATTGACGCCTCTCGCCATCTGAGCCTCTGTAATCTTTTTAACTCGTGATTTTATGCGTTCCGCTATAAGTATCGGGCTTGCCAAAAGATATGAGAACCTTACGGGAAAAGATGAACCGAAGAGTGATTCGGTTATGGCTTTAGGCGGAATTGCAGCAAATAATGCTTGGCTTGATGTGACAATTGAGAGTATGCGAAACCAAGTGCCGAAAGCTGTTCTTATATCCCCGGTTCCTTCTCTTCCAAGCACAGACGCTATGAGTCCGCCGTGTACAAGCCACATACCGAATGCAAGAGGCATCATCATAAATACTACAAATTTAACGGAGCTATACTTTCTCTTATATAAAATAACCGAGAACGAAGCAGCCGTTATAAATAAAGTATAAATGGGGGTGAGGCATATAGAAAAAGCAAAGGCAGCGCAGAAAATAAGCGCTGCCGCAGTATGTTTACTTAACATCGGGGAATTGAGATTTTATCCTTGATGGGAGGCGTTTTAGGATGAGCCATACCAGAGCGCATGTTACGACTTTGTCAGCAAGGTTAGAAGCTATAACTGTCACTGCCACTGATTCTAGGAGGTTATTTCCTACGGCACTGAGATATGCGACAAAGAAGTCTGCACCGCTGCCGGTTACTCCTGCGAAAAGATATGTACGTATAGGAGTTGCGACAATAGTTACAAAAATCGTTACAACTATACCGGAAATTATTACTCCGCCTATTGATTTGAACATACCTTTCTTCGCAAGAAAACCTGCCGTAATGCCTATGACCATGGCAACCGGAGCAAAAGCAGCGGCGACGGGAGACGTAAGAAGCCCCCATATAAGATTTGTTACAAGTCCCGTAAGAGCTCCGACCCAAGGACCCATAAGCACTGCGGCCAAAACAGTCCCTATCGAATCAAGGAATATCGGAAGCTTGACTGAGGACGCAAGCTGTCCCAGTCCCATATTAATGGCTATACAAATTGCGGCAAGTGCAAGAACTTTATTTTTCATAATAAACATTCTCCTTTTTTTCAACACAAAGTTCATCATATCCCGACATGGGACAGAGTTTTCTGGTAAATTTCATCTGAGGCAGAATTCCTATCACCAATTCCATCGTAGTCCTGACAATAGAGCCTTCCATAAGATGTCCTCCAGTCATATTCCCGTTTTCATCTGAGACAGACATATGCAGATGCCCACCAGTCCGGTCCAATGTGCCGGAAAGAGAGACAACTTCAAAAGTTCCCTTAATGAAAGCAGTGTCGCTGTGTCCGGCCATTCGTATGGCACATACGGATAAACTGCCGACGGAAGATGCAACAAAAGCTGCGTCAAAACTGTAGTGTGAAAGCTGCTCCGCCATTCCGGCGAGAAGTTCCTCTCCGGGTTTTAAGCGCATAACAATAAATTCGGCTTTTGATATCATTTTTACCTCTTATAAAAAAGACAAAACAAAGAAAAGGCGCAAAGGCACGGAGTGTCTTTGTCCTAATCTGTCAGAATATGGGAGGGCTTCTAAATGGGGGCTAAAAGAAGACGAGCTGAGAAGAACAACCCATAAAACGGTGAGGATGCATGCCATGCATGTGCGCAAAACGTCATGAATTCATTTTTCTCAGCCCCTTTTTTATAAAGATACGAACCGCATATTATCATAAACATAAAATATTTACAATAAATCAAAGCAACAAAAATGTGTAAAAAGCAAGGGACGGTCGTGAACAAAATTCTGCGATTGCTCCGTCTTAACATCAAGTCAGCTCACTTTTCAATCCCTTCTTAACAGCCATTTGATGATGCGTGTTTTCATATTTGCATGCCGCCTAGGCAGTATGCCTTGCGATGTTCGCAGGATATGACACTTAGCCGGTAAATAATATGCTCTGATAGACTAAATAACAAATTATTAATAAATATTGGCTGTGTAAAAAGAGGGACATATCGCCCGCTCTCCCTGCGGAACGGGAACATGCGCGAAGATGGCTCTCTTGGCATCCAGAGGGAAGCTTGCTCCGAACGAGAGCTTTATGCATGAAAGTATATTGGGAACGGTATTTGAAGGGCACTATGAAGAAGGACCAAAGGTCGGAGCCTATCAAGCAATCACGCCCTATATAAAAGGGAGCGCGAATATCGCAGGCTTTAACTGGCTGATAGGGCATGAGGGCGACCCTCTGCTGCCGGGTTTTTTGCTTAATTGACATTGTTCGGACGTATGCACCTCGAAGCGATAGCAAAGGCTTCTTCGGCTTCTGCCTGTCGGCAGGATAGAACAGCGGACGCAGAGCGCCAATATTTTAAAACTGCTTTTGTGCTAAATCAAATTGCCTCAATGTTTGTCCTAATTCTTTTTTATGTTGTTCATATCTATGATAAGCAAAGATAAAACGGTTGACTTTTTAATATAATGGGTATACTATTCCCTTCAATGTAAATTAATCAAACCGATGATGCGGAGATAAAGCTTTGATATGCGGCTTACAGAGAGCGGGGATGCTGAGAACCCGCAGCAGGCAGTGGGGCAAATGGACCGCAGAGGGCACGCGGAAAGGGATCTTTTCCTAAGTATGGCGTGACGCATTGACCGGCGTAATAAAGGTCGGGGGCGTGTTAGCGCTCTTATGAGAGGGCTCGTGTTTGCACGGGTCAACGAAGGTGGCACCGCAGAAAATATCTGTCCTTCGGCAGCGGAATAATATCCGCAGCCGGAGGACAGTTTTTTTATAGATGAGCTTAGAGAAAAGAATAGTTGAGACCAGAAGGGACAGATAAGAATGATGAGAGAAAGAGTTGAACTTGAGAAAGAGAAGAGAAGTGAGCTGGGCCTTGAGCAGATAATGGCAGTGGCTCTTTTGCTTGCGGCCGGGGCGGTACTTAAATTTTTTATAGGATCGCTCTTCGCCGTAGGCATGAAACCGAATTTTATAATAGCGATGTATTGCCTTGCGATACTGCTCGTGAAGCCGACTTTGAAAGAGGCTCTTATTATAGGTCTGCTGGCGGGCGCAGTGTGTCAGTTCTTCCCGGGAACGCCATATATTAACTTCATCAGCGAGGCCGCAGGCGCACTCTTCATAGCTCTGGCGGAACGAATCACACCGCGGAAGATGATTTTCAGACCGGCGTTTCTGACATTTCTGGCAACAGCGGTCAGCGGACTTGTATTTTTACTTTTTTTGAAGACGTTGTTTCTTGCAAACTCTTCGGGCGCATCTCTTTCCGTGTTCGGAGCGATAATAGCTGGAACGTCAGCAATAAATGCGGTTATAGTGCAGATGCTTTTTGTGCCTCTTTCAAAAGCAATGAAGCGCCTGCGCTAGAGGATTTGCCATGATATCCATGAAAGATTATTCATTTAAATATGATGGGTGCGAAAGCTATGCCCTCAGCGATATCAATTTAACTATTGAAGATAGCTCTCTCTTTATAGTAACTGGGCTCTCCGGTTCCGGCAAAAGCACAATTTTAGAGGCTATAGCCGGGATAGTTCCTTACTGTGCCGCCGGAGAACAGTCCGGACTCATAATGCTTGACGGAGAGGATATTTCTGACTGTGAGCCGGTTCGGAGGGCAGCCCGCATCGGGTATATAGGAGAGGATATCATGTCTCAGATGGTCTGCGCAAAGGTTGAGGACGAAATACGCTTCGGACTTGAAAATCTGGGCATCTGCGCGAAGGATGTCGAAAAGCGCGCGAAAGCGGCTATGGAAACACTCGGCATCACATCTTTGGCAAAACGTACAATATCCTCCCTTTCCGGAGGGCAGAGGCAAAGAACAGCCATAGCTGCGATGATAGCTCTCATGCCGCCCGTGCTGCTTTTAGACAACCCGGCCGGTGCCCTTGACCCGTCCGGCGCGGAGGAACTTTATAAAGTTTTAAAGCACCTTGCAGAAAACGGAATGACAATCGCAGCTGCTGAGGAAAGAAGTGAACTCTTCGCGCCCTATGCCGACAAAATACTGCTGCTTGAAAATGGAAGAGCTAAATATATCGGAAGAGCGGAAAGTGTATATCAGGAACTTTTGGCGGAGGGCGGAGCAGGGCGTGAGCTAGTCCCAAAATCGGCTCGCTTTACGGCCGAACTCTCGCGCATCTCTCACAAAGAGTGCGTGATTGCCTCCACGGCTGAAAAGGCAGCCTCCTTCGCTCTGGGAATGCAGCTATGCTGAAATTTGAAAATGTTTCATTTAAAAGAGATGACGGCCCTGTGCTTAGCGGCATCAATCTAAAAATTGCAAAAGGACACTGCCTCTGCGCCGTAGGCAAAAATGGAGCCGGCAAGTCCACTCTTTGCAGATTGGCCGGCGGACTCCTGCTTCCCACGGAGGGACGTGTTCTGATGAACGGGACTGAGACTTCCGAAAAAAAACAGAGCAAAATTCGGGAGAGCATATCTTACGTTTTTCAAGATCCAGACAGACAGCTTTGCAGAGAAACACCTCTTGATGAGATAATCTGCTCTCTCAAGGCTAAAAAAATCTGCAATGCGGAAGAAAAGGCGGCGATTCAGTGCGCACGGATGGGACTTCCGGCTGACGGCCTTTTATTCACAATGAGCCGCGGAGCAAGGCAGATGACTGCGATAGCCTCGGCTGTCGCATCATCGCCGCGCCTGCTTATACTAGACGAACCGACTTCCGCCTTGGACACTGCAATGCGCAAAAGTCTGGCTCGGATAATAAAAGAAGAAAAAGCACGAGGTGCGGCCATACTGCTCATTACCCACGACCCTGAATTTGCCGCATTATGCGCGGACGATATACTTGTACTCAGCGACGGCAGTGCCTCTCTATCGGCACCGGCCGAAGAAGTGCTTAAAGACAGAAAAATAGCTCACATGGCTTCCTTCAGGCTTCCGGTGCTCTGCGAACTCGCTCTCTGCCTTGGCATAGAGCCGGACATAAATAAATCCGCCGAGGAACTGGCCTTCGCCTTCTGTGACTCCAAAGAAAGGGTGACACCCGATGATAAAAAATCCAACTCTTAAAATAGTTTGCGCATCTGCCGCCGGAACAGCCGCCCTATTTGCTCACAACATCTGTTCGTTGGCTTTAATACTGTTCATGACTGTCATATGCTCTTACTTTATGAAAGAACTCAACTACGCGCTTAAAACGAGTCTGCTGCTTGGCAAACTCTCACTGCTCCTCTTTATTACAGTCCTTCTGTCGGACAAAAGCGGTACTGTCTTGGCGGCATTTGCCCCCTTTACAATATACACAGGCGCTCCTAAAGCCGCATTTGAGGCATCTCTTAGAATCATAGCCGCATCTCTTCCTCTGCTCGTTGTTCTTAAGTCTTCAGATATGAAAAATCTGATGGACAGCCTTGCAAGAGACCTTCGGATACCGCCAAAATATGCTTTTGCTCTTGCATCGGCTTTTCGTTTTATACCAGACCTTTCTTCCGAGCTTCAGGACATAATCGAGGTGGAAAAGGCTCGCGGACAGGACTTTGACAGTGCAAACATAATAAAAAAAGCAGTTCTTACATCATCTCTCATGCTGCCTCTGCTCCTATCCGCTCTTAAAAAAAGCGCAAGAAGTGCTGTGGCGGCAAAGCTGCGGGGGTTTGAAAAAAGAACGGGAAAAAGCTCCTCAACACTTGAAGTAATATCCAAAACAGAGTACACAGCAACTTTTGCGCTGGTGGCAATATCTATTCTTCTATTCTTGTGGAAATAAAGATACAAATTGCGCAGCATAGGCTTCATCTCAACAAAAATCATATAAATAATACAGTATCAGGTGAGCAAAAAGATTTATTTTTCTTGCTTGACATAAATCTTTTTGTGTGCAAAACTATCCGCTAGTTAAATATGTAAATGCGATGACGGGAAAGAAGTAGTTGTGTCAGAAGTCTTTCAGAGAGCTGCCGGTTGGTGCGAGACAGCGGGCTTGGGCACATCGAATACATTCCATGAGCAGCACACTGAAAGGGATATGGCTCCCGAGTAGACTGTGACGGGGTCGCCCGTAAAAGCGATAGGGTATAGAGCTAAGGCTCAGTACCCGATGAGGGTGCGTGCCGTGAGGCGGCACCAAACTGAGGTGGTACCGCGGGTGATTACTCCCCGTCCTCTGTAACAGGAGGATGGGGATTTTTTTTATACTCCCGCCTCCCCAAAAAAGAAACAAAAAATTGAGGAGGAAACGTTATGCCGATAACAGAATTACTTGAACGCAACGCGCACGAATTTTGCCACGAAACAGCCCTTGTTGAAATAAACCCCGAAGTCAAAGAACTTCGCCGAGTCACATGGAAAGAGTATGAACTCATAGAGTCCAGCCCCACGGAGAGCTACCGCCGTGAAATTACCTGG
>CAYRAI010000035.1:0-20799 GCA_964422205.1 uncultured Synergistaceae bacterium | reverse complement strand
TCCCCACACGCCCCTCAAACGTGCGTGTCTACCAATTCCACCACCCCGGCGAACAACAGCATAATTTATACTCAAGAATCGCCTTTTCGTCAAGTACTATTTTAAAAATTATACCTTCTTCCCTGATTTATCTGAGACTTGAGAAAATACAAAATGTTGAGATAATTTAAAAATTACGTAAAAGCAATAAATTATACGCCATAACCTTATTGCATATAGTATTTTTTGTGTTAATCTATAAAAATAATAGGGGGGATGACAGATGATGGTCTTTAAAGACAGTTTTGGAAGGCGTTGCTGCGCTTACTTTGTCATCTCATTCTTCTTTATTTTGCAGGTTTTTGTATTTTCATCGTCTGTGCAGACGGCAGAGCCTAATCTTACGGATTCCGAAGATTACTCTGTACTCAGAACAATGGGCAATATCAATGAGAGTGTGGCTCTGACCGCTCTTAACACACGTGCCGCAAATGCCAAAAGGCTGCAGATACCGTTTTATGCACAGGCAGCTCTTGTAATATTCAGGCCGTCATCGCTGTTTCTGAACTGCATTAAAGATTCCTGCAGCCGCTGGAACAGAGACGGTTCATCTCCGTGCCCCAACTCTAATATGGCTCTTCTTATTTAATTTTTCCCCTTACTCTCAGAGATATTTTAATCAGTTTGTTCTGCTTCTCTGTCTTAATTTGACGAGAAGTCGCTTGGAGTTGTTAGGTGCTTTCTTAAGTGCCGCATTCCGCAGCGTACGGCGGAGAAATAGGGGGATATCATGCGTCTTCTTCATGCTGGATTGGATATTGGTTCGACTACGGCTAAGGCTGTCGTTCTTGACAGTGATGACCGCATAATTTTTAGCCGCTATATACGCCACTTCGCAGATATTCACGGGGCTGCAAAGAGGCTTTTGAGCGAAATAAGAGAAAACTATTTTGGCTCTGACTTTACAATGTCTGTCGCAGGTTCGGGAGCTCTGGAACTGGCGCGCGGAATGTCCGTACCTTTTACACAGGAACAGATAGCATGCTCCAAAAGCATAACCCGATATCTGCCCAATGTGGATGTCTGCATAGAACTCGGAGGAGAGGACGCTAAACTCACATTCTTTGACAGAGCACGTATTGAGCAGAGGATGAATGAGAGCTGTGCAGGGGGCACCGGAGCGTTTATAGACCAGATGGCTTCGCTTCTTGCACTTGATGCCACAGGACTTAATGAATTGGCAAAGGACTACAAAATAATATATCCGATAGCGTCGCGCTGTGGTGTCTTTGCCAAGACAGATGTCCAGCCTCTTCTTAATGAAGGTGCGGCAAGGTCTGACATCGCCGCATCTATATTTCAGGCAATAGTAAATCAGACTATAAGCGGTTTGGCATGCGGCAGAAAAATATGCGGAAATGTCGCTTTTCTGGGAGGCCCTCTTTACTTTCTTTCCGAACTTAGAAAGCGTTTTGCAGAGACTCTGAAATTAAAACCGGAACAGTGCATCTTTCCGGAAAACCCACATCTTTTTGTCGCTATGGGAGCGGCAATGAGCGGCAAAACCCTCGGTGCCTCAGGTATGGATGTCTTTGAAAGGAGAGTGCAGCACTTTTTTGTCTCTCAAAAAAAGAAAAATACCTCCATACTGCCGCCACTCTTTAAAAATGATGAGGAACTATCCGAGTTTAAAGAAAGACATGCCGCAAACGCCGTCAGACGCGTTCCTCTTGAAAGTTACAGCGGAGATGCCTACCTTGGAATAGACGTCGGCTCTACAACGGCTAAAGCTGTGCTTATAGGCAAAAGCGGAGAACTCCTCTTCTCAAGTTACAGAACTACCGGGGGCGGCGAACCGGTAAAGGCCGTTACAGCTATGATTTCTGATCTTTATTCCAAAATGCCCGGCTCTGTTTTGATAAAAAAAAGCGGAGTCACAGGTTACGGCGAGAAACTTATTAAGAGTGCTTTCGGCATAGATATCGGCGAGGTAGAGACTGTGGCTCATGCCAAAGCTGCTGACTTTTTTCTTCCCGGTGCTGATTTTGTAATAGATATCGGCGGTCAGGATATGAAATGTTTAGGCATACGTGACGGGATAATAAATAAAGTATTCCTAAACGAGGCCTGCTCATCAGGCTGCGGATCATTTCTGCAGAGCTTTGCCGAGTCGCTTCAGATGAATGTCTCGGACTTCGCCTCTTATGCCGAAAAATCCAAGACACCGGTGGACTTAGGGTCACGCTGCACTGTTTTTATGAATTCAAGAGTAAGACAGGCTCAGAAAGACGGAGCGGAGATATCCGATATTGCGGCAGGTCTTGTGTGTTCCGTCGTCCGCAACGCTCTCTACAAAGTCCTGAAGATAAAGAACACAGACGAACTCGGACGGCGCATAGTCGTCCAGGGCGGAACCTTTAAAAATGACGCTCTTCTCCGAGCTTTTGAGCTTTTGACGGGCAGAGATGTAGTCCGCCCTGACATAGCGGAGCTTATGGGGGCTTTCGGAGCCGCTCTTCTGGCAAAAGAGGATACGGCCGATGCAAAGAGCTCTCTTATGAGCGAGAAAGAAATAGCGGGCTTTACTGCCGAGACATCTACAATGAGGTGCGGCGGCTGCGGAAACTCCTGTATATTGACTCATACCAAGTTTCCGGACGGGCGAAAATATATCTCGGGAAACCGCTGCGAGAAGGGCGGAATGACCAAAAATAAAACCAACCTGCCTCCGAACCTCTATGCGGAAAAATATAAGCGTCTATTTGATTTCTATGTTCCTCTTGACGAGAAAGATGCGATAGGAGTAATAGGAATGCCGCGCGCGTTGAATATGTACGAGGATTACCCGATGTGGTTTACTCTGTTTAGCGCTCTAGGATTCCGCGTGGAACTCTCATCTCCTGAGCCTGACAAGGATCTGGGCATAGACACCATTCCGTCTCAGACATTGTGCTATCCCGCCAAGCTTGTCCATAGGCATATAATTGAGCTGCTGAACAGGGGAGTAAAAAATATTTTTTACCCCATCATGCAGACAGACAAGGCCGATTTCGGAGATGCGGATAAGTCCTTCAACTGCCCTGTCGTGACAGGCTATCCGGACGTTGCTTGGCTGAATATCGACGATGTCAGAGACAGCTCTGTAAAATTTATGCGTCCTTCTGTATGTATTGATTCAGAAACACAGATGACAGATGCTATCTTTAAAGAACTCGCTCAGTTTGAAATACCAAAGTATGCCGTTGAAGCCGCAGTTGCGGAAGCTCTTAAAGCTCAAATGAGGTTTAAAGAGGATATAGAGGCTATGGGCAGGAATACAATATCTTATCTTAAAGAACACGGCGGAGTCGGAGTCATTCTGGCCGGTCATCCGTACCATATAAATCCGGAGGTGAACCATGGAATACCGGAGCTTATAAACGGCTACGGAGTTGCAGTATTCACAGAGGATTCCATATGCAAGATGGCGTGCGAACTAAAGGAAAAAGCAAAAATAGATGTCGTGGATCAGTGGGTATACCACTCACGTCTCTACAGAGCCGCTATTACCGCGGCTATGCATCCCGACTTTGAGAATATAGAGCTTATACAGCTTAATTCATTTGGCTGCGGTCTTGACGCTATAAGCTCGGAACAGACGGCAGACATATTGGAGCGGCACGGAAAACTTCACACCATATTAAAAATCGATGAAGGCAAGAACAACGGAGCCGTCAATATCAGAATCAGATCCCTGCTTGCGGCGGTGAAAAGCCGCAAGGAAAAGAGTTCGCTTTTGCGCGCTGTGAAAAACAGAGACAGAAGTGTGAGCAAAAGTATGGCAGGGCGCACTATTCTCTGTCCGCCTCTCTCATCTCACCATTTCCAGTTTATAGACACAGTTTTTGAGTCTGTTGGCATAAAGGTGAAAGTTCTCCCTGAGGGTACCAGAGAGAGCGTTGAACTGGGGCTTAAATACGTCAACAACGACGTGTGCTATCCTGCTTTAGTGGTTGTGGGACAATTCATAGAAGCACTTAAGAGCGGCAAATATGACCCCGAGACGACAGACTGTCTCTATGCTCAGACGGGCGGGGCCTGCAGAGCCAGCAATTATGTACATCTGCTCAGAAGAGCTCTTGACAGTGCAGGATTTGAACAAGTCCGTATTTTTGCGATAAACGAACAAAAGGACAGCGAAGCGGAGAAGCTCAAACTGCCGTTCTCCGTGCTCTGGCGGTCAATCATGGCACTTATCTATGGTGACCTGCTTATGAGGCTCTCTTTGCGCACAAGACCTTACGAGGTAAGCAAGGGAGAGACCAACGCACTCTATGCCATATGGGAAGAGAAAATACGAGACAATATAAGAAACGGCAAGTGGGCTCTCTTTAAGTCCAATATCAAAGAGATGACGGAAGATTTCGCCTCTGTGAGGATAGATGATACTCCTCGTCCGCGCGTTGCTGTTGTAGGAGAAATTCTTGTCAAATATCACGCAAACGCCAACGAACATGTCATAGACACAATAGAAAGCGAAGGCGGAGAAGCTGTGATATCTGATCTAAGCAACTTCCTTATGTACTGCCTCTCGGATAATGTCTATTCGTATATGAAGCTTAACGGAAATGTGTTATCTTCGATATTCGGACAGTTTGGGATAAATATCATAGAACGTATGAGAGCGCCGGTAAAAGAGGCTCTAAAAGGCAAAAGATTCGGAGAGCTGGATGATATAAATGAAATGGCAGCGAAGTGCGACGGACTTGTCTCTCTGAGCAACCAGGCGGGTGAAGGGTGGCTTTTGGCTGCCGAGATGGTCGGGCTTATAGAGAGCGGAGTCAATAATATACTATGCATACAGCCATTCTCGTGTCTTCCTAATCACATAACTGGCAAAGGTGTCATAAAGGAGCTGAAACGCGTCTATCAGGATGCGAACATTCTTGCCCTCGACTACGATGCCAGTGTCAGCAATGTTAATCAGCTAAACAGAATAAAACTGCTTATGGCGGTGTCAAAGGCGTAAAAACAGCTAAAAAAATACCGGAGCTTTTCCGAAAAACGGAAGCTCCGGTATTTTTTTAAGCTTATTAGTTGAACTCGCGGCGCTCTTTGATACGAGCAGCTTTTCCGCTGAGTGCACGAAGGTAGTAGAGCTTTGCCTTGCGGACTTTACCTTTGCGGA
This sequence comes from uncultured Synergistaceae bacterium, assembly GCA_964422205.1. Classification (GTDB taxonomy): domain Bacteria; phylum Synergistota; class Synergistia; order Synergistales; family Synergistaceae; genus CAZNYN01. The sequence continues at coordinate 15,653 of CAYRAI010000035.1, read as the reverse complement.
CGACTTCGATCTTGTCGATGCTGGGGCAGTGCACGGGGAAGATTCTTTCCACGCCTACGCCGTTTGACATCTTGCGAACGATGAAGTTCTCACGGATACCGCCGTGCTGGCGTCCGATTACAACGCCTTCGAAAATCTGGATACGCTCACGGTTTCCTTCCTTTACTTTGACGTGCACTTTTACTGTGTCGCCTGAGCGGAATTCAGGAATAGTGTCTGTATCCTTTGCGTACTTTTTCTCTATGAGAGCCATTCTTGGATCAAGCATGAGGTTTTTCCCTCCTTATCAAATATGTTTGTGTTCGTTAAATTATCAGTTTTGCTTATTTTATAAAGAGCTGTGTCTCCAAAGCTCCTTTTGCTATCTCCATCCAAAAAATCTGTCGAGAGTTATGCTTACGGCGCTTCTCACCGAAAGGTGATTCCACCGGTCAGTGCCGCCTATAATAGGTGTCATGACAGCGTCTGCCCTGGTCATAACTTCATCGTGAAGTCCCCATCCTGTTCCGAATATAAGAACCGGGCTGTGGTCGTGCAAAAGTATCTCTCTTTTGAGCGAGAGCCAGTGAAGGGCTCCTTCATGATTTTTGGCTGTTGTAGCTATCTTGTACGGTTCTTTTTTTTCTCTCTCTTTTACCCAGTCAAGAGCCTTGTTCACAGATGCAAAAATTTTAACCGTACTGAAAGCCTCTTTGCGGTCGGGGTTGTAGGAAGCGCCCCAGCCTTCGGTCCAGTGACCGGTTATCCTCTTTACCATCTCCCTCTGCTGTGCGAGGGGAGTGACAAGGAGATATTTCTTTATGCCGTATGTGCGGCAGGCTCTTGCTATGTCATGTATATCCATTCCTGTTATTGCTGTCGAGGATTTTTCGCCTCTCTTGTCAAGCACGGGATAGTGAACTTCCATGACATAAGCACCTCCGGAGAGCCATGGCATTATGCCAGCTCTGCCGACGATATCAGGTCTTCTTTTCAAGGTTCTTATGACGGATTGACGCTTGCGCCAGTTGTCTATGGCTTTTGCGTCTCCGCTTAACAGAACTTCCGGCACTTTTTCTCCGTCCCACTCTGCGGGGCGGGTATAGTGCGGTGTGTCAAGCATTCCGCTGTAAAAAGAGTCATCCTGTACCGCGGTGCTCTTTCCGACAACTCCGGGAATCAGGCGGGAGACGGAGTCCACGATTGCCATCGCAGGCATTTCTCCGCCGGTAAGCACGAAGTCGCCGAGAGATACTTCAAGATCTACGTATTTTTTTGTGAACCTTTCGTCAACGCCCTCGTAATGACCGCAGAGTATGACTAGGTGTTCTTTTCTCGCAAAGTCTTCAACCAGTTCCTGATGCAGCTTTGTTCCTTGCGGAGATGGATAGACAACATAAGGCTTCGCACCGTCGGAAAGAGAGGCAAGCGCCCGCTCCAAAGGCTCAGGCATGAGTACCATGCCGCCTCTGCCGTAGCAGTAGTCATCTATCTGTCTGTAATCACCGCAGGCAAAGTTTCTGATATCCACAACATTGACTTCCAGCTTTCCGGATGCGATACCACGTCCGAGAACGCTGGCATTCAGATAGTTTTGCATCATATCAGGAAAAGCGGTAAGGACGGATATTTTCATATCAATCCCAGAGTCCCTCCGGTATTGTTACCGTAATGGTGCCGTCTGCTATATCAACACTGTTGACAGCTTCCGCCATAGCAGGAATGGGTTTCAGCGCGCCTTCCGGAGTTCTTATCATGTAGACGTCGTTGCTGCCTGTAAACATGATCTCCTCAAGGATTCCTAATTCCCTGGCTGTGCCGTTTTCCACGGCTCTAAGGCCTACTATGTCGTCTATCCAGTATTCGTCCTCCGGGAGTTCTATTCTCTCGTCTTCCGCTACTGTGATAATGCTGCCTTTGAATGTCTCTGCAGTCTCTCTGTCCGTTATCCCTGATGCCTGAAGAAAGAAAGTTCCCTTTCCCTCATAAGGCCATATTCTGCGCACCGTCAATGTCTGTACAGGTTTTCCCTGCTTTTCAAGAACAAGCTCCTCCATATCGAAGAAGCGGTCTGGATAGTCAGTCAGAGGCAGAATGAGAAGAGTCCCATTAATGCCGTGTGCTCCGACTATTTTACCTATGGTTGTTCTCTTTGAAGAATCTAACTCAGTCTTCTTCGACATCAACATCGACCTTTTCGCCTGATTTTATTGACGCTGCTTTTGTGACGTGGCGAATTGCGTTGATTGTGGAGCCTTTCTTGCCTATTACCCGACCTATATCATCGCCTGCGACTCTGATTGTTATCAAAATAGCTCCGGCTTCGGTATGGTCCTCTGTGACTTTTACTTCGTCAGGCTTTGTTACAAGTCTGCGAACTATTAAGTCAACAAGATCTACATAATCAGGCATTGCTGTCTCACGCCCTTATTCTGCTGCCGGTGTATCAAATACTCCGGCTTTTTTGAGCAGTATTTTGGCTGTATCGGAAGGGGAAGCCCCGTTCTTAAGCCAGAATGCCGCACGCTCTACGTCTACTTTAATCTCTGCCGGTTCCGTCAGAGGATTGTAGGTTCCCAGAATTTCGATGAAACGGCCGTCTCTCGGTGAATGAGAGTCAGCTACAACCAAGCGGTAAAAGGGAGCCTTTTTCTTCCCGTGACGGGAAAGACGAATACGAACTGCCATCTGCGCAAACACCTCCTGTGTTATTTCTATGAGGAACGAATCCTCTTTATCTTGAAATCGGATAATTTATAAGCCGATGTTCAAAGCTGTGCAATTAACTTCTATACTATCTGAAGAAGCCTCTCTTGCCTCCGAAACCGCCCATCTTGCCCATTCCCGGCGGCATCTTGAAGCCTCCTTTGCCTCCCGACATCTTGCCGAAAGTCTTCATCATCGCTTTCATTTGCTCGTACTGTGCCAAGACCTGATTGACCATCTGAACAGATGTTCCCGAGCCCATAGCTATTCTCTTGCGTCTGCTTCCCTTTATTATGTCGGGGCTGCGGCGTTCTTTTATCGTCATTGAGAGAATTATTGCCTCTGTCTGCTTCATGCGGTTAGGGTCTATCTCCGCGTTTTTCAAAGCCTTGCTGGCTCCCGGTATAGGCAGCATCTCAAGAACTTTCTCAAGAGGCCCGAGTTTTTTAATTTGCTGAAGCTGCATGAGCATGTCTTCCATTGTGAAGCGGTTCTTTTTAAGGCTCTCGGCCATGCGGTCGATATCAGCTTCGCTTGTGGCTGACTGAACTTTTTCAAGCAGCCCCTCCATGTCGCCCATGCCAATTATTCTTTGTGCCATTCTGCGCGCATCAAAGACTTCAAGATCTTCAGTCTTTTCACCGCAGCCGGCAAGCTTAATGGGGACTCCCGTGCTTGCTCTGATTGCAAGCGAGGGGCCGCCTCTTGCGTCTCCGTCAAGTTTTGTGAGTACTACGCCGGTAAGTCCGAGACGCTCATGGAAGGTGGATGCGACATTGACAGCCTCCTGCCCGGTCATTGAGTCGACTATGAGCAGAACTTCCGTAGGAGGCATGGCACTCTTCATGGATTCAAGCTCCTGCATGAGCTCATCATCCATCTGGAGACGTCCGGCAGTATCTAAGATTATCATGTCGCAGAGGTGGTCTTCCGCGTATTTTCTGGATTTTGCAGCTACCTTTACGGGATCAGTTTCGCCAGATTCGGGGCCGAAAAACGCAATTCCGGCCTTCTCCGCAAGAACCTTAAGCTGGTCGACGGCGGCCGGCCTGCGAAGGTCGCATGCTACGACCAAAGGCTTGTGCCCTTTTGTCATCCTCTTGGCTATTTTTACAGTGGTGGTTGTTTTACCCGAGCCCTGAAGTCCGACCATCATGTATATTGTCGGTGGTTTTGGGGATATCACAAGAGGTGCCGGCGCATCTCCCATGATTTTGATAAGCTCTTCATATACTACAGTGAAAATGAGCTGTACCGGCGTTACCGAATCGAGAACTTCCTTACCTGTGGCACGAGTTCTTATCGCTTCGACAACATCTTTTACAACCTTGTAGTTGACGTCGGCTTCAAGCAATGCACGGCGAACCTCACGCAGAGCGTTGTTGATATCCTCTTCTGAGAGTTTGCCTTTGCCTCGGAGACCGGCGAATATATTCTCAAACCTGTCCTTAAGTGCGTCAAACATTTTTATATACCCCTTATAAATCCAGCAAATTTTTTAATTTATTGTAAAAATCATCAGGCACTTTTGCCTTGTAATCTTCAATGGTTTTTTTTACTTTTTCCAAGCGGCTTTCTTTTTCAATCAGCTTAAGAGCGTTTTCTATGCTCTCCATGTGCTCGCGTGAACGTGTTAAGAGGTCGTGCACACCCTGCCTTGAGACACCTAAGACATTCGCTGCTTCAGAAAGAGAGAGGTCCTGAACCAGAATCATCTCGCACGCCATTCTTTGTTTCTCTGTCAAAAGAGAGCCGTATGCATCGAGAAGAAGACCGTCTCTTATTCTCTGCTGCAGCGAATTTAATTCAGACACATTCCAGCCTCCTATTCAATGACACCGACGTATTATAAACAGAGGAAAGTATCCTGTCAAGTTAAAATACTTGACAGGATAAAGGTATTGTCTTTCCTATATTTTATAATGCCTAATGCCGCGGATAATCAAATTTGAGATAGCAGGTCCTTGGCGCCGGCTTATGTTTTACTGGGATAATAGAAAGCGTAAGATATCATTACTGTTGAGTCAGTAGGATATCTTACGCTTGTATTTTTATTTTTAATTTTTTATATATCCAGATTGCTTACTTCTCTGCCGTAGAGCTCTATAAATTCACGTCTTGGGGCTACATTGTCTCCCATCAGAATTCCGAACAGTTCGTCTGCTTCGACTGCATCTTGAATTTCCACTCTGTTTATTATTCTGTTTTCGGGATTCATTGTCGTATCCCAAAGCTGTTCCGCGTTCATTTCTCCGAGGCCTTTGTAGCGCTGTACATCGACTTTCTTCCCGCTTGCCAAGTTTTGCAGTTCTTTCATCTCTTTTTCAGAGAAGCAGTATGACACTTCTTTGCCGACCTGAACTCTGTAGAGTGGCGGCTGTGCCACGTACAGATATCCGTTTTCGATTATCTGAGGCATGTAGCGGAAGAATAAAGTCAGCAGCAGTGTGCGTATGTGAGCACCGTCGACATCGGCATCGGCCATAATAAATATTTTATGGTAGCGCAGTTTGTCTTCGTTGAAGTCGTCACCCACGCCGCATCCCAGAGCTAATATTATATTGCGGATTGTTTCGCTGCTCAGAATTTTCTCGAGACGCGCTTTCTCAACGTTCAGTATCTTTCCGCGAAGCGGCAGTATCGCCTGAAATTCTCTGTTGCGTCCCTGCTTCGCGCTGCCTCCCGCACTGTCTCCCTCAACTATGTATATTTCGCAGTCGGCTGCGTTTCTGTTGGAGCAGTCTGCCAGTTTGCCGGGCAGAGTAAGTCCGCTCATTATCGATTTGCGGCGCACCAGCTCTTTGGCTTTTTTTGCCGCGTCTCTCGCCTGGCGGGCACGTACTGCGCTCTCGACTATTGGTTTCAGTATCTCGGGACGTTCGTCAAGAGCATTTTTGAGCCCTTCATAGACAAGCGAGTCAACAATGCCTTTAACGTCGCCGTTTCCGAGCTTAGTCTTTGTCTGACCCTCAAACTGAGGTTCCATGACTTTGACGGAGATTACCGCTGTGAGTCCCTCTTTGAGGTCGTCTCCGCTTAAGTTCTGGTCTTTCTCTTTAAGTATTTTTAGTTTACGGGCTTCGTCGTTTACAGCTCTTGTAAGCGCTGTTCTGAAACCTGCGACGTGAGTGCCGCCTTCGATTGTGTTTATTAAATTTACAAAACCGTATAGGCGTTCCATATATGAGTCGTTGTACTGGATGGCTACTTCTATCTCTGTTTTGTCTTTTTCTCCGGTTATTGTTATCGGAGTTTTAAAGAGTGTCTCTTTGCCTTTGTTGAGATATTCGACAAAAGATGAGATTCCGCCAGGGTAGTTGTATGTGCGCGTTTCCGGTTTTTCGGGGCGGGTGTCTTCAAAGTTTATCGTTATATGAGAGTTAAGGAATGCAAGTTCTCTCAGGCGGGCTTTCAGTATGTCGGCCTGGTATTCGGTAGTGGTGAATATTTCTGCATCAGGCATGAAGTGAACACGTGTTCCGCGCCTGTCGGTGTCTCCTGTTACCGTGAGTTCAGTGACGGGGTTTCCTCTTTCATAGCGCTGATGGTGTTCTTTGCCGTCGCGCCATATAGTAAGTTCGAGCCACTCCGAAAGCGCGTTGACGACCGAGACTCCGACTCCGTGAAGTCCTCCCGACACCTGGTACGCTCCTTTGTCGAATTTTCCTCCAGCGTGGAGAATCGTCATTACGACTTCTGCCGCCGATTTGCCGGACTCGTGTCTTCCCGTGGGGATGCCTCGTCCATTGTCTACTACGGTAATGCTTCCGTCTTTGTTTATCGTTACGTTTACCGTGTCGCAGAAGCCGGCCAGAGATTCGTCTATTGAGTTGTCGACAACTTCGTATACTAGGTGATGAAGGCCTCTGGGCCCCTGATCTCCTATGTACATTCCAGGACGTTTGCGTACCGCCTCAAGCCCTTCCAATACATGTATGTCTTTTGCTGAATAGTCGGACTGGTGGTCAGGCGAAGAGTTTACATTGCTCGGAATATCCATATTTTCCATTTATAAAGAGCTCCTTCCTTTAATTGCTGATTTGCTGTACAGAGCCTCTCCGCGTTTTTTCAGCGTAAGAGGAGACGCGGAAGTTTCAGTGATGCTTCCGTCTCGTCTGAGTATCTCTGTCTTGCCGTCGGCTCTGTAAAGTGCGACAGCGTTTGCCAAACATAGAATATTTTCACCTTCGAGAGGAATGAACATTAATGACGCTCCTATCTTTTCTCATTAGCCTTATAATTATACCATTAAGAGGCGGTAATATTTACACTGCTGTTTTTTAGATGTTTGTTTTTTATGGAAAGGGCTGAATCATTATTGATGAATAAACTATATATCCTCTCAAATTCACCGGGTGAGGTTTCGGGATGGGTTAAGCCTGTTGCCGCAGCTTTGGAATCTGAGAATTTGCCTGCTGCCGCTGAACTCGTACTTCTTCCGTGCCCTTATGCCAGCGGGAGGGAAGAAACTTATGGCAGAGAGATAAGGGGCATAGATGACTCTGTAAGCTTTAGAACTGTTTGGAAACAAAAAAACAATGTGCAAAATTGCAGGAATACGCTGCTGCAGCTTGGGGGAGACCCTATGTATGGAGCTTTGCTCTCTGCAAAGCTCCGGGCCAAATGGACTATATACACGGCTAGGCCGAGGTGGAAGTCGAGAGTGGATCATTACTTTCTGCCTGACGCGAGGTATTTGTCTAAGTTTGAACAGAGCGGAATAAACAGCTCGCACGTGACTGTAGCTGGAAATCTTATGATAGACAGTGTTCCTGAGTGCGGTTCTGTATGCGCGATGAAGTCTATGTTCGGAATGCCGGACAGCGAAAGAGCCATATCTTTTTTGCCTGGCAGCCGGCCTTTTGAGTATAGGGGCGGATATCCATTTTTTATAACGGCAGCGATGGAGGTTTTGTCAAAGTTTCGTGGCTGCACTGCTTTTCTGCCGGTAGCTCCAACCGTGGATGAGACAATTCTTCAAAAAGGGCTTGCGGAATCGGGTATATCCTGGAGCGGGGGCGAGTGTGTCAGAGAGATAATATGGAGCGGAAACGGGCGCATCAGACTTGTCAGAGAGCACCAGTATCAGGCGATAAAAGCGTCAGACCTCGCTGTGGCTCTTCCCGGAACAAATAACCTGCAGATTGCCGCTTTGGGAGTTCCCCTTTTGATGGTCGCTCCTCTTAACGAAGCCGAGAATATACCTCTTGACGGAATTCCCGGCATAATACCTCTTTCTCTGCCAGGGGCTAAGAGGCTTAAAAGGAAGCTTGTCATGTGGTATTCTGCAAAGGAAAAGTATGTATCTTTGCCGAACAGAATATCAGGCAAAGATATTGTTCCGGAATACAGGGGAATAATGACACCTCACATGGTAGCGGACTTGGTAAGCGACCTTCTCAGTTCTCCTGAAAAGACAGGAAAAATAAAGGAAGGATATTCATCTTTTTTGTCTTTTGAGCGGGGAGCCGCAAAAAAAATTGTCCAAAAGCTGACGGAATATTTTTAGTCTTCTTTTACCGTATCTTGGGAAAGTTTATTTTTGGCGTCTTCGGCTTCGATATCGGTCAGGTAGCTCCTCCATATTTTCATAGCAGCGGCCGCAGAGGCACAGCCACCTATTAAACCTGCGGCAATAACCAAAGGCTTGCCTTTGTCGTACATATAGCCGCCCAGACCACCCAGAGCATAGCCGAAAGCTATGATAGTTCCGAAAGATAGAAAGAGTACCAGAAGTCGTTTTGTCATAATCTAATTGTATTGGTAAAATTATATATGTCAAATGTGTATTTTTCTAAACTGCGGAAAAGATAGATATGTCCCGTTATTCAGAGAGCTGTGCCTTGGCATGTCTTGCCAAGCTGGCTATATGTGCTAATATAAATCGTTACTATTGTGTTATTGTTTTTTGTAATTGATGCAGGAGGTTTTTGTATGATATTCAGGTCAAAATTCTACAGCACTTCATCTGACTTTGTCTATCTTGAGCTTAGGGCTCAGATAGTAAAAAAACAGTTAAAACCGGGAGAAAGACTTCCTGAGATGAGATTGGCTGAGGACATGGGGGTGAGCAGAACTCCCGTAAGAGAAGCTCTGCGCAAGCTCGCAAACGAAGGTCTTGTCCGTATAATACCAAACAGCGGAGCCAGAGTGGCTGCTCCGACAGCTTCCGAAGTACACGGGGCTTATACAGTGAGAGAGTACCTTGAGTCTTTAAGTGTAAATCTCGCATGCCGCAACGGCATCGACAGGAGAACAGTCGAGAGAATGGAAGAAGTCCTTTCGATTGAGGAGGAGACTTTTACAAAAAAAGACCTTGAAGCTAATATCGAGGCCAATAATATGTTTCATAGGCTTATAGCCGAGGCAGGCAAAAATGCCGTCCTGCGTGAATATATTGATAATATTATTCTCAGAACAAATGTTTATGTCTTATTCTTCGATCCTTTTAACGAACAGGAAAACTGTAATTCGGCAGAACATAGAGCAATATTAAGAGCGATTGCCGTCAGAGATGCAGATTTGGCGGATAAACTGATAAAAGAGCATCTGCGCCGTTCACATTCCGTGCTTACGGCCCCGCAGGAACAGTCTGTTATAAGAGCCAGGCTTAGTTAAACTTATGAAAGGCAGTGAAGCAAGTGGCAGAGATTAAAAATATTCCCTCATTTGATTTGACAAGAAATTATGCACGGGTAAAAGAAGAAGTAAAAGTAGCTGTAGATAGGGTGCTTGATACACAGCACTTTATTCTCGGTCCTGAAGTTGAGAGTCTGGAAAAGGAAATAGCCCTCTATCTCGAAGTCGGCGACACGGTAGGATGCGCATCAGGCACGGACGCTCTTGTCCTTGCTCTCATGTCGATAGACCTTAAAGAGGGCGATGAGGTTATAACAACTCCGTTTACATTTTTTGCCACAGCAAGCTGTATTACCAGGAACGGCGCGAAACCTGTTTTTGCCGATGTCGAGCCTGACAGCTATAATCTGTCGCCTGAAGCTGTCCTTGCCAAGATAACACCAAGAACGAGAGCCGTTCTTCCAGTCCATTTGTTTGGGCAGATGTGCAGAATCGAAGAGCTTAAAGATGAACTGACCAAAAGGAACATTTTACTTATAGAAGACTGCGCACAGGCCATAGGATCTCACAGAATAACTGGCGGAAAGGTTTGCCGCGCAGGTTCAGTTGGAGATGTAGGCTGTTTCTCCTTCTTTCCGACAAAGAACCTCGGCTGCTACGGAGACGGAGGCATGGTCTCGATACCTCACGATAAAGATCGGGCCGAGAGAATAAGGAGCCTTAGAGTACATGGTTCAGGCAAGACTTACTTCCACGACGAAGTAGGCATAAACAGCCGTCTTGACGCTATTCAGGCTGCGATACTGAGAGTCCGTCTGCGCCACCTCGAAGAGTGGAATGAGGAACGCCGCATTGTTGCTGAAAGATATATGGTTATGTTTGCCGAAAAGGGACTTCTTGACAAAGTTACTCTTCCCACAGAGCTTCCCGGCAACAGACACGTCTACCACCAGTATGTTGTGCGTGTCAAAGAGAGAGACGAACTGCAGAAGTTCCTTGCCGAGCGCGGAGTTGTCACAAGGGTTTATTATCCGCTTCCGCTTCACCTTCAGCACTGCTTCTCATATCTTGGCTATAAAAAGGGAGATTTTCCAGTATCCGAAATGCTTTCGGATGAAGTTTTGGCCCTGCCGATATTTCCTGAGCTCCTTCCCGAAGAACAGGAACGTGTCGTAGAAGAAATTGCGGCATTCTACGGAGGACACAGGTAGTTTGACCAAGTTAGACTATACGTAGATACAAAGTCTGTCTATGGAGGTAATAAATAATGATGTATCCGTTCTTTGATCCAACTATGGTCCTATTGATACCTGCGGTAATTTTCTCAATGTGGGCTCAGTTTAAGGTAAAAGGAACATTTTCAAGATACAGCGAGATTAGGGCCAGGCGCGGTGTCACAGCCGATCAGGTTTCACGTGCTCTTTTGGACCGATTCGGCCTTCAGGGAATCAGAGTGGAGCGCATAGCGGGAGAACTTACAGACCATTACGACCCCGGTGCAAAAGTCCTTCGCCTCTCTGACTCTGTCGCGGGTAATTCGAGTATTGCCGCTATCGGCGTTGCGGCTCACGAAGTTGGACACGCTATACAGGACAAAGAGGGCTACCAATTTCTCCGTCTGAGAAATGCGATAGTCCCTGCCGTAAATATAGGCTCCACACTTTCGATGCCTCTCTTCCTTATAGGGCTGTTTATGGGCTCGATGAACTTGCTGAATTTAGGTATCATTCTCTTCTGCGGAGTGCTTGTATTCCACCTTGTCACTTTGCCTGTTGAATTTGATGCAAGCGCCAGAGCATTGAAACTGCTTTCGGAAACAGGGCTTCTTGCAAACGATGAAATAGGAGGAGCAAAGTCTGTTCTCGACGCTGCGGCTCTGACTTATGTCGCCGCTCTTGTTATGACTATTCTCCAGTTGGTTCGCCTTATTGCTCTTCGCAACATGCGCAGAGATTAGGAAAATAGTGTAAAATTGACGGAGGCGGCGGGCGTGCCGCCTCCTTTTTCTTGTAATATGCAAATTGGGATGTTCCATGAAACGGCGGAGAGATCCGCACATATAGAGGTGATTCTTTCAGATGAGAGGTATAGAAGCCGCTCTTCAGGTCTACGGTGAAGTCAGCAACGGAGCTTTTGCCGCTGAAGCGCTCAGAAAACTCTACACAAATATTGCTCCTTCCGACAGAGTGCTTGCTGCTACTCTCGTATATTGTTCACTGAGACGTCAAAGTCTTTGGAAACATATTATAGGAAAATATTGCAAGCGCAATACAAGGGAGCTCTCTGTCCTTACAAACAATGCGCTCATTATAGGTGTTGCCGGCATTGTCGAACTGCGCTATTTTGCGCTGCCTGTCCTCATCAACGCGGTAGTGCAGGCAATAAAAGCCCAGGGAGACGAACGTGACATAGCTTTGGTCAACGCAGTGCTCCACACTGTGGCTGATGAAGTTAAACCCTATCTTGCCGAAATGAAAAAAAGCGGAGCACTGAGAGATCAGGCTCTTTACTGGGGAGTTCCTGGCTGGGCGGCCGCTCAGTGGTCGAAAGACACATCCATAGCAGATGCCAAAAAACTTGTCCGCTCAAGCGGAATGAAAACGTATTTGTCTCTGCGTGTGACAAGAGGCTGTGACAGAGACAAGTGGATTGAGGAATACAGAGCCTCTGGGCATAAAGTTTGGGCATCTCCTCTGCTTCCCTGTTCTGTCAGAACTCCAGCTACCCCTTATCCGCCCGATATAACGGGCTTTGGTGAAGGAGTAGTTACTCCCCAGAGTGAATCATCAATGATGATAGCAGAGTCCCTCTGTAAAAGGTGGAAAAGCGGAAATTTGCTTGACATGTGCTGCGGCAGGGGAATTAAGACCGGACATCTTGCTGATATCGCCTCGGACTCGCACATCGAGGCATGGGATATCTCCGAACCAAGAATAAAATCTGCAAAATTTGAAATGATGAGAATGCATGTAGAAGACAGAGTCAGATTTAAGGCGGGAGACGCTTTGACTCTGACCCCAGATGAAGTACCTTCAGCCATCCTTTTGGATGCTCCTTGCTCCGGAAGCGGGACGTGGGGGCGTCATCCAGAGAGCAAGTGGCGCTGCACTCCCGAAATGGTTACGGAAAACTCTGTCCTTCAGACAAAACTCCTTGACAGAGCCGTCTCCCTTGTTGCGCCGGGAGGGATTATAGCTTACAGCACATGCAGTACTTTCAAGGAAGAAAATGAGAAGGTTGTTGCCTCTGTAATGGCACGCCACCCGGAGCTAGTAGAAATACCTGTTGATAGGATTCACAAACTTATGACAAAGGGCAAGCCTTTCGGCACAGTAATATGGCCTGGGCTGCCTTGGGTAGACGGATTCTACTTAGCGCTTCTTTCAAAGCGCAAATAGCGAGGAGGCGAATGTAGTATGGGTAAAGTTCACCGCTGGGGAGTAATCATTGCCTTTGTGGTAATAATAGTTTGTGCCTGGATAGGAATAAAGACAATTTTTATTGAAGAGAAGGATTCCGTCGTTCCGTCTGTAGTCGGAATGCAGCTTCTTGATGCCGTCGATGCGCTTCAGGCAAAGGGACTCCTGGCTAAAGTTGATAAGGTAGACTCTCCGCTAAAAGAAGATGTTGTAGTGTCGCAGAATCTTCCTGCCGGAGAAAAAGTCTCCAAGGGTAAAGTTATTTTGCTGAAAGTCAGTAAGGGCGGTTCTCTGATGCCCATACCGGATGTGCGTGGAATGAAATATGAAGAGGCCGTAAAGATATTGAACGAATCAGGATTTAAGGTCGATAAAATTTTAAGAGTTACGGACAAGATTAAGGCCTCAGGTTCCGTAATAGCCCAGAATCCAGCTGCGCCCCAGCAGGTAGCGAAGAATACCATGATAAGCCTGCTCGTAAGCTCAGGCAACAGTCAGGACGGATCGTTTGTCCAGGTTCCCGACTTAGTTGGGCAGCCTGTGGAAATGGCGGCTCAGGTGCTTGAGCAGATAGGACTCATGGCAGGAGCGCAGACAGAGCTTCCTTCCGCATCTATGCCAGCCGGCACCATACTCTCAACCAACCCCAGAAAAAATGCAAAAGTCCCTGCAGGAACCCAGGTCTCTATAACATTTGCAAGAGCCCCCAAAGAGGGTGAAAGCGTGCCTGACGCACTTCCAGAAACAGCGACGGACAAAGAGCGCGCAGCCGCCGTTCGCACTGTTGTCATAAAAGAAGCGGTACCTTCTCAGATGCCGTCCAAAATACCAGAAGTAAAAGAAAAAACGGAGAGCAAGACAAAGACTGTTCCGGTTGTCTCCACACAGGAACAACCTAAAGAGGAACAGCCGAAACCGGAAGTAAAGAAGGTGCCGGAGACGGAGCCGAAAGAAGAAAAAGCCGTGCAGGGCACTCCCAAAAAAACAGCAAAAATTAGATACCAGGTCCCGCCTCTGAGCAAGCCTTTGTCAATAAAAATAGATATGAAGGACTCGTCCGGGACTCACGTTCTGAAAGACGGTATTGCTAAGAGCGGAGAATATATATCGATGAACGCCCCATATTCCGGAGAGGCGGTAATAACAATTTTACTCGGAGGTGATTTCGTGTGGCAGGATCGTTTCAACTGATAAAGCTCAAGAGGGACAAGGCAGTGCTAATATCACCATCCCTGCTCTCCGCTGACATTCTGAACATGGAAAGACATATAGAAGCTCTGGAGGGAGAGGCAGATTGGCTGCATCTCGATATCATGGACGGACACTTTGTCCCTAATTTGTCGTATGGCCCGGGTTTGCTGAAGGCTCTGAGAAAAAGATACAGCGAGGCATTTATTGACGTGCATATAATGGTCGAGCCTCCCGAGGCTTTTACCGACATGTTTCTCGATGAAAAGCCCTCAGTGCTTACCGTGCACGCAGAGGCAACGCCGCACATACACAGGGTTCTGCAAAAGATAAAAAGCGCAGGTTGTCCCGCAGGTGTTTCAATCAATCCCGGTACTCCTGTTGAACTGCTTTTTCCCATACTCCATATGGTCGATCTGGTGCTTATTATGTCTGTGAATCCAGGGTACGGCGGACAGTCCTTTATACCGGAAGTTATGCGTAAAGTAACCTCACTTGTCAGATGGAGAACCGCCAACAAGGGAGATTTTCTCATAGAGATGGATGGAGGCATTGGCCCAGATAACATAGCGGAAGTCGTCTCGGCCGGCTGCGATGTCGCTGTTGCCGGCAGTGCCGTATTTGGCAAACCATCTCCAGCCGATGTAATAAGGGACATGAGAGATAGGGTCATGAGGAGGTGCGCTAATGGAATCTCAGAACACAGTTCCGCGCGATGACTCTGCTGAGCAGTTTATAAAATTAGGCCAAAAACTCAAAAGCATAAGAGAGGCGCAAAAACTTGAAATAGGGGAGATCTCGCAGCAGACTAAAATTCAGAAACACTATCTGAATGCGATAGAGGAGGGACGTTTGGAATCACTTCCCAAAGGTCCTTTTGCCAGAAGCTTTGTAAAACAGTACTGTGAAATATTATGCGCTCAGGATATATGGAACAGCTACGACACATTGACAAAAGTCCAGCGAACCGTAGCGCCCATACTGGAGACTATAGAGGAAAAAAGCTACAGTGAGACACCTACAGTCTTTAAATCAAGATCTTTTCTATGGGTGTATATACTGATAGCTCTTTCTGTAGGCGCCGCGGCATGGATAACATGGCAGTACAGAGGTGACTTGAGCAATGTTGCTGCTAATCCGATAAACGGAGGCACTTCTACTGCGCCTGAAGGAAGCGGAGTAGCAGAGCCGCCGAAACCTCAGGATATTGTTGTCTCCTCCGAAGTAAAAACTCCCTCGGTTTCTGCAGACGCACTTCCATCGGTGGTTTTGCCCGTCAGTGCGGATACCTCTGTTGATCTGGGATGGATGGACGGTAAACCGCTAAAGCCTAAGACACCTCCTGCACCGGCTGTCGTTCTCTCACCCGATAATGCTTCCGCCGCTGCGCAGCCTGTTCAGTCTCAGACTGTCCTTGCTGGGGGCATTAAAATTGTACCAACGGGAATAATATGGATAAAAGCCAGTATTAAGGGCAAGGAACTTTTTCAGGGCATAATCAAACCGGGTGAAGAGAAGACATTCGAAGTTTCTCAGGAGGCTCCTTTAAGAATCAGATACGGCAACCCCGGCAAGAGCTCGGTAATATGGCAGGGAGGTCAAACAAACCCTGTCTCAAGCGGCAGCAGCCCCGTTACCAGATATTATTGGTATGACGGCAGAGTTACTGATAAACAGTAATTGACATTATGATAAAAACGAGGTGCGGACTGTTCCGCACCTCGTTTTTATTAGTATCAAAAATCTCTATGGTATTATATATTGAAGTTCTTTGCTTCCCAT
>CAYRAI010000034.1:0-20942 GCA_964422205.1 uncultured Synergistaceae bacterium | reverse complement strand
GATTGTGCCTATGTTAAGATGCGGCTTACTGCGTACGTATTTCTCTTTTGCCATAACGATCGTACCTCCTTCTTAAATTCCTTGCTCTATATATCCTGTCTATATTACTGCTTTAGAAGCTCTTCCGCAACGCTTTTGGGGACTTCTTCATAATGGTCAAATGTCATTGTGAAGGAAGCTCTTCCCGAAGTTTTGCTTCTGAGGTCTGTCGCATATCCAAACATCGACGCGAGCGGCACGAATGCCTTGACTACGCGCGCATTGGCTCTTACGCCCATTTCGAGCACGCGGCCTCTGCGTGATGAGAGGTCTCCGATGACATCTCCCATGTATTCTTCCGGAACGACAACTTCAACGCTCATTACCGGTTCCATAAGCACGGGGTCTGCCTTCTTGATAGCTTCCTTTATCGCCATGGAGCCTGCGATGCGGAATGCCATTTCGGAGCTGTCGACTTCGTGGTAGCTTCCGTCGACTATTGCGACTCTTATTCCTATAACGGGATAGCCGCCGAGTACACCGTTATTAAGGGCTTCCTCAACGCCTTTCTGCGCAGCGGGAATATATTCTTTGGGAACGGCTCCGCCGACAATTTTGTCGATCCATTCAAAGCCGTTGCCTTCTTCCATCGGCTCAATCTCAAGAACGACATCTCCGTACTGTCCCTTACCGCCGGACTGACGGACAAACTTGCCCTGAGCTCTGGAAGGTTTGCGTATTGCTTCTCTGTATGCAACCTGAGGACGTCCTACTTTAACTTCAACATTAAATTCTCTGCGAAGTCTGTCGACTATGATCTCGAGGTGCAGTTCACCCATACCGCTGATGAGTGTCTGGCCTGTCTCTTCGTTGACCGATACGCGGAAGGTCGGATCTTCCTCTGAAAGTGCCTCAAGTCCCTTTGAAAGTTTAATCTGGTCTGCTTTGCTCATAGGCTCAACAGAGAGGGATATAACCGGTTCGGGGAAGATAAGGTTTTCAAGGAGAACAGGTGTCTTTTCGTCGCAGAGAGTATCTCCGGTGCGGACCTGCTTAAGACCGGGGATTGCCACAATAAGACCAGCCTGTACCGATTCGAGTTCCTCACGCTTATTGGCATGCATGCGAAGAATGCGCCCCACACGCTCACGGCGTCTTGTATTTGTATTATAGATTGACATACCGCTCTCGATCTTGCCTGAGTAAACGCGGCAGAACGCAAGACGGCCCACGAAGGGGTCAACCATAATCTTAAACGCAAGAGCCGCAAAAGGAGCATCTGCGGAAGGATGAATTTCTAGTGTTTTTGTTGTGTCGTCAGGATCAACAGCAGAAACAGGAGGCATGTCAATCGGACTCGGGAGATATGCGACAACTGCGTCAAGCAGAGGCTGAACTCCTTTGTTCTTGAATGCGGAACCGCACATAACGGGAACGATGTCAAGGCTGATTACGGCCTTTCTGATTGTTGCCTTTATCATGTCAACAGGGACTTCCCCGCCTTCAAGGTAAAGGTTCATCATATCGTCGTTATAGTCGGCGAGAGCCTCTATCATTTCTGCTCTTGCGATTTCAGCCTCTTCCTCGAGCTGAGGGGGAATATCGGCTGAGTGAAATTCTGTTCCGAGAGTATCATCATAAATGATTGCTTTTCTTGCAACAAGGTCAATCATTCCCGAGAATCCATCTTCAACACCGATAGGTATCTGGATGGGTACAGCGCGTGCTCCAAGTCTGTTGCGCATCTGATCCACAACTGTGAAGAAGTCTGCGCCTACTCGGTCCATCTTGTTAACAAACGCTATTCTCGGCACCCGATATTTGTCGGCCTGACGCCACACGGTCTCTGACTGAGGCTCAACTCCGCCGACTGCACAAAAGACGGAGACAGCTCCGTCGAGTATTCTCATAGAACGCTCAACTTCGACTGTAAAGTCCACGTGCCCGGGTGTATCAATAATATTGATTAGGCAATCGCCCCAGAAACAGGTGGTAGCGGCAGATGTGATCGTGATTCCACGCTCACGCTCCTGCTCCATCCAGTCCATAGTAGCGGCGCCCTCGTGTGTCTCACCGAGTTTGTGCTTGCGGCCGGTATAGAACAGAATTCGCTCTGTCGTTGTTGTTTTACCTGCATCTATATGCGCAGCTATACCAATATTGCGCACTTTGCTTAAGTCGATGCCCTGCATCGTCAACACCACCAAACTAAATCTTTAAAGATTTTACTAATCATTCGCTACCAGCGATAGTGAGCAAACGCGCGGTTTGCTTCTGCCATGCGGTGCGTATCTTCACGCTTCTTGACGGAACCGCCTTCACCTTTGCAGGCGTCGGAAAGCTCGCGGGCAAGACGTTCTACCATTGGTATTCCCTTGCGTGAACGTGAGAAGTTGATTATCCAGCGGATTGCAAGAGCCTGAGCTCTTTCCGGCTTAACTTCTACAGGAACCTGATAAGTGGCTCCTCCGACTCGACGGGGACGAACCTCGACGAGGGGACGTACGTTTGTCATAGCTTTTTCAAATACTTCGGCAGGCTCAAGGCTGAGTCTGCTTCCTGCCAGATCCAGTGCTCCATACAAAATTCTTTCGGCTGTGCTCTTCTTGCCGCCAAGCATGAGACAGTTAATAAACTTTGCAATTGAGGGGCTCGCGTAAACTGAATCGGGCGGAGTAATGCGCTTTCTGATATGTCCTTTGCGTGACATTAAATCAGTCCTCCCTTAAAAATATTATTTCGGTTTGCGAGCGCCGTAGAGCGAACGGCTCTGACGACGGTTCTCAACACCACCGCAGTCCAATGTTCCTCTGACTATGTGGTAACGCACACCGGGTAAGTCCTTTACACGTCCGCCGCGCACAAGCACGACTGAGTGTTCCTGAAGATTATGACCGACACCCGGAATATAAGCCGTAACCTCGATTCCGTTTGTAAGACGCACACGGGCAACCTTGCGAAGAGCAGAGTTAGGCTTCTTTGGCGTAACTGTGTAAACACGGGTGCAAACACCACGGCGCTGCGGATTTTCCTGAAGTGCAGGCGCGCTTGAAGTACGTCTCTTGTCTTCTCTGCCGGTACGAATAAGCTGGCTGATTGTTGGCAAATAGCTCCCTCCTTCCTTTTGTAATAAAAGTCATCTAATATTTCTTCTTTTTAAGCAAGGCCGCCGCCGCTGTTTTACGCTGTATGGCGCAAGCCCTGCCTAACTGCTGTGATTCTTCCGCCCACTCGATTGGGACGTTTGTTTCATCTGCCGCCTTTATTATCTCCGAAAGCAGTTTTATGTCTGCTTCCTTTGAGAGGAAGACTTTTTCAGCTCGGCATGCCTTTAAGCTTCTCATTACAGCCGATATTCCGGCAACTCGCTCAGATGATGATAATTCTGATAAAGACACACCTGCACCTCCCGTGCACAGACGCACCAACGTATAATAACAGCGGATGTAAATAGTGTCAATAAACACTATCTAATCCGCCGTCAACTTATATACAAACTTCTAAAAATACGTATTATTGCCTATTCGGTAATAGATTCAGAACCTTCACTCTCGGGAACTTCTGTTAATGTGTCTGTTTTTTCGTGAGAGACTTCGGTTATTTCTATCTTTCTGTGCCTCTCTATTCCCGTTCCGGCAGGTATCAGAAGTCCGATTATTACGTTCTCCTTAAGACCAACCAGCTCGTCAACGTCTCCCCTTACCGCCGATGCAGCAAGTACCTGAGCAGTCTGCTGGAATGATGCCGCGGAGAGGAAGCTGTCAGTAGCGAGAGCCGCCTTTGTAACTCCGTGTACAACAGGTCTCCACTGAGGCTCTTCTCTTAGGCGCTTCACAAAAGAGACACGCTGAATAAGCTGTTTGTACTCCGAAGATGCCTGCTTTGATCTTACCGTCAGTGAAGTCGGGGCCGCAGCAGCAAGATCGGATACGACGGTGCTGTTGATTTCGATGCCGGCTTTGGCGACAACTTTGCCATTGGAGTCTGTTATGTCTTCGAGGAGTATTTTTCCGAGAGCCTTGTCGTTTAGGACTTCTTTTATAACTTTCTCTCTCGTTATTATCTTTCCTTCGCTTTCGATTCCGCTGATACTTCCTTCAACCATGCTTCTGACTATGGAGCCGTCTATGACATGAATGATGTTGTCGATGACTTCGCCGTCAGAGTTTATCGCCTGATTAAGAGGCTGGCCGAAGTAGTTCTCAATCATTACATGATGCATGGCATCGGTAAGATTTATGTGGTCGGGCGATTTCCAAAGCTTTATCTGCTTAATGTTGTGAGCGCTCAGAAGAGCGGCAGTCGTCTTATCGACAGCGGAGTCGGCCTTGACTATGACATTTCCGTCAACAGTCACGTCAGCGGCAAACCATGCCGAGTCGCGGCTGTCTTCAAGAACGTTAACATCTCTGACCATAATAGGCTGAGGAGCGCAGGAAACTATTTTTGAAAGATCGGATGATGTAAGTCTTGTTCCGGCCTTGAAGATAACTTCGCCGGTATTAGTGTCGCAGTAATCCTCTATCAGCTCAAGACCTTCCATCTGTCTTCTGAATGTCGCATCTCCTATAACAACCTTGAGTCGGCCCTTTGCGTCGCTCACGACGATTTCACCAGAAACTCCGCCAGGCTGCAGTATTGACATGAGTGAAGCTCTGGTAATTGAACCGAGAAGGTGTTCGTCTTCTTTGCCTGCGCCAGAAGGAAGTTCTACGAGCTCATAAGATGAAAGGAAGTCGTATGATTCATCAAGGGAGTTTTTGTTCTCCGTTCTGATTTCTTCGATTCCAGCTTCAAGGTCTTCTTTCCAGACGAGTTCTCCGGAAACAAAGGAGCTGTCGCCCTCTTCTATTACTCTTACTCTGTTGACCGGGGCAACCTTGCGCAGAATTGTCTCGATGTGTTTATCGTTTATAGAGACGCCCTGTGAACGGTAAACTTCCTGTATTCCGTCAAGCAGGTAGTGCTGGACGGCTTCGAGCCCTTCAACTTCGAGAAGCTGCTGAGGATCTATATAACCTTCTGTGAGCAGCATTCCTTTTCTGATGACACAGCCCTCTTCAATGCCCGAAAGCAGGTTCTGGGATGCAGGAACATTGAATGAGAGTCTTTCTTCTTCGCCGTCCTCACCCATTCTGGAGATAATGAGTTTTCTCTTGCCTTCCATTTCGCGAATCTCGAGAAGAGTTCCGTCTACTTCGGCAAGTATGGCGACCTTCTTCGGTCTGCGGACTTCAAAGAGCTGTTCTATTCTTGGAAGACCCTGGGTAATATCTTCTCCAGTAAACTGACGAACTCCTCCTGTGTGGAAGGTACGCATCGTAAGCTGGGTTCCGGGTTCTCCGATTGACTGAGCGGCAACGACTCCTACAGATTCACCTATAGCAACTCTCTTGCGGGTTCCGAGGTCTCTTCCGTAGCAGGCACGGCATATACCGTGTCTCAGTCCGCATGTAAGGGGACTGCGCACCCATATTGACGTTATGCCGAGAGACTCAATCAATTTAGCTTTTTCTGCGGTGATTTCTTCGTCTCTTACGAGCAATGGTTCACCGGTTTTAGGATTCGGAACATCGTTAAGGCTTATGCGGCCATAGAGACGTTCCGACATGGAGATTGTGGCTTTTCCGTCCTGCTGAAGCAGCGGACGTATTTCGACACCGCTGTGGGTGCCGCAGTCTTCATCCATGACGATAAGATCCTGAGCGACGTCAACGAGACGGCGTGTAAGATATCCAGACTTAGCTGTACGAAGAGCCGTATCGGCAAGTCCCTTTCGTGCTCCGTGAGTTGAGATAAAGTACTCAAGTGTGTTGAGGCCCTCTTTAAAGTTAGCGACTATAGGATAGCGGATGATTCTTCCAGACGGGTCAGCCATGAGGCCTCGAATACCTGCCATCTGAGCGACCTGTCCGCGGGAGCCTCGGGCTCCCGAGTCAACCATTATGCGAAGCGGGTTTGTCTCTACCATAGCTTCCATGATTTTATCGGCAATGCGGCGTCCTGCGTCTGACCAAAGAATATCCTTCTGGCGCATATATTCGTCTTCTGTCAGGATACCGTACTCGTACTGGCTTGTAAGGTCTTCTTCCTGCACCAGAGTTACGTCAAGTATCTTTTTCTTGGCTGAAGGAACGACGATGTCGCCGACTCCGAGGCTTATTCCGCTGACTGTCGACCAGCGGTAGCCCAGTGTCTTAATAGCGTCAAGCATGTTGACCATGCCTGTCTGTCCGACTTTATCGTAAGCAGTATCAAGCAGTATTCCCATCTGCTTTTTGTTTATTGTCTCATTCAGGAACCTGAGTCCCGGGTGCAGAGCGCAGTTAAAGAGGACTCGGCCCGGTGATGTCTCAAGCCATGTACCGTCAACAGTTTCGCATGCCCATGAAGGATCGGCCTTTATGAGAATCTTGGAGTTGACATGTACGACTCCGTGATCCAATGCGGACATGACATCTTCGCTGTCTCTGAAGTGAAGTCCCTCTCCCTGAAGTCCGTCAAGCATTGTCGTTAAGAAGTAGACTCCCAGGATAATGTCCTGAGTAGGAGTTACGACAGGCTTGCCGCTTGCAGGCGAGAGTAGGTTGTTTGAGGAGAGCATAAGAACTCTTGCCTCTGTCTGAGCCTCAAGTGAAAGAGGAACGTGGACAGCCATCTGGTCTCCGTCAAAGTCAGCGTTGAATGCCGTACAGACGAGAGGGTGAAGGCGTATTGCCTTACCTTCTATAAGTACTGGTTCAAATGCCTGAATTCCGAGTCTGTGAAGCGTAGGAGCGCGGTTCAGCATTACCGGGTGGTCCTTGATAATTCCTTCAAGGATGCCCCATACTTCGTCGCGGCCTCTTTCTATAAATCTGCGGGCGCTCTTTACATTGGGAGCAAGTCCGCTCTCGACAAGCTTGTGCATTACAAATGGCTTGAAGAGTTCAAGAGCCATCTGCTTAGGCAGACCGCACTGGTATATCTTAAGGTGAGGGCCTATAACAATGACGGAACGGCCAGAGTAGTCAACGCGCTTTCCGAGAAGGTTCTGACGGAAACGTCCTTTCTTACCGCGAAGCAGGTCTGTAAGGCTCTTAAGAGGTCTGTTGCCTGCGCCCAATACAGCCTTTCCGCGGCGGCCGTTGTCTATCAGGGCGTCTACGGACTCTTGGAGCATCCTCTTTTCATTTCTGACTATAATTTCCGGAGCTTTAAGTTCCTGCAGCTTGCGCAGACGGTTGTTGCGGTTGATTACTCTGCGGTAGAGATCGTTAAGGTCGGAGGTTGCGAAACGTCCTCCGTCAAGCTGAACCATGGGGCGAAGGTCGGGCGGTATAACGGGAAGAACGGAAAGTACCATCCACTCGGGAAGGCTGTCGCTCTTGCGGAAATCCTCCGTAACTTGGAGACGCTTTACAAGTTTGCGCTTCTTCTGTCCGGAACATTCTGCTATTTCTTCTCTGAGAGAGGTCGAGAGCAGGTCAATATCTATTTTGCTGATAAGGTCAAAAACGCCCTCTGCACCGATGCCGGCAAGGAACCCCTTGTCATAAGCGGCGCATATTACTTCTTCGCGTTCAAGCACTATGTCGGCTCTGTCAAAGGGAGATTCCCCGCCTTCTATTACTATGTAGCAGGGATCTTCGAGAGTCTCTGTCTCTTCGATAGTCTGGAAACGCTTCGGGTACTTCTGATTGTAGAGGCGATACTCCGACTCTGCTATAACATCATTCTTTGAGAAAGGAAGATGCACAACAGTCGTTACAACATATGCCTCCTGATTGTTGATAACAGAGCGAACAGCCATAAGAGTCGGGTCTGATGCCGACATGGCTCTCATCTTTGACTCGGCTACTATGACATTATTGCCCTGTTCGTCATCATGTTCATGGTAAACACGGTACGCAGGCTCGACTTTAAAGAGCTCGTCTCCGAACTCGGAGCGTATCTTGCTCACCTGGTTGGCAGGAATTACATCCCCTGCATCAACGGGGATATCCTCTACCTTTGTTATACGGAACGCCTCTTCGGCCTTAAACTTCGGGTCGTAGAAGCGGTGTATTCTCTCTTCCGAAGCGGAAAGAAGCATGCCTCTGCGGGCTAAGTCGATTCTGCGCCCTTCGCTGACAACCTTATAAACCTTTTCGCGGCGGCGCGTCGGGGCAAAATAGACTACTTTTTCGAGTTCCTTTGTAGATGTTCCGAGAAGAAGGCTCAGACGGCTCGGAATACCTCTTAAATACCATATATGCACTACGGGAGCGGCCAGTTCGATATGTCCCATTCTCTCGCGGCGCACACGGTTATCTGTAACCTCAACTCCGCAGCGGTCGCAGACAACGCCGCGGAACTTAGGGCCGCTGCGCTTGTACTTTCCGCAGGCACATTCATAGCTCCTTGTGGGACCAAAAATACGCTCGCAGAAAAGACCGTCTTTTTCCGGACGAAGGGTTCTGTAATTTATTGTTTCAGGCTTCTTTACTTCTCCGCTGGAGAGTTCTCTTACCCTCTCCGGAGAGGAAAGCCTCATTCTTACTCCGGCGATTTCATGATTTGTGTTAGCCATTAAAAATCATCCCCCTCTTCGCCCTTTTTTGTTGCGGAATCGCTGAAGAGACTGTCTTCATCCGAAAGCATGGCAGCTTCGGATTCCGCGTCCGTCTCGTGGAGCTCAATTCCGCTGTATTCGACCGCACTCTCGTGGAAAAGCTCCGAATCGGAAAGAGACTTGCCTGCGGAAGCCGGTGCAGAGAATACCGCGTCTATATCGTCAACAGTAGAGTCGGGCTTGAAAGATACGTGACGCGCTCCCTTTCCGCCTTCGTCCTCTTCTTCATTAAGAATAAGCTCGCCGAAGGAACCGTCGGAGTACTTAATCTCAACATCGAGGCCGAGTCCCTGCAATTCCTTTATAAGGACGCGGAAGCTTTCGGGTACGCCTGGTTTTGCAAGATTTTCGCCTTTGACTATGCGTTCGTAAGTCTTGAGGCGTCCTCTTATATCGTCAGACTTGACTGTGAGCATCTCCTGAAGCATATGAGCCGCGCCGTAGCCTTCGAGAGCCCAGACTTCCATTTCTCCGAAACGCTGTCCTCCGAACTGAGTTTTACCTCCGAGAGGCTGCTGCGTTATAAGGCTGTACGGCCCTATCGAACGAGCGTGAATCTTGTCGTCGACAAGGTGAATCAGCTTCAGCATATACATGACGCCGACTGTAACCTTATTTGCCATAGGTTCGCCTGTGCGTCCGTCAAAGAGAGTTATTTTGCAGTCGTCTCTCATCTCGGGATATATATTATCCTGGATATTCTTTACATAGGGAGAAAGGTCTTCGAGAGTAGCCGAGTCAAAGACAGGGGTTACAACCTTCCAGCCGTTCTGCAGAGCGACAAAGCCGAGCATTGTCTCGAGAACCTGTCCCAAGTTCATGCGGCTCGGAACTCCCAACGGGTTCAGAACAACGTCAACAGGACGTCCGTCAGAGAGATACGGCATGTCTTCCTCTGCCATGATACGGGAGACAACACCCTTGTTTCCGTGGCGCCCCGCCATCTTGTCACCCTCTGTTATCTTACGGAACTGAGCGACATAGACCTTGACAACTTCGTTCACGCCAGGGCTCATATCCTCGCTGTTCTTTTCGCGGCTGAGTCTTTTAATCTCGACAACCTTGCCGCCCTCTCCGTGAGGAACTCTGAGGCATGTATCACGGACTTCGCGTGCTTTTTCGCCGAATATCGCGCGGAGAAGCTTCTCTTCGGGTGACTGGTCGGACTCGCCCTTAGGCGTAACCTTTCCGACAATGATATCCCCGGCCTTGACTTCCGCTCCGACTCTTACGATTCCGTTCTCGTCGAGATTCTTAAGAGCGTCCTCTCCGACATTGGGAATATCTCTTGAAATTTCTTCGGGGCCGAGCTTCGTGTCACGTGATTCGACTTCGTATTCCTCTATATGTATAGATGTATAGAAGTCTTCTTTTACAAGTTTCTGGCTCAGAAGGATAGCGTCTTCAAAGTTGTAGCCTTCCCATGAAACGAAGGCGACAACGACATTGCGTCCGAGTGCAAGCTCTCCTTCGTCGCACGCCTGGCCGTCGGCTATTATCTCGCTTGCGTCGACGCGCTGGCCGTGTGAAACGATAGGCTTCTGATGTATAACAGTCCCCTGGTTTGAACGTCTGAACTTCGGCATAAAATATGAATCCACAGTACCGTCGTCAGTCGTTATATTTATCCTGTCGGCATCGACATAGGAAATAACTCCAGCCCTGCGTGAAACGACGCAGGAACCCGAGTCCTTTGCAATACGGTGTTCAATGCCAGTTCCGACTATCGGTGAATCGGGGAATACAAGAGGAACAGCCTGGCGCTGCATGTTCGAACCCATAAGGGCGCGGTTGGCGTCGTCATGCTCAAGGAATGGGATAAGAGCCGTGGATATAGATACTATCTGCTTCGGCGAAATATCCATGTAGTCAAGCTGGTCGGGCGTTATCTCTATTGTATTGTCGTGGTGTCTTACATATATGCCGCTGCCCGCTCCTGTCGGAAGAACATTTCCCTCTTCATCAATAGGAGTGTCGGCACGGCTGACATAGTACTCGTCTTCGTCGTCGGCAGAAAGATAGACGATCTCGTCCGTTACCTTTCCGTCCACAACCTTACGGCGAGGGCAGACAAGGAAACCATATTCATTTATACGTGCAAATGTCGCAAGAGATGTAACAAGGCCGATATTCGGTCCTTCCGGCGTTTCTATGGGGCAGACTCGTCCATAGTGAGTGTGGTGAACGTCGCGCGCTTCGAATCCGGCACGCTCGCGGCTCAGACCTCCGGGGCCGAGAGCCGAAAGACGGCGTCTGTGAGTAAGCTCGGCAAGCGGGTTTGTCTGATCCATAAACTGCGAAAGCTGTCCCGAACCAAAGAACTCTCTGAGAGCGGCCGATATCGGGCGCACGTTGATAAGATCCTTTGCCATGGCTGTAGCAAGGTCGGGCGTTGTTGTCATACGCTCTCTCGCTATTCTCTCCATACGCAAAAGACCTATTCTGACCTGATTCTGAAGAAGCTCACCCACAGCTCTTACTCTGCGGTTCCCCAAATGGTCGATATCATCCATGTGCTCGTTGCCGTCTCTTAAATCGATAAGTCCCTTGATAATAGCTACAAGATCAGTAATAGTAAGAAGACGCTGTGAGCTTGGAGCATCTAGGCCCAGACGCCTGTTAATCTTATAGCGTCCGACTCTGCCCAAGGTGTATCTGCGCGGGTCAAAGAAAATGCTGCCTATGTACTCTCTTGCATTTTCCATACGGGCAGGTTCATTGGGGCGCAGCTTGCGGAAGAGCTCAAGCATCGCTTCGTCCGGTGTCTGCGAATTATCTCTCTCGATTGTTGCGGAAAGAGCAGGGTCAACATCCCAAACCCAAACCTTTGTGCGTCCGTGATTCCATAGAACCTCAAGGTGCTCTTTTGTGAGGCGCGTGTTTTTCGGTATTTCGACAACGCCGTCTGCCTCGTTTGAAACGATAGCTTCCGCGAGAAGCATGCCTCTCACGTCATCGTCGACAAGGTCTCTTTCGACTTCTTTTGCGTCAAACAGCTTAAGAAGCTCATCCGTAGTCTGAATGCCGAACGCTCTAAGCATCATAGTAACCGGTATCTTCTTGCGGTTATCTATTTTTACCGACATAACATCTCCGGGTGCCAAATCAAATTCAATCCATGCGCCGCGGTCAGGGATGAGCTTTGCTATGAAAGACTCCTGCCCCGGTATGCCGAGTTCAGCCGTATAATATACTCCGGCAGATCTGGCAAGCTGATTTACGACAACACGTTCCGTGCCGTTAATAATAAATGTTCCGCGCTCTGTCATTGCGGGAAAATCGCCGAGGTATATCTCTTCTTCCTTAATTTCTCCTGTCTTTCTGTTGGCAAGACGAATCGTCGCACGGAGCGGTCTCGACCATGTAAGGTCCCTGCTGCGTGCCTCATCCAGACTTATTGCCACCGGATCAACATGATACCTGACAAATTCCAGCGCAAACGAGCCGTCATAGCTCTCAATGGGGAATATCTCATCAAAAAGCTCCTGAAGCCCCTGCGAGCCGCGATGCTCAGCCTCCGCCTGAAAAAACCAGCGATACGAATTACGCTGGACTTCTACAAGATCCGGAAGCTCTATTAGATTTTTACCTTTTCCAAAAACCTTACGCCGCTCAAATGCCTTACCTGAAGGTGTTCTAACCTGCATGGGAGCAACCTCCCTGATTAAGAATTGGGTAGAAATGTACAGTTGTACAAATGGACATTATAGCAAAAAAGCGACACCTGTCAATAGACAGGTGTCGCCTGTTTTACGTATTTAAGATATATATCTCATACTGCGGTATTATCAAATATCAGGGCTTGTATGTCAAGTCCGAAGATGAAAACTCGTCCTATCCTTTGTCCAATGCGTTATATTTTATGTAAAGAGAGTCCAAAACTTCCGACCAGATAGAGAAAGCGCCCTTTTCTCTCAACATCTTAAGCCCCATTTCATTCACTCCGCCGGGAGTCGAGTTCTGAACCAAGAACTTTTCAATATCATCTCCGCAGTCCGTGCGCATGTATGACGACAGAGCCTCATTCATACAGCAGGCATAGTCTATGCAGCTCTTGCTATCTATGCCCTTTTCGCCCGTCCACTTTACATATTCTCCTACCAGAGCATAGTAAGGAACCATGAGTCCCGTTACAGGTCCCAAAATTTCAAGTTCCCTCTCGGATTTTACTTTAACGATTGTACCCATGAGGGCAAGAATTGATTCACACACCTCATCTTCACCGTAGTAAAGCACCGGCCCCATGTTTCTTGCCACAAATGGTAAGGGTATGGCTCTTACGGACGATTTTGCGGGAGCATAATAAGGAGCAGATTTTTTGAGCTTTACTCCCCCGGTAATGTGCATTACTCTGTGAGATTCTTTGAATTTTATTGTTTTTACAACTGCCTCATGAACTGTCGGAGGAAGAGCGATAACTACTATATCGGAAGCATCGGCGACATCCTGATTATTCTCCGAAATATTTACGGCATTGGGGTAAAGTGATTTAAGCTCTTCCGCGCGGCTTCCGTTTTTATGGACAGAAAGAGTTATCTTTCCTTTAAATTTGGAAGAAGAACAAAGTCCCCTCACCATTGCCGATGTTATTCCGCCTGTGCCGATAAAGCCTATATTCATATCGTAGAACATATTTCGGTGCCTCCTATTTTACAAATCATGTTGTCGTTTTGCGGTTATTCTATCATAACAAAAAATACTCAGCTCTTGTAAAATTTAAAAAGGAGCAGACATAAGTCCGCTCCTTTATGCACTTACTATATAAATTCAGAATAGGCACTTACCTTTTCTGCCTGCGGCGAAACATCGATATGATAGGAAGAACAGCCAAAAGGGCAAAAGCTCCGTATGCACCTGCTGAACAGCCACCGCCGGATTCTGCCGGATTTGGGTCATCCACTGCGAAAGCCTTAATACATACGTTCGCATAACTGAACTTCTCGGCATCTTGAACTTTTAATATATCCTCGAATTTGATGCCGTCATTTGATACCCAGCTCTGACCGGCCTCTGAGAACGCACTCTCTGTATAGTTCTTAGAACGGAACTCAGCCGGTATGAGGTATTTTGTTATATCAGATGACGTTGTAACAACCACAGAGAACTTCTGCCCTTTTGCCACTTTGACGGCATTAGTCAAATCTACGGTGTTGTATCCCGGTGCGGCAACTGTCACATTTTGGGAGAGAGCAAGGTATCCGCTTGTCGGAGAAGAATTGCAGCCAACGTAAATCTTTATCTCGCATTTCTGATCGGGAGCCGCAGTATAAAATGAGACAGACTCTATAAGCTCATTGCCGCCGGCAGTAAAAACATTGGCAAAACCGGCAACGGAACCGCCATCCTTAGGCTCATCGTAAATGCCGTGTTCATCATAAGCCAGGAAGCCTGTGTTGCCCAGAGGGTCGTACTGGTATATCTTTTCTCCCTGCGGAGCAATCTCTGTATCATATACGACTCCGTCGCAAAGACTCTGTTCTTCGTAGGAGACATAGAAATAACCCTTGTCTCCCCATCCGTCGCCCCAGCTGTTGCGTACTATCCATGCACCTTTGCCTTGGGGTTTTTTATCTAAACTTGCGGTGGCAAAATCGTAATTATCATCCCAGCCTACCACTGTTACTGCATGGTTTGTTCCATCGTAAGGCTTGTCTGAGAAAAACGCATATTTTGTCTTATCATATGCAGAATCTTCAAAATTTATTCCCACGCTCAGTGATCCATGAGTCATTATCGCCTCTTTCAGCAATGCGGCTCTTTGCTCTGCCAGAGGAATGGATATCTCTCTTTTGCCGAGATTTCCAAGATATAGAGCGTTTTTGATTTTATATTTTCTGTCTATTTGCATGGGATCGTATATTGACTCTATTGATGTGGGAGTATGCGAATCTGCATCTAATACAGAGCCCGTACCGCGCGACAAAAGAGCGACTGCCATCCAGTCATTGCCGCCCATTTCATAGTATGGTTCTTCTGATCTGTTGGTAAAAGACCAGAGACGGTCAGAGTTACAGGCGAAGTATGTGATATACCACTCTGAAAGGTATATATCAGTAGACGTTACAAGTTTCTTAGTGATAAGATTAGACTCTGTCGCGGCCATAGCGGCATGAGTCCAGCAATTGCCAAATGGGTTCTGGTTTCTCACAGAGGGCATATTATCTCTTAAGTCATAGCTGACAGGAAGTGCCGCAGCATTTCTTGCCATAGTTAGTGATGACATAGTGCCGTTAACGCCGTAAGGCTGTTTCATGTTCTCCAAGTGGCTCCAGTTAATCGGAGACGGAACATAGCCGTAGTTTTCCGTCTTGGCTGAATTTGTCAACGAAAAGACCTTAGGCGCAGCTTTTTCCTGCCATGCCTTAAATACCGGGTTTACCCCGGGACTGCTGAGCTGTGCGGCATAGGAGGTACCGCAAGAAAGACATAGCAAGGCAAAAGTGAAGATAAAAACGTGAACGAGAGACCTCATTTTTTTCAAAATTATTACCACCCTTCTCCAATACAACGTGACATTTTATTTATTTTAAAGAAAAAAACTATAATTGCAATACTGTACACCGTGTTTCGTATGCCAATGTTTGCATACAAAATATTGCCGTCATGCAAAAAAACAGTTAGGCCAAAAAGACAGAATTTTAAATATACAAATGTCTGATACGGTGGTATCATTTCTTGTGTCTGCGTACTTTATAGGCTTATAAATGTACGAGGCAACCCGATATATCGGGCAATAAATTTTTTTAGGAGTGGTCCTGAAATGTTTAAGCATCGTAAGGCTTTGGGAGTTTTGGCGGCTCTGACTTTTGTACTCGTTCTCTGCACAGGCGCAATGGCTGCTACACTTAACGCGTACACAATCATGCCGGAGAAATACGCATCAAAAGTTTTTGCCGAGTTCACAAAAGAGACAGGAATTAAGGTAAACTTCATACGCTTCTCCTCAGGAGAGGCTCTTGCAAGACTTGTAGCGGAAAAAGCAAACCCGCAGGTTGACGTTCTTCTCGGCGGCCCTGCCGACACATATGTCGCAGGAGAGAAGGATAATGTCTTTGCGACATATAAGCCCAAGGACGCAAATCTCACACCGGAGCAGTACAGAGACCCCAAGCACAACTGGACCGGCATCGGCCTTATCCCGATGTGCTTCCTTACGAACACGGACTTCCTTAAGAAGAACAATCTGAAAGCCCCGACATCATGGAACGACCTTCTCGCCCCTGCATACAAGAACGGCCTTCAGATGGCTGACGCCCGCACATCCGGAACAGCAACGGAACGTATATACAGTCTCGTTGCCATCTACGGAGAAGATAAGGCTTTCGACTATCAGAAGAAGCTGCATGCCAACGTTCAGCTTTACACAAAGAGCGGTGCGGGCGGCGCTATGCCTATCGCACAGGGACAGGCTGCAAGCGGAATTTTCTACCTTGTTGACGCTCTTGAAATTCAGCAGCAGGGCTTCCCTGTAGTAATCAGCTACCCCAAAGAGGGTGTCTCCTACGGCGTTGAAGCTACAGGCATAGTGAACGGAGCCAAGAACATAGCGGAAGCAAAGAAGTTTGTTGACTGGGCAACAAGCAAGAAGCTCGGACAGCTCTTCGTTGACCAGAAGATCAACTATATCCCCGTAGTTAAGGGAGTTAAGATTGAGAATCCCGCCCTTGATATGACAAAGGTCAAGCTACTTAAGGTTTCCACTGAAGATAAAGGCGCAAAGCGCAAGGGTTATGTTGACCGCTGGGTTAACGAAGTAATCCGCTAGTTTTAAATATGATGAGAAGCTGTCGGCTCTTTTAGGGTCGGCAGCTTTTCGGTAAAGGGGAATGCGACAGATATGGCATCTTCATCAATGAAGCGCGACCCGGCGCTTATTCCGGTGGTAATGACGCTTTGGCTTGCTTTGGGCGTTTTTATCATCTATCCTTTTATCAAGCTCCTTCTTGCAACTTTTGTCGTGGACGGTAATTTTTCCGCTGCGAATCTTGTTGCTGTCTTTTCAAATACTTACGACCAAATGGCTTTTGTCAATAGCATATGGCTTGCTGTTGCAGTCGCACTTATGGGCACATTTTTGGGGTTTATCTTTGCTTTTGCCGTAACGCGCATAAGCCTTCCGTCACCTGTCAGATGGTTTCTTGCTGCGGTAACGGTGCTGCCCCTCATATCCCCACCGTTTACGAGCAGCATAGCACTTACACTCTCTCTCGGCCCCAACGGGATATTAATTAAACTCTTCGGAATCGGTAATTTTAACCTCTACGGCTTTTGGGGAACATGGATATCTGAGTCACTGACATACTTCCCCGTTGCTTTTCTCACAATAAGCTCTGTGCTCGCATGCATAGATCCCAACCTTGAAGATGCCGGACTGAGCCTCGGAGGCTCGCCCTTCCGTGTCTTCCGCACTGTCACTCTGCCTCTCACTCTGCCGGGCATAGCAAATTCCGTGCTTCTGCTCTTTGCATGTTCTCTGGCGGACTTCGCCACACCTCTTGTGCTGGCTGGACATCAGTTCCCCGTTCTTCCCACTCAGGCGTACCTTCAGATAACCGGGCTTTATGACCTGAAAGGCGGGGCGGCTCTATCCTTCGCACTTCTTGTGCCGGCACTCCTTGTATTCGTGCTGCAGCGCTTCTGGCTCAGCAGAAAGAGCTATGTCACTGTCAGCGGCAAGTCAGGAGCTCAGACTAGAATCAAGGGCATGGGCACTGCGGGAGAAGCCGTTATACTTTCGATATGCGCACTGGTTGTTGCGTTTATTCTTTTCCTCTACACTCTTATACTGCTTGGAGCATTCACAAAGGTTTGGGGAATAAACAATACATTCACTATGGAAAATTTTGCCTATGTCTTTGACCATGGGATGAAAGCTATAAAGGATACTCTGATAATCGCCTTTATATCTACACCTATAGGCGGTCTTCTTGCCGTTTCAATTGCATACGTGACTCAGAGAAAGAATTTTCCCTGCAACGGACTTATGGAAGTTGTTTCGCTCCTTAACTTCGCACTGCCGGGAACGGTCGTCGGCATAGCTTACATAATCGCTTTCAACTCAAGCCCGATTCTGCTTACCGGTACTATGTCCATACTTGTGGCGGCCTATGTATTCCGCTACGACTCCGCAGGCATAAGGTCTGTTATCGCGTCTCTGCACCAGATAGACCCTTCCATAGAAGAAGCTTCTTTAAGCCTGGGAGCATCATCAATAGGCACTTTTAAGAATGTGACTCTGCCTTTGGTTGTTCCTGCTCTTGTCGCAGGCATGAAATACCTCTTTATACACTCAATGACAGCCATAAGTGCCACGATATTCTTGGTATCAGTAAGCTGGTCACTGCTTACGACAAGAATTCTAGAGTGTATGACAGAACTTCAGTTCGGCAACGCATGCGCATTCTCGGTAGTGCTCATTATCATGGTATTTGTTTTTAACGGCATGCTGACCCTTCTTGTTAGAGCGGCCGGCTACAATTACAGAGGACAGGGAGGAAACAGATAATGTCTGTTGAACTATACCTTCAAAATATAACCAAAACTTTTGTAAAAGACGGTGTTAAATTTGACGCTGTCGAACATGTAGATCTGCGGGTTCAGGGCGGAGAACTTGTCACATTCCTCGGCCCTTCCGGATGCGGAAAGACGACCACTCTGCGAATGGTGGCTGGCTTTGAGACACCGACATCCGGCAAGATATTCATAGACGGTCAGGACGTTACAAATGTAATGGTAAATAAGAGGGAGATAGGCTTTGTCTTCCAGAACTACGCCCTCTTCCCCCACATGACGATAGGAGACAACGTCGCATACGGACTTAAGATGCGCTCTGAGGCTCCCTCGGATATAACGCGCAAAGTGGGTGAAGCTCTTGAACTGGTAGGGCTTAACGGAACGGAAAAACGCCTTCCGAACCAGCTTTCCGGAGGAGAGCAGCAGAGAGTCGCACTTGCCCGAGTCCTCGTTATGAAACCGAAGGTACTGCTCATGGACGAACCTCTGTCAAACCTTGATGCGAAGCTGCGCATACACATGAGGACAGAAATACGCAAGATTCAAAAGCAGCTCGACATAACGTGCCTCTACGTCACCCATGACCAGAAGGAAGCCCTCACTATGGCGGACCGCATTATGGTCATGCACAGGGGCAAAGTTGAGCAGATAGGCTCTCCTTTCTCCATATACACACATCCGAGGACCTTGTTCGTAGCTGACTTCATAGGACAGGCTAACGTGCTTGCGGGAACTCTTGAAGCAAAAGAGTCCGACGAAAAAGGTACTATAAAGATAGGAAGCAGAACCATACCAGCAAAACTCTTCTCAGACGAGAAATATGCTTCGGGCGACAGAGTCTCACTCATACTTCGTCCAGAAGCGGTAACACTCTCAACCGGAATGGATGGAGTGCTGGCGGGAAAAGTTTCAAGCGCGATATTCAGCGGAGACAGAATGGAATACACTGTCACGCTTGAAGAGGGACAGGAAGTCTCAGTAATGGAGAACTTCTTCCCCGGTTCGGAAATATTCAGCGTCTCCGACTTGGTTCAGCTTTCTTTCGACCCAAATCTTACAGTGGCACTCCCCGGCGAGAAATAATTTTACAGACAAAATTTTACAGACAATAAAAAAATTCCCGCACTCGGTTATCGGTGCGGGAATTTTTTTGCCGATTTAAAATGAACTTTGCTTCGCTGCTTTTTCCAGATATAGGGGCAGAGAAGAACGGTGATGTTAAAAACTTGCCGGCGCAGACTTTGTTCCAATTTTCAGGCAATAAGGGCTAACCGCTTGCGCTGCCGCTGTTATCATTAGTGCCGAATGGTGTTTTGATTTAGTTTTTCCTAAGAGGCTCACTTTCGGCTACAAATTTATCCAGCCTTTCTTTGGCGGATTTGCCGCGGCAGTAGACACCGGCGCCGTTGGAGCACCCTCCGGGACATGTCATTACTTCTATGAGGTCAAAGGGCGCGCCGTTTTTGGCATATGCTCTCATTCTTGCTATTTCGCTTCTGCTTGTCCCGTTGATGCAGGCAGTACGTATCTCCCTGCCTCCAGATGCCGATACAACGGCTTTTGCCACTCCTCCGCTTGAGCCGAAGCCTCTTCCTTCTGCGGATGCTTCATTTTTGATTTCGGCTTCTTCGCAGTTTTCGGGGTCTATGCCTGCCGCTATCAGTATGGAATGCAGCTCTTCAAATGTCATTATGAAGTCCACGCAGGAATCTTCCAGCGCTTCTTTTCTCTTTGCCACGCACGGACCTATAAAGACGGTAAGTATTGCCGGATTTTTTGACTTTATCATCTCAGCCGTGTAGTGCATCGGAGTAGGAGTGTCAGAGACGTGCGGAAGCATTTCAGGGATGTGCCGTCTGACTGTCTGTATATATGCAGGGCAGCAAGAAGTTGTCATGAAGGGTTCATTTTTTGCCATGCGTTCGAGCAGCTCTTCTGATTCTTCCTTGGCCGTTCTCTCCGCGCCGAGGGCTACTTCCACAACTTCGGCAAATCCGAGTTTTTTGATTGCAGTGATTAGTTTGCCGTGTGATACGTCAAACTGCCCCGCAAATGCGGGAGCGGTCATTGCGTACACCGGGACAGAACCTTTGAGGGCACGAAGTATGTCCACAACCTGGCTTCTTTCAAGTACAGCTCCAAAGGGACACGCCATTACACAGCATCCGCAGCTTATGCATTTGTCGTAGTTTATTTTTGCGGCTCCGTGCTCGTCTTTGGATATGGCATCTACGGGGCAGTTTTCCTCGCACGGAACGGATATCTTTGCTATCGCCCCATAGGGGCATACTGTTTTGCATTTGCCGCAGTTTTTGCATTTCGCTTTGTTTATATGTGAGCAGCCGTTTATTACATTTATCGCACCGAAGGGGCATGTCGTTTCGCATGGACGTGCGAGGCAGCCCTGGCAGAGTTCCGTGACATAGTACCTGGTATTGGCACAGCCTTTGCAGGCTATGTCTATTATTGTGAGGGGCGGCCCCTGTATTGTTTCTCTTTCGAGAGCTGCATCGGCGTATTCGAGAAGCGATGTCATTTCGTCATCTTCTTCCACGCTGAAGCCGAGGCCGGCGAGGACTCTGTTTCTGATTATGGCTCTTTCTTTATATACGCAGCAGCGATATTTAGCATCAGAACCCACGGGAATGCGTTTAAATGGCAGTTTTTTTACTCCCTGCCTGAAATTATCGCTCCAAAAAGCCCCTGCAATGTTTTCTATTATCCACCGCTTTGTGTTCATCAGGTGATTATCCATTTCAGCCCGCCTCTCTTTTTCCTGAAGCGGATAATATACCATTTGTGATTTGAATACAATAGACACACAATTTTTCGCAAGAGATGAAATTTAACAAATACT
>CAYRAI010000033.1:373-21019 GCA_964422205.1 uncultured Synergistaceae bacterium | reverse complement strand
TCCAATATTCGGCAGCCGCTTTTTTTATCTCTTCTTTGGTGAAGATATCTTCGGAGGTGACGATATCAGCGCTTGTCGCTCCTATAGGTTTTGCGTCCGAGCTTATTCCGTTCGGCAGTTTGGAGGCGTAGCCAAGGTCTTTCACTGCGTCATAGATTGCGAAGTCCTCTTTTGTGCCTGTGATATCAAGTATTCCGCTCTCTCCGGCCGCTCCGTCCGTGCGGTTTCCTGCTGTTACGGGAGGTTCGGGGGTGTTATTAACGGGTGTGCTGACAGCTACGGTCAGAGTTTTTGTCTCACCGGATGTCTTGCCAGAAATCACTGCCGTTACGTCTGAAGACTTTGCGAACGAATCATAATTTGCCGCGACTTTGGCGGAGAGTCCGTCTGAGGATGGTGTTATTGTGTAGCCTGTTCCCGTCAGCGACCATGATATGTCTCTGCTCTCGATATCCGCGGAGGTGTATCCGCTCGGAATAACGATATTGAATACGGCACTGCCGCCGCGCGCTATCTCTCGTGATTTTTCGCTTATATCAAAAGAGGCAGCGGAAACATACGTTTTTATATTATGTGTGATGCCGCTGAAAGTAACTTCGCTTCCGTCGGATTTCTTCCCCTTTGCCGAGGTCACGCTCACATCCGAAACGCCTTTCTTCAGAATGTACATAGCTCCGTTATCCGCGGATATGACATCCGAAGCACTGCTTGCGAAATTGAAAGCCGCAGCATACGCGTCAGGCGACGGCGTATCCTTCAGGTGCGCCTCAAGTGAGAATACTTTGCTTATGTCCGCCGATGTGCCGATTATCAGCTCTTTCGGCGCATCTGTTTTGACGGACGCATTCGCGCTCTCTAACACATAGGCATAAGCTCCCATATCAGCGTGTGCTGTGTCGAATGATACACCGCGCGCGTCTGTCAGGGGTGTTTTGAAGTCTCCGCTTATCTCTGTGCCGGGCTTTACTCCGGAACGGAATGCGGATATTGCAAGTGTCGGCACGGGACCGCCGTTGATGTCCGGCGATGCCGTTAGGAAGAGCGGAGCTGCGGTTGTGCAGTCGGTTGAGATTATTTTGCTGCCGTCATTGCTGCCGTCACTGTCGAAGCGGCAGTTGACGAGTTCGCCGATGGTGCTGTTGCCGGTGGTAACTGCAGGAATGTAAAAATACATATCCTTGCTATCTGTCTTATATGTCGCGCTGTTGTCAGCGAAGATTGTGTTGTAAATTTTGGTTCCCGTCGACAAACCATAGATAGCACCGCCACTGCCCGCTTTGTTGCCGTGGAAGGTGCAGTTTGTCAGCAGCAGTGAGCCATCGCTGTTATTCACAGCACCGCCGTGTCCGGAGTTAAATTTGTTGTTGTAGTCGGTAAAGTTGTCTGCGAAGGTGCAGTTTTCTGCGGTCAGAGTGGCAGCTACATTAGTGGCAGCCAGATGGACAGCACCGCCCCGAAGTTTGGCCTTATTGCCTATGAGTGTACTGTCTTTCAGCGTTATGGCAGAGCCGGCAGCGTTGATTCCTCCTCCTTCTGAATTACTTGCAGTTGTTCCGTTATTTGCTATGACGGAGGAATCTATCTCTATGCGTGTTGTGGATGACGCTTGGACCCCATTCACAGTATTGTCCTCGATGCGGCAGTCTTTAACCTTTACTTCCGAATTTGTATCACTTGTAAGAAAGATACCTTTCTCCCCGTTTCTGATCGTAAAACCGTCTATGATAACTCCCTTTGCATCACTGCCTCTGATCACTGATATTGTCTGGTTATTGCCTGCCGCCAGTCCGCTGAGTGTGGTTTCGTTTCCGGCTTTGCGCTCAGACAAGCTCTTTTCCGTGCCGGCAAAACCTCCGTAGAGCTTGACGTTAGAGCTCAGAATAAAGTTGTATGTCGTCCAGTCCATGGCGGCCGTATTTGCCGCGGGTTGGTAGTCGCCGCTTGCTATTCGGAACTCATAGCCGTATTCGTCTGCCGGGTAGTGTGGGATGTCACTAATCATGTGACCTCTTATCTGCCTCAGTCTCTCGGCGAAGTCCATGCTTGTCAGTGCCGTATCCCATGTCGCTCCGTCTCCGCTTGTGCCGTTGTTCGCACCGCCGTTTTGCTTGACGTGCAGAACTTTAGGCGTCTTCACTGCGAATGCTATGCAGAGGTCATATTTCTCGTCCGCGGCTCCGTCCTCCACGAGGAAGTAGTTTCCGCTCTCGCGTGTCTTTGTGTCGTCGGATAGAGTTACCGGCATGACAAATTCTTTGCCAGCTCCCTCTGTCACAGCTCCCGATTTGTTGAAGAGCAGTACGCGCGTCTTTATCGTGTAGGTGAAGCGATTTATTTTCTTAACTCCGACAGTTCCGGTGCGCTCTACTGTGATGTATTTCGCCGCGTCACCGCTTACGATGTCATAGAGGCTGCGTGCTTCGACAGTATCTCCGCTCTTGACTATTACAAATGGGTTGACTTCTTTTATAAATGATGTCATATCGGCGGAGGTGAATTTATAATCTATTCCGCCTTTTATTCCGTCTCCGAACTTGTATGCCAAATGTCCCGGCAGTTGGTCTTCGCTGATTACAAAGTTTGTCTGCAAGGGCAGGTAGTCGTCCGCGTGCTCATCCGCAGTGCCGAAGAAGCTCGTGAGAAGCCGCCAGAATTTTGCAAAGAGTGTCTCGCCCGTGCGTGACGCCACAGTGTTGTTGACTTCTACCAGGCGCACCTTGTATGGCGAATCGCCATCTGTGTCCGCATCTATGCTCAGATAATTCGCCACTGCGGTACGGATATCGCTGCTTGTATAGATGTCTTCGCTTGTCGTGATGTCCATGCTGTTCGCGTCAATGGGGTTCGCGTTCGGTTTGACGTTGGCAGGGAGCTTTTTGTCGAAAGAGAGGAGGCTTAATGCGTCATATATCCCCATGCTCTCCTTTGTGTCGGAGACTACGGCTATTACGCCTGAGCCCGTACCGTTCTCATCCGGTGTGTCCGTCATGCGCTTATTTGTTACGTTGCCGCCCACGCCGATAACTGTCACAGGCAGAGAGCCAAGCTCTGTGCCGTTAAATACGGCAGTGAGTGACGTCTTGCCCTTTGCCGCTCCTGTGGTGATGCCGTCCGAAACTGCGGCTATGTCACTGCTTGCGCTCGTCCAAGCTGCAATTTTGCCTATTTTGTCTTCAATATCCGTAGAAACGGGCTTTACCGTCACATAGGATGCGAGGTCTGCCGAAGTGCCTACGACAAGCTCAAGTGCGCCGCCGGTAATTTCAGCGCTGCCGACAGACTGCCACGCGTATGCGCCGATATCGGCGGCATTTGCGTCAAAGGATACACCGCGCGCGTCTGTGAGAGGAATTGTTACCAAAACTGTGTCGCCGGATTTTATCTCCGTTCCCGGGACAAGCCCCTTGCGGTATGCCGAACCTGCCGCGGAGATTGCCATAGTCGGCACAGTGCCTCCGTTGTTGTCGGGGGAGGCGGTGAAAAATTTCGGGTCGCCCGTGTAGAGGTCGGCGGAGGTGATGGTGCCGGAGTCGTTATATACACCACCCTCGGCGGCTATGCAGTTTTTCAGCGTCAGCGTGGCGGTGGATACAGATATCTCTTTACCGCCGGCATCGGCCGTGTTGCCGTAGAAGACAGAGTTTGCCGCAGCAACGTTTGCATTGCTTTGCACACTAATACCGCCACCGGTACCTGCACTGTTGCCGCTGAACGTGCAGTTAGCCACAGCCGCACCGGCGTTATCTGAGACACACATTCCTCCGCCGTATGCGCCACTGGGCGCATTATTGCCGCTGAATGTGCAGTTCACAACAGTAGTCGTTCCGCTGCCTGCAAGATACATTCCGACGCCGCGTGCTGTGTCATATTTTGAGCTGTTGCCGGTGAAAGTGCTGTTCTTTACTATGGGGCTGCCGTTTCTGACGTACATACCTCCGCCGCACGCAAGAGTTCCCGGGTGTGACACGCTGTTGTTTGTAAAGGTACAGTTTTCTATGACAGGACTGCCCTGCACAATGTATATTCCGCCGCCATGCGCATTGGAGTAGCCTTGCGCACTGTTGCCGGCGAAGATGCAGTTATTTATGACAGGACTGCCCCCACAAATGTACATTCCGCCGCCCAGCGCTCTGTTGTCGCGGTTGTCGCCGCTGTCGGCACTGTTGCCGCTGAATGTGCAGTTTGCAATCGTCGGGCTGGCGTAATTGGCGGACATGCCGCCGCCGTTATCGTTTTTGCCTCCCGTCACGGTGAAGCCGTCGAAGAGTGTATCCGCGGAGGTTGCGCCAGTACCCACCGTGACGATTGAGAAATTGGCATCGCTCGCAGTAGCAACGTTGCGGCTCAGCGTCGTGGCGTTTTTCGCGATGTCACGCGCCACTATCTCCTCTGCCGTAGTCTCAGTCCCCGCACATCCGCCGTAGAGCTTGACGCCCTTCGGCAGGCGCAGAGTTTCGCTCTGTTCGTATATTCCTTTTGCCACACGGAATTCGTACGCCTTGCCGTCTTTAGCCGCGTTTATCTCTTTAAGCTTGGCGCTGAAAGCTGTGCCGCTCATAGCGTTTGTCCATGAAGAACCCTTGCCGTCACCGCTGCCGTCAGGTTTGACATAATACAAAGCGTCCGCTGTCCACTCTGCCTCCGATGGGCGCATCATGAACCAGCTTCCTAGAGCCGCCGCGCACAGAAGTGCTATTATAGGCAGACAAAACCGCCGCCCTCCGCCCTCCGCCCTTTTGAAGGGATTTTCCCGCCTGCTGCAGCATTTTTCCGATAATTTTCACTTATAAAGGCCTCCTCTTAGATAATTCGACATTCAGTAATGTCCGACACGAAGACTAAAAAATGTTATTAAAAGGTCTTAATTATAAATCGAATCAGATTCAGCTTCAAGGCGGCCTAAGGTACATTTAATGCGAATGTACATTCTTGACCGTCGAATGTACAAAATCTCAAAAAATTTTCAATCTATGTAAAAAGCCTCCATGTTTTCATGATAGGATCACTCGGCAATTTGTTACACCTTCAGCCGGTGCGAGGCAGATGATAGGTTGCCGGCTTAGGCTATGCTTTTACTTTTATCCGCACTCTCACGCAAAAGTACCCAAAGTCAATACTTCGTCACGCTGAGATCTGACTGAGGGCTCTTGACCGTTGAATCCAAGTGTGTATTTTTGCCTTTTTTAATCTATATTTAACGTTGTATAATAACGACACCCAGCATCTGTAAGGTGCTGCAATCTTTGTTCTAGGAGACGGTAAATGAAAATAGCTATCGTTGACAACTGCGCATATGAACGTACACAGACAGTTTCCTCTATCAATGAGTATATGACGCGCTGTGGCATGACTGAGGCTGTTTACAGTGAGTTCTCTTCGGCGTATGAGTTTGCCGCCGTTCTTGGCAAACAGACTTTCGATATTACTGTGCTTGATACCGACATGGACAAGATGACAGGAATAGATGCGGCTCACATACTGCGCAGGACACAACCATCCTGCGCGATAATATTCGTTACAAACA
This sequence comes from uncultured Synergistaceae bacterium, assembly GCA_964422205.1. Classification (GTDB taxonomy): domain Bacteria; phylum Synergistota; class Synergistia; order Synergistales; family Synergistaceae; genus CAZNYN01. The sequence goes on along the minus strand of CAYRAI010000033.1, from coordinate 15,495 downwards.
GCCGCGATTTCTCAATAGAAGGCTACATGGTGCATGCCGCAGGCTATGTTTTGAAGCCGGTTGCCGATAATAAGGAATATCTCTTTGAAGCACTCTCCTTTTCGATAAAACGCTCTCTGCACGATGTTGCATTCATTATGGTCAAGTGTGCGGTCGGTGAAAGATATATTTTGCTTGACGATATTCTGGTTCTCAGCAAACAATTCAATATAATATATCTGGAACTGAAAGACGGAGAAACTTTTGCTCTGAGCGGCAAATACTTCGACTATGAACACCGCCTTCTCGATGACGGCCGCTTTATAAAAACAGGCCGCTCACAACTGCTGAACGCAGACCGAATCTCCGCAGTAACCCACGAAGGTTTTCTGCTCGACAACGGCAAAGAGATATCGCTCGGCCGCCGAGTAAGAGAGAGAACCTACGCCGAATACATAAAGCATAAGGCGCAATGGGGTAAAAGATAGCCCTTATGCCGTTAAATCGCGCTCCCTTTTTCTATGCAAAAAGGCAGCCCCTACAAGGGACTGCCTTTTTTGATACTTTTGTTTTCCTAAGCTTACTTCTTTCTTCTGATTACAATAGGAATTGCCGCGAGCAGTGCCATTGCCGCAAATCCCGCGCTGCAGCCGCCGCTGCCCGATGATGTCGGTGTTGGGTCTGCCTGCGGTACTGAGCATATTATCGCAGGATCGAGAATGTATCCCTGTCGGCTGTCACTGTCGTAATTTCCGTTGTCTTCTATGAAGAGTGTCACAATGTAGCTCTGAGTATAGTCGAATCCCGTGCCCTCAAAGACGCTTCCGCCGGAATTGTGTATTGTGTAGCAGCCGTCTTGGTACTCTTTGTCGCTTGAGACATACTTGTATTCAAATCTCTCCGGTATGCTGCTTTCGGCTCTCAGCTTGAAGATGTGCAGTGTCGCAAGTTTGCCCTCTCCGAGCTTGTCTCCCGAGACAACAAAGGATATTGCCGCTGTCTTTCCGCCCATATCAGCGCTTACGGCAAAGACGGGGAGTGAGTGCACATTTTCCGCACCGGAGGGCAGGAAGGTTCTTACGTCCGAGGGGCTTACAAAGTAATCCCCCGAGCGTGTTTTGTATGTATGCTCACTTATAAACACTTCTGCTTCTGCCGAAAGTTTGCTGCTTGCAGTGAGGGGAATTATTTTGTCCGAGGAGAGCGCATCGACTTTGGTGAATATTGTCGGTGCCGGTTCAAGCACGCTCAGAGCTCCCGCTATGTCCAGCCTGCCGTATGCGGAGCTGCCCGTCTTTGCAATGCTGTGATTTGCTCCTTCCAGCATAGCTGCTTTTATATCTCCCATTTCGAGGTCGGGATATATCGAGGACAGAAGAGCCGCCGCTCCCGTGACCATGGGTGCTGCCATAGATGTTCCGCGAAGCAGCCTACGGCCGGATGGGTCAGACGCATCCCGTTCGTTTATGATATTGGTTGAGCGGCATGAGCTGTAGATGTAGTCTCCGGGAGCAAATATATCGACCCATTTTCCGCTGCTGCTGTAATTTGAGTAGTATATTTTATCCTCTGATATTTCTTTGAATTTGTCATCTGATGTCGCGTTGTAGATTGTCGTGGCTCCCACTGTTATTGATGTCTCCGTCTTTATGGCCGCAGGTATAGGCAGATACCCTTTAAAATCATCGTCCGGAGAGTCTATGTTTTGCCCCTCGTTGCCGGAAGCTATTGAGACTAATATGTCCGCATCGCTCAGAGCGTTTATCTTGCTTGCATAAGCGTCGTCAATCAACCACCAGCCACCGAATGACATGTTGACCGCTTTGACATTCAGCTTTTTGATTTTCTTTGCCGAAACGAGGAAGTCTATCGCCCTGACTATGTCTGAGTCGTAAGCGCCGCTGTCGTAAGTACCGTCTTCTTTCTGATATTTTGAAAAGATATTCAGAGCCATAAGAGTAACATCACTGTTGACCCCTGCTGCGACATTTTGGGAATTATAGTCTCCCGCGGCTCCTATTATCCCCGCCACGTGAGTCCCGTGTCCGTTTACGTCGCCTACAACTCTCATCTTTTCAAAGGTGCTGTCTATGTCGGCGGATGTGCCGCCGGTAGTCGCATAGCTTCCGCTGCCGCCTATCGCCACGGGATCCAGTATTTTATGATCTCTGCTCGTCACTTGCTGAGTGTGAAACCATACTCCGCAGCTATTGTCAAAGCTCGCAGGCGGAGCTGTAAGTCCCATATCTTTATAGAAATCAGCGGAGAGAACTATCATGTTGGCTTTAAGATCCGGGTGGTCATATATTACGCCGGTGTCCATTACGGCCACAACGATATCCTTCGAGCCCTTGCCGTTCGCTTTCCACACTGCCGGTGCATTTACCTTCTTGTGTCCCCAGCGCTGGTCGATGTCAGCCTTCGCAATCGTACCGAGTAAAGAACTCTCCTGCCGTATCGGGGAGACTGAGTGTATTCTGTTTGGCTGAACCGAAACTATATTCGGATTCTTTTTAAGGCGCGCTATAAGCTGCTCCGTCGTCTCTCCCGTTGTCGTGCGTACATGAGCGACTGTCAGCATCTCGGCAGAGGCGGCTGCACTCTTCGCCGACTTAGAGAAAGCGGAAGAGGAAGCTGTGCCCGAAAGAGACGGCACAGGCAGGAAAGCCTGAACAACATCGATTCCTTCAATGGCTGCGACAGAAGCTTCCGATGCCTTCATCACAGACGCCGCCTTCAATGCCGATGTCTGTGCCGCATACAAGCTTTGTGCCACACCCGAACGCATCATTATAATTGCCTCTCCCTCAGCATATTGAGGCACCTGAGCCACTGCCGATGTGTTCTGGCATAAAATGGCCGCCGCAGTGAGAAAAACCACCAGTAATACGTTTCTGATCTTCACTGTACTCACTCTCCTATAAGTATTTTGTGTTTATGGTAAAACTGTAAATTCAGATTCAGCGCAGTTTTGCCGCGATATGTGAAAAGACCTTATCCAGAGAGGAAAAGAGCACAGCTTCGGTGCAGGGTTTGACTATGTACTTGGCGGCATCCAAGGCAAATGCCTCAAGAGCGTGATCTTTAGACGTGGTGACAAAAATTATCTCCGCATCACTGCCAGATGCTCTCAGCTCGCGCGCAGCACTTGCCCCGCTGATTCCGTCCATATAGATGTCGAGGATAAGCAAGTCGGAGCCGCCATGACTCTCAGCCTCGCATAGCATTTCAAAAGGTGAGGTGAAGGCAGATGTTTCTATGGAGTATTCCGGGTGCATAGACGAATATTTTGCCAGCAGTTCCACGAGAAGTGCAAGGTCATGTTCATCATTGTCGCAAACGGTTACTTTCATAGAGTCCTTCCTTTCGCTTTGTCTGCAAAGCGGATGGGATTACACCACGGCTGCTTCGCATCTTGTCACGAATTTAATTCATTAAAGCAAGAATGTTATATACCAAAAAGCAGAAAACAAAGAAAGCCTGCCCATGGCTCTGTTTGGGCTTGTTATAGTCAGTGCTTGTCGGCGCGCACAGATTTTATCTTTTATTTACCAGTTTGACTCCTGCGAGTATCATTGCCCCTCCGACAAAGAGCCAGACGGTAAATCTCTCTCCCACAAGGAAGTAGGCTATCACAGCCCCCGCCAGGGGCTGGATGAATTGGAATACCACGACTTTCGCCACGGGAAGGACAGAGAGGGCGCGGAACCAGAATATGTATGCTAGGGCGGAGGAGAATGCCCCTAAAAATATGACAGATGCCCATGTCTGCCATGTGAATGTCTCTATTACGGAGAAATCGCACCCTATGGCGTATGTGAAGGGAGTGCAGACTATGAGTGAGAAGAGCATCTCCCAGAATATTGCGAAGCATGACGGAAGGTCGGATTTTAAGACTCTGCGCGAGAGTATAAGAAATACTGCCCAGTTTATGACGGAGAGGAATATTATGAGGTCGCCTATGCTGCCAAAGTTCCCGGATACACTTTCTTTTATCGTACCCAATGCTATGACGACTGATACTCCTGCCGCTGACAATATGAGCCCAGCCGCGCCGGTGCGGGATATTCTCTCTTTTAGGAAGATTCTTCCGAATATGGCAACAAAGGCCGGGGCTGCCATCATTATCCAGTTGGCGTTTCCCGCTCCCGCTGTTCTCATTGCGTAGCTCTGTATCGCCTGATGAAAGAATATCCCCTGAAATCCCATGAGAAAGAGGGGAAGAAATTCTTCTTTTGCCGGCAGTCTTAAAGATTTTTCAAACATTACTCCGGCAAGGAGCACCGGCATTCCTATTATAAGGCGCAGCCATATAACCAACATGGGGTCTGCCTGGCCCAATGCGTATTTTGTGGCGGCGAAGCTGCCTCCCCATATTGTGACAGCGGCGAGTATCATTATGTAGTCGCAGTTTCCGACCGTATTTATCTCTGTTTTTTCCGAGTCCACAATACCACCCCATGATGTTGATTCGTAGATTATATCACTTGCGTGATTTTTCCTTTGCTCCCTCAATATATTTTTCGCGCAATTTTTAAAATATGTTAAACTTGTAAAAATTCTATATATAAAACAGGAGGGACTGAGTTTGAAAGTAAAGTCTTTTTCCAGAGAGCGGCGCCGTCTGTTTTTGTTGGCTAAAAAGGAATTTGCTACCTTTCTTGTTTCCACTTTCGGTGTGCTGATCTACACACTGGGAGTATCTGTTTTTGTCATTCCATACCACTTTCCCGACACTGGCGTCATGGGCGTCTCCCTTCTTATGAAATACACTTTGGGTCTCTCCCCGGCCCTTGTCAATCTGGCAATAAACGCAGTGCTCATTTTTTGGGGGGCAAAGCAGCTCTCAAAGCGTTTCATGGCTTGGACTATATATAACACTGTTCTTACCTCGGTTCTTTTGGAAATTCTGCACAGATTCACCTTCCCGAATATAGACGACCTCTTTCTCGTCGCAGTCTGCGCCGGTATCGTCAAAGGAATAGGCATAGGAATGGTCTTCCGCACGGGCGGCTCTACGGGCGGTCTGGATATCATAGTTGCCGTTCTCCGAAAGAAGCTCGGAGTGGAAGTGGGCAAGTACAGCTTCTACTTCAACCTCGTCATATTGGCTGCATCCTCCGCCGCAGTCGGATTCCAGAAGGTTTTGTTCGGGTTTATAGCGTGCGCGATATGCGGTCAGACTATGGATGACGTAATATCCTCTTTTGACAAGAGACGCCTTGTATTCATAGTCTCGTCTATGGCTAAGCAGCATTCTCTGCTTAAGTACATCGCAAAGCAGTTTAACAAGGGCACTACAGTTTTTGAGAGCTGCGACGGAAGTTCCGGCGAGGACCGCTCCACCGTCATGTGCATGCTCACGGTGCGTCAGACGATGGAGCTCAAGCGCCACTTGGCCCAGCACTATCCGAGCGCCTTTATGGTCGTCTCCGAAGCATCCGAAGTCTTGGGCACGGGCTTTAAGAGGTGGAAGAATATTTAACGCGGAAAATGCGGCTTAATTTTCGCCTGCAACTGCATAAGTTTTATAAAACTTCTATTTTGGTCGGATTTTTTCAAAACTAAGCAAAGAAAACCCCTTGTCAAGTTGCTTATGCAGTGGTATAACATTCTCCATTAGATGATTTTGCAAAGGAGAGTGTAATGATGGCGGAACACAAAGAGTACCCCAAAATGAGAGAGATTTACGGCTCGCTCATTTTTGACCGCAAGGCTATGAAAGAGCGCCTGCCTAAGGATGTCTATGAAAACCTGACAGCCTCTATGGAAGGACGCCAGAAGCTGGATTCCGGCATAGCGGACACAGTCGCGCTGGCAATGAAAGATTGGGCTGTAAGCAAAGGTGCAAGTCACTGGGCTCATTGGTTTCACCCTCTTACGGAGCTGACTGCGGAGAAGCACACCGCATTTGTAACAGCCGACGAAAACGGCTTTCCTCTCGAATCCTTCCGCGGACAAGACCTCATGCAGAGCGAGCCCGACGCTTCATCCTTCCCATCGGGCGGCACGCGCAGCACATTTGAAGCGCGCGGATATTCCGCATGGGACCCGACAAGTCCCGCTTTTATAATAAAGAGCCCCAAAGGCGGCACACTTTGCATTCCCTCAGTCTTCATAGCTTACGACGGTTCACCGTTAGACCTTAAAACCTACCTTCTGCGCTCGATGCAGGCTGTCGAAGGACGCGCCCTCAAGATGCTCAAACTCTTCGGCAACAGAGGTGTGCGCTGCGTCAAAGCAACAGTCGGCGGAGAGCAGGAATTCTTCCTCCTAGACAGACCTCGCGCTCAGAAGAGACCGGACATACGCTTCTGCGGACGTACACTTGTGGGCTCGCCCCCTCCCCGCGACCAGAAGATGGAAGACCACTACTTCGGAGCAATCCCCACAAGAGTATTGGCATACATGGAAGACGTGCAGAGAGACTTGGCGCGCCTCGGTGTAGACCTTGCAACACGCCACAACGAAGTAGCACGCTGCCAGTTTGAATTCGCGCCGAACTTCACGGAGGCAAACCTCGCCTGCGACCAGAACCAGCTTATCATGGAGACAATGCGCAAGATGGCTCACCAGCACGAACTGCGCCTCCTCTTCCACGAAAAGCCCTTCATGGACATGAACGGAAGCGGAAAGCACATCAACTTCTCTCTGCAGGACAGCGAAGGGCGCAACCTCCTAAAGCCCTCCAGCAACCACAGAAAGAATGTAATATTCCTCTCCTTCCTCTCATCGTTCGTACTCGGCGTATCCGAATACTCGGGACTTCTCCACGCATCCGTCTCGACCCCGGGCAACCTCTACAGGCTCGGCGGACATGAAGCTCCTCCCAGCATCATCAGCGTATATCTCGGAGAGGCAATAGACAGAGTGATAACAGCAATAGAAGAAGGCAATCCCAATGAGGACATGCCGGCAAAGAACATGATGGACTTAGGGCTCTCGAGACTTCCCGAAATCGTAGCATTTGACAGCGACCGCAACAGAACAAGCCCATTGGCATTCACGGGCAACAAGTTTGAATTCCGCGCTCCGGGCGCGTCACAGGCAATGGGAGTTCCCGTAACGGCTCTGCTCTCCGTCTGGGCGGCTGGACTTGAAAAATTCATCACGATATTTGAAGGGTACATCAACAAGGGAGAGGACCCCATCGACGCTGCTCTTGCCACAATCAAAGAGACATCAAAGATGAGCCGCAAGATACGCTTTGAGGGAGACGCATACACTCCCGAATGGACGGAAGAGGCAAAACGGCGCGGCATATTCAAAGCGGCCACAATTCCCGAAGGAATAGACCTCTTCATGGAACCTGCGACACTCAACATGCTCGAAAATCTCGGGGTATTCAAGAAAAAAGAGATGGAAGCCTTCCACACCATAAGAATGGAATCCTTCAACAAGAGCATCGAAATAGAAATGGCAGTGCTCCGCGACATGATATGGGAAGGAATACTCCCAAACATATCAAAGCAGATACTGCTCGAAAAAAGCTCCTGCGACATAATAGGCGACATGAACATACCGGGAATCGAGTGCTGGAACAGCCACATCGTCAAGCTCGCATCCGCAAAAGTTCAGCTCATGCAGAAGACAAAAGAGCTGACGGATCTCAAAGAAGAACTCCAGAACATGGAGACGAGAAAGAGAGCCGACGCACTTGTGGAAAAAGCAGTGCCTCTTATGAGCGAAATCAGGCACATCTCAGACTCCGTGGAAATATACCTCTCCGCAGAAAACCTGGCATACCCGAATTACCGTTCGCTCCTCTCGCTCTCTGCTTAGGACGAAAAAACTCAAGAGAGAATGTGACTTTTAGCCCAAGGGGCATAACAAGCAAAACTTTTTTGTATGAACAATTCACCAAAATGCGCGGCTCATCCAAAAGCCGCGCATTTTTTGCTGCTTTTTTTCCGGCGTAATATCTTAGACACTTTGTCTGAGGCAGAACTTGCTTCCTACCAAGTTTTTTGCGCCATTAGCCTTGCACCGCACCGCCGCTATTCGCACAGAAAAAGCTTATACCCTTCTGCTCTGTTTTGCCCTCTCTGCAGCTCTTAATGAAGCACGTGATTTTGTATAATCAACAGGGATAAAAAGTCATCATATAAGCATACAGGCTTACAACAAGCAACAGTGTACTTTTCAAACATAACATAATACTCAAAAACAGCATTATATTTTACGTATTTTACGCAAAAAAGCAATTAAAACTAGTTTGCATGTTATAATTCTCACAAGTAAAAATAAGGGAGGGCTTGCCATGTTTTTAGGAATAGCAGCATTTGCCGCAATTCTTGTATTTCTGTGGTTTATCCGTGAAAAGAGTTTTTCGCTGCGCGTATTCGCCGCCCTTGCGGTGGGAATTCTGCTCGGCTGGGGGCTTAAACAATTTTTGTCTCCCGATGACATTAAAGCCGCTGTCAGCTGGTATGACGTTGTTGGAAGCGGCTACGTGCGCCTGCTCCGCATGGTCTCCATTCCTCTTATAATGGTAAGTATACTTACCGCCGTTGTGGGGATGAGCGCATCCAAAGGCCTTGCCAAGACGACCGGACTTATTATCTTGGTGCTTATGATTACAACTGCCATATCTGCCGGCATAGGAATCGGTGCCGCCGAGGTATTTGGACTTAATGCTAATGAGATAACAGTCGGCGCAGCCGAACAGAAGGGCATGGATAAGGTCGTTTCACGCGCCGAGACAACAGACCTGAGTATTCAGCAGCAGATATTGAATGTCATACCGACAAATCCCTTTGAGGCAATGACGGGAGCGGGGCCCAACTCAACTCTCGCCGTGGTTCTTTTCTCCGCAATGCTGGGTGCGGCTGTCCTTGCCGTGCGCAGGGAGAACTCCATGCTTGCCGACAAGTTCCAAGCCGGCCTTAAAGTTATATATGAAGTAATAATGGAACTTACATGGATTGTCATTGAGCTTACGCCTTACGGAATATGCGCCATTATCGCACGCACCATTGCCCAGACAGATTACAGCGCCATTGTCGCTCTTGCGAGCTTTGCGGGAGCTTCCTATGTCGCTCTCATACTGATGTTTATAGTTCACCTCTTAATAGTTGGAATCTTTGGCTACTCTCCGGTAACATATCTCCGCAAAGCGTGGCCGACTCTCACCTTCGCCTTTACATCCCGTTCGAGCATGGCGACTCTCCCCATGACGATAGACACTCTGCACAACCGCATGGGGCTCAACGAGGGACTTGCCGGCTTTGCCGCCTCTCTTTCTACGTCAATCGGACAGAACGGATGCGCCGGCATATATCCGGCTATGCTTGCCGTTATGATAGCTCCTACCGTGGGAATTGATCCATTCACCTTCTCTTTTATGCTCAAGCTCATAGTTGTTGTGGCTCTCTCCTCTTTCGGAATAGCCGGTGTAGGCGGAGGCGCGACATTTGCCGCCATAATGGTGCTCTCGATACTGGGACTGCCCATAGCCTTGGCAGGAGTGCTTATCTCTATAGAACCTCTTATAGATATGGGCAGAACTGCACTTAACGTCTCCGGCGGCATCACGGCGGGGCTTGTTACAGGCAAACTGACGTGCGAAGCGAACAAAGATATTTATAACAGCGAAGCAAAATAAACTTTCACCATAATTTGCAAATAAAAAGACTCGCTCTGCTATGAGCGGGTCTTTTTATTTGCAATGCCAATGGCTTTATTAGAGAGCTGTGCTTTAACGGACGAACGGGTATTCCCTATCAGTTTTTGGTAAAAAAACACTTTCGGACTAGACATTTAAGCCAAATTTGGAGCTGACACCCCAAGCGGCCGTGAAAAATTTTTCCGACTTTCATCACAGATTACAGTTTTTCATCAAAAAAGTGTTACATTATTAGAAAATTTATTGTAGACTATCTAAAATGCCCGGAGGTGAAAGTATGTCAAAAGTTCATAAAATGAACCCAAAATTAAAAATATTGGAACCGGTAGTCCGAGGTCTTGCAAAAATTCTGGGGAAGGACTACGAGGTAAACCTTCACGACGTATCAATGCCTGAGCACTCCCTTGTCATGTGCGAGAACGGCTATGTCACAGGGCGAAGTGCTGGAGGCCCAATGACGGACTTCGGACTTTACATGCTCCAGTCTGAGGAGTACAGGACAAAAGAGGGCATATTCAACTACCTGGCAAAGAACAACAGGGGCGAGCTTATCAAGTGCAGCGCCATTTTTATAAGAGACGAGAGCGAGAAAGTCATAGGCTTTCTCTGTATAAACTACGACATAAGCAAAGCCGCCGCCGCTCAGGAGCTTATCGAAAGCATTCTGCACCTCGACATGGAAAGTGTTGAACAGTATCCGGACATCATACCGGAGCAGCTTCCGAGAAAGCAGGAAAAATTTCCCGCTCCTGTACGGGAGTGGTTTGCTCAGGACCTTGAGGAAGTTGTCACAGACTCCCTTACTCTCGTTAAGAACAGAATAGGAAAGCCGCTTGAATACCTGTCAAAATCCGAGAAGCAGGAGGTCATAAGGGAACTGCACGACAAAGGCTTCTTCCTGCTGAAAGGCTCTGTGGACAGGGTCGCCAAAGAGATGAACAACACCAAGTACACCATCTACTCATATATAAGAGCTGTGCAAAAAGAGAACTGATTTTGATAGTGAAACAGATAACAATTAAGTTACTTGCGATAATTTTAATAAACCTACTTGACATAACTTCAAAAAAGAATGAAAATATTCTATGTAAGAATCAAAATATTGACGTTTAATTAATTTTTTGATTTTCCATCAAAAATTTGTCTATCTTAAAGCACATTCCAAGGGTCACACCTAAGGAGAGAACAGGGAGGGAGAGAGGTCATGGAACTTATTCAGAACCACCCAATACTGGAGTTTAAGCATGGCAGAGAGGTCGAATTCAGCTTCGACGGCAGCACTCTCAAAGGATTTGAGGGCGAGCCGATAGCGATGGCACTGCACGCGAACGGAGTTCACATTTACAGGATAACACCTGAGATGAAGCGTCCCCGCGGTTTCTTCTGCGCCATAGGCAAATGCAGCTCCTGTTTCATGACGGTTGACGGAGTCCCCAACATTAGGACATGCGTCACGCCGCTTAAGGCAGGCATGAAAGTCGAGACCCAGCACGGCAAAGGTCTCGTACCGCTTAGTGCAGAATAACGGGAGGTGCGTTAGATGAAAAAAGTCACAGAGACAGACCTTCTCGTAGTCGGAGGCGGCGCGGCCGGACTGTGCGCGGCGGCTGAAGCTGCGGGAGCCGGAGCAAAAGTGCTGGTAATAGAAAGCGACCTGCACCCAGGAGGACAGCTTGTAAAACAGACACACAAATTCTTTGGAAGCAAAGACGAGTACGCGGGCACACGCGGCTACAAAATAGCGGAAATCCTTCTTAAAGAAATAGAGGATCTCGGAGACAAAATTACAATAAAGTGCAACACAACAGTGACAGGCTACTACTCCGAAGAGGGCATATACACAGCCATGGAAGGGGAAGAGGATTACTACAGAATCAAAGCCAAAAAGACTGTCGTAGCCACAGGAGCGCAGGAGAGACTTATCCCCTTCGCCAACAACGACCTTCCCGGAGTATACGGAGCAGGAGCTGTTCAGACTCTTATGAACGTGTACGGAGTAGTGCCCGGCAAAAAAGTCCTTATGGTCGGAGCGGGCAACATCGGCCTTATAGTAAGCTATCAGCTTCGCCAGGCAGGAGTCGAAATAGCGGCGGTGGTGGAAGCCATGCCGAAGATAGGCGGCTACTGGGTGCATGCGGCTAAGATAAGACGCCTGGGCATTCCCATTCTCCTCAGCCACACGATAGTCAGCGCGACAGGCACAGACGTTATAGACGGAGCAGTTATACAGGCGCTCGACGACAAATTCTGCCTCACAGGCGAGCCCAAGAAAATAGACTGCGACATCATCTGCATGGCTGTAGGCCTCACACCGACAACCGAACTCTTCTGGCAGGCCGGAGCTAAAATGCAGTACGTTCCCCAGCTCTGCGGCTATGTTCCCTTCAGAGACAACACCATGCGCACCTCCAACCCCGACCTCTGGGTCGCGGGAGACGCAAGCGGCATAGAAGAAGCGTCAGCTGCCATGGTTGAAGGAAGAGTGGCAGGATTCAGCGCCGCAAAGGCTCTGGGCTGCGCGGTTGACGACAAAAAAATAGATGATTACCGCACCAGACTGGAACACCTCCGCTCAGGCGAAGTCGGCGACAAGATCAGAGCCGGAATATCCCAAGTGCTTGTATCAGGATGGGAGGCATAACAATGACCTGCACATGTGACAAAGAGAAACTCTTCAACAGCGGAATCCTGACAGAGACAGGCATCCCCGGAGCTGTTCTTCCGCCGGAAGAAGCATGGAAAGCCAAAAAAGGCGGCTATGTCGTAATAGAATGCCCGAAGCGCATCCCCTGCAACCCATGCGCAACAAGCTGCCCGACGGGAGCTGTCATCCCTTTCGCCGACATAAATGACACGCCCTCCATAGACTACAGCAAGTGCACAGGCTGCGGCCTCTGCGTTGCGAAATGTCCCGGACTTGCCTGCTTTGTAATAGACCTCACATACAGCGAGGACAAAGCCATAATCAAAATGCCTTATGAGCTTCTCCCCCTGCCTGTTAAAGGTCAGACAGTCAAATGCCTCAACAGAATGGGCGAAGAGGTTGCCGATGGAGAGATATTCCTTGTAACAGAACCTCTGAAAGACAGCACAACAGTCCTAAGTGTAATAGTTCCCAAAGAACTTGCCGGCGAAATCCGCGCGATCAAGGTGGTGTGCTAATTATGGCAAACGTAATCTGCCGCTGTGAAGAAATTGAAATAGACGAAATCCGCGAATGGATAGGACGCGGATATGACACATTCGACGAACTCAAAAGAGAACTCCGCATAGGAATGGGCCCGTGTCAGGGACGCGGCTGCCGCGACATAATTCTTCGCGAGATAGCCAAGGCCACAGGCAAGCCTCTCTCAGAACTCTCTCCGGGAACTATCAGACCTCCCGTGAAGCCGATTAAGCTCAGCCTTCTGGCTGAAGATGCAGATTAGGAGGTGCGGAGAATGGATTTCCCAAAGACAGCTGATATAGTCATCATAGGCGGCGGCGGTGTAGGAGTCGCGACCGCGTACTATCTTGCAAAGTCAGGAAGAAAAAATATAGTAGTTCTTGAGAAAAACACGGTATGCTCCGGTTCGACAGGACGCTGCGGAGCCGGCATAAGAGCTCAGTGGGGTCTTGAACTCAACTGCCGCATGGCTCTTGCAACACTCGACACTTTCGAGCACCTCGACGAAGAGCTCGGCCTGCCCACAGGACTTAATCAGGGCGGCTACCTTCTTGTAGCATACAAGGAAAAAGAATGGGCGCAGTTCCAGAAGAACGTAGAGCTCCAGCACAGTCTGGGCATCATGACGGAAGCTTTCACAGACGTCAAGAGAGCGCATGAAATATGCCCCGGCGTCGCTGTTGACGATGCCATAGGATTCACCTATTACGACAGAGACGGACACGCAGACCCATTCCTTACGACTTTTGCATTCCAGGAAGCGGCAAAGCGCTACGGAGTGACGTTCTGCAAGTTTACTGAAGTTTTAGGACTCGACGTGGAAGGCGGAAACATTACCGCCGTCAGGACAAACCACGGAACGATATCCTGCGGTGCAGTTATCAACTGCGCTGGTTCATGGGCTCAGGATATAGCGGCAATGGCGGGAATCAAGCTCCCCAACTGGGCGGAGCGTCACGAGATTCTCATCACAGAACCGGTAGATCCCGGTGTCTGCCCGCCGATGCTTATGAGCTTCAGCGGAAACTACTACATCCAGCAGCGTCCGCACGGCTCGATAATAGCAGGAGAGAGCCCGTCTCACGAACCTCTCTTGGGATACACCGCTACTGCTCATTCAGTGGCAAGCATAGCAAGGACAATACTTAAGATGCTTCCGCGCGCCAAGGATATAAGAGTTGTACGTCAGTGGGCCGGACATTACGAAATGACGCCGGACGCAGCTCCGATTCTCGGTGAGACCGAAGTAAAGGGCTTCTGGCATGCCACAGGCTTCTCGGGACACGGCTTCATGCTTGCTCCCGTGGCAGGACAGATAATGGCAGCCCTCTTAAACGGCTCAAAGCCGCCGTTTGACCCAACTATTATGGACTACCGCAGATTTGAGCGCGGAGAAAAAATAGTCGAGCCGAACGTAGTATAGAAAACCTCTTACCACCGCTCTTTTATACAGCACACAAACGCCGGGCCCCTTCACCCGGCGTTTGTGTGCTGTGCCGTGAAGATAAGAAACGGCTCTGAGCAAAGATAGGGCGGCATCTTCGCGGCAAAATACAATTTTGTCATTTTTCCCGTGATTTTTCTCTTTCTTAAATATATAATTACCATGCTTCAAACATTAGTTTTATAAAAAATATAACGGGGGCGGATGAATTATGAGTGAACTTCGTATCAACAGCGAACGCCTTGAAAAATCCATAAGAACCATGGGAGAGGTAGGGGCGGACTCTGTAGGAGGAGGACGCACAAGACTCGCTTTGACCGACGAAGACAGAGCCGGGCGCGACTTGCTCTGCTCATGGCTGCGCGAGGCGGGCTGCGAAGTCCGAATAGACAAGATAGGAAATATCTTCGGAGTCAGAGAAGGCACGGAGAAAGACGCACTGCCGGTAATGATGGGCTCTCACATAGACAGTGTGCGCAATGCCGGCATGTTTGACGGAGTTTACGGAGTGCTCGGAGCTCTTGAAGTTATCCGCACTTTGAACGACAGCAATGTAAAGACAAAACGCCCCATAGTCTTAGCCGCCTTTACAAACGAGGAGGGAGCGCGTTTTCAGCTTGATATGATGGGAAGCATAGCTTATACAAATACTATGCCGCTCGAAGAGCTTTACGCCATTTCCGACGACAAAGGGCTCACTGTGGAAAGCGAACTTAAGCGCATAGGCTACTGCGGAAACGAAACTGTGCCGGTCGGCAGCTACTTTGAGCTGCACATAGAGCAGGGGCCGAAGCTCGACGCCGAGGGCATAAATATAGGAGTTGTAGAAGGCATTCAGGGGCTCGCATGGTGGAGCGTGGAATATTTCGGAGAGTCTAATCACGCAGGTTCCACACCAATGGATATGA
>CAYRAI010000033.1:0-363 GCA_964422205.1 uncultured Synergistaceae bacterium | reverse complement strand
CAACGACCTAGGACAGGGCAGCGTGGCAACTATGGGCAGAATAAAGCCGGAGCCTGATGTCATAAACATAGTTCCAGGCAAATGCACCTTTACAATGGACTTCCGCCAGCCAGACAAGGAGCTGCTTGAAAAGAGCAAGCTCGGCATAGAGGCGGTATTCGCGACATGCGCCAAAAAGCGCGGGCTTAAGTGCAGAGTGCGCCGCCTCGCGGAAGTAGACCCTGTAACATTCGATACCGAGATGGTCGCGACAGTTGAAGCAAAGGCGAAAGAACTGGGCTTTTCGACAAAGAGAATGTACAGCGGAGCTTCCCATGACGCACAGTTCCTCTGCCCCGTCTGTCCTTCCGCAATGATTTTCGT
>CAYRAI010000032.1:0-24197 GCA_964422205.1 uncultured Synergistaceae bacterium | reverse complement strand
ATATTTTATTGCTTTATAGCAAAATACTTGCTTTCTGTTTGCTTATGCTATATTATTGAACCATCTTGTTTTGTGAATTTTATAACCAAAATTATAACAATATTATCCATTTTATATATGTTATAAACCCTTATTTGAGTAAGAAAAGAAATTCATTTTATTTATCAGGCTGCCGTTTTGATGGCGTAAAATTATGATTGGGGGTGAACTAGTGGGGGGGAAGAAAAAGAATACTCCGCTTTTCTGTGTTCTCATCTTTATGTGTCTGATAACAACAGTATGTATATATTTTTACAGGCAAGACGCGGTCGCCCGCGCTACAGAGCTGACATACCAAAGAATGTACGATTCGGTAAAGGAACAGTGCCTCACATTTGACGCAAAAATAGAGGGGCAGTTTGCAATACTCGAGACTATGACCGAGTCCATAACGGTAGAAGAAATCGGCGAAAAAGCGCAGATGATACAGAGAATGCAGAACATACTATGTACATCGATGTTTTATCATATCGGCTTTATAAATCCCGACGGAAACGGATTCATACAGGACGGCAGCAAGATATCCGTACAGGACAGAAGGTATTTTCAAAAAGCTATATCCGGCAAGTACTCTGTGGAAATGCTTGAATCCGACAGGGCGGACGGAGAAAATAAACTCGTTCTTGCCGTCCCTGTCATAAAAAACAGAAAGACAATCGGCGTTATGTTTGGCAGCTATAACGAAAAAATATTTAAAAATCTATTTATGGCAAGGTCTTTTGATGAAAAAAGCGCATCATGCATCTGCGCCTCGGACGGCAGCATTGTAATAGGCAGCAATTCGCCAAAGTGGCTCTTTTACAGAGGCATGCCTTTCGTGGGAGAGAAAAACATCTTTAACGCCTACAATAAGACAACTCCAACGGGAGAGCGCACAGCAAGGGACATGTCCATGGACTTTGCATTCGGCCGCCGCGGAACTTACGAATACTCTTTCGGGAAGTACAGCCGCTACGTAATATATGAGCCTCTAGGAATTAATGACTGGTTTCTGGTCGGTACAATAGACGGAGACGCAGTCAAAAAGATAATAGCCTCATCCTCGGTAATCCCCTTTATCCTTTTCATAGTAATATCTCTCGGTATGTTCGCAATGATAGCCATTATCATAACAATAGAGTCGCGCAGCAGGCGTATGCTTGAGGAGGACGAGGCCAGGCTGAGAGTAAGCGAGCAGGAGTACAGAATAGCGGCTCAGCAAAGCGGAAAGATAGTAGTGCGCTATGATGTGCAGACAAAGACAGAGTACCGGGATGTAATGACAGGCGGCTTTATCTTCGGCGACTCGACAGTTACCTCCGATGTTCCAAATGTCTACATCAAATCCGGCAAAATAGACAAAGAGTGCATAGCAGATTACTCCGAGTTTTATAAGAAAATGGAGGCCGGAGAGCGAGAGGGCAGCACGGTAATAAGGATAAACGATACAGACAAAGGCACATTCTCATATTACAGAGGCGACTTCACCTTAATATTTGACGAATACGGGAAACCGGCACATGCAATAATATCATACTACGACTGCACCAAAGAGCGTGAAAGAGAACTGGCCTACAGCCTTATGAGGCAGAACTTGTCTAAATACCCCGAAAATAAAACTAAGATATTTGAATACAACCTGACACGCGACATAGAAGAGAGTGCTGCGTGCGAATTTGATATAGATGCGGAAAAGTGGAAGAATCTCATGTTTAACAACAGGACCGCAGTCGTTGCGAAAGAACATATCCATCCTGATGATGTCGCCTCATACATCTCTTTCCTCAACAGAGAGAGGCTTCTGGGCGCATTTCAGAGGGGAGTGGGCGAAGAGACTGCGGAATTTAGAATGAGTCGGTCGGGCGGTAAAGGTTATTTCTGGCACAGAGTCACCATAAGCATGGTGGAATATCCGAAAACCCGAGAAATAAAGGCCTTTATCATATTTGAAGATATAGACGAAGAAAAGAACCTCCGCATATCGCAGGAGGAGCGGCTGAATGAGGACCAGCTTACAAAAGCCCTGAACAGAACGGCGTTTACAGAAAAAGTAGCTGAAATTCTCAGAGAGAATCCAAATTCGGAGCACGCCGTTATCATGATAGACCTTGACAACTTTAAACAGGTTAATGACAAACTAGGTCACATCAAGGGCGACGAGGTGCTCGTCGATGCGGCAAAAAAACTCGAGAGCATGCTGCGTGCGGAGGATGCCGTAGGCAGAATGGGCGGCGATGAGTTCATGTTATGTCTGAAAAATATACCTAAGAGGGAGACCGTGGCTAAACGATGCAAGCAGATATGTGAAGTTCTCTGCGCCGATATAGGAGAAGATGTAAAAATCTCGGCAAGTCTGGGAATAGCAATTTACCCGTCTGACGGCACGACGTTTCAGGAACTTTATCAAAATTCCGATACAGCCGTCTACATAGCTAAAAAAAATGGCAAAAAGCGCTGTCAGTTTTATAGAAACTTATGATGTGCAGGAGTAAAAGCAAAATCGGCATTTTTACTTATGCTGCTTTATTGCACAGGACAAAGCAGTGGTATATCATTAACTATGCTTTTTTTATTTCTAATAAAAGAAAAAAAAATTTATCTAAACGCAGCTCTTTAAGCCATGTCCTGCAGAAAACTTATTTCTAATATTTAAATTCCAAATAACGAAATGGAATCGACGGGGGATACACTGATTCATGAGAATAAAAAGGAAGAATATGTTTCTGACTGCCCTCATATTGGCATGCGCCATAACGGCAGTGAGCATATACCTCTATCTCCTTGACGCAGTTGAACGAGCGACAGAGCTGACAAATCAAAGACTTTTGGACTCTGTAAAAGAGCAGAGCCTCACCTTCGATGCGAAGATGGACGGACAGTTCTCCGTTCTTGAGACAATGGTGGACTCAATGTCTGTCAATGAACTCAAAGACAATAGAGCCCTTATATCAAAAATGAAGAGCGTGGCAAAGGCATCCCCCTTCCTGAACATAGGCTTTGCAGACCCTAAAGGCGACGCTTTTCTGCAAAACGGGCGAATTGTAAATATCTCCGACAGAGATTACTTTAAAAAAGCTATGTCGGGAAAACGCGGAGCTTCGGTGGTAGCGTCGAGCAAACTGGGGAAAGAACCGAGGCTGATACTTTCCGTGCCTATAATAAAGGGAACAGAAGCGATAGGTGTAATGTACGGCAGCTACAGCGAGGAAATTTTCAAAAAAATATTTATTAAACAGCCATTTGAAGGGGAGGGCATATCATATATATGCGACTCCAAGGGAAATATAATAATGGGGAGCGACTCCCCAAAATGGCTTTTTGCCGAGGGAATGCCTTTCAACAAAATGGACAACTTCTTTGCTGCCTACAAACGGACAAAACCTACAGGAGACCGCACTGTTGCCGACGTAGCAAAGGACTTTTCATCAGGCAGGCGCGGAACATACGAGTACACTATCGGAGGCTACAGCCGCTACATTATATATGAACCATTAAGGGTCAACGACTGGTTCCTCATAAATGCAATAGATGGAGTATATGTAAGTAATACGATACGCTCCTCATCTATTATCCCTTTGGCTCTATTTTTAATGATAGCATCGGGGCTTTTCTTAATTATCGTGTTTATAATAAAGATAGAAGCCAAAAACAGGAAGATGCTTGAGGATGAAGAGGCACGTCTGCGCATAAGCGCGCAGCAATACAAAATAGCGGCTCAGCAAAGCGATAATTACATAATAAGATATGACATAAAGACGAAGCAGGCATACAGAGATTGGGTGGCAAAAAAGGGATTTGCGTTTGGAGACGAGCCTGTGATGAAAAATGTTCCGCAGAGCCACATAGACACCGGCGTTGTTGATCCCGAGAGCGCTGAGGAGTACATAAACTTTTACAAAAAAATGGAGCATGGCTCGCCCGACGGCAGTACTGTGATAAGAGTAAGGACAAACTCAGGAGATACTGTTTACTACAAAGGGGAATTCACGTCAATCTTTGACAGACATGGCAAACCCCAGCAGTGCATAATATCATTTCACGACATAACGGAAGAGCGCGAAAGAGAGTTTGCCTACGGCCTGCTTCGCAGCAGCATGGAGAAACTTCCGAGGGAGAGCACCTTGGTCTTTGAGTACAACATGACAAGGGACTCTGAAGAAAATGCCTCCGATCTGCAGTCAATATCAAAAGAGGGCTGGCAGAACAAAACTTTCAATGAGGTAGCGGAGATAGTCTCCCAAAAATATGTGCACTGTGAAGATGCTCTCTCCTTCAAAACTCTTATGAACAAAGAGCGCCTTCTTACCGCCTTCTACGGAGGCAAAAACGAGGTCACAGGCGAGTTCAGAATGAAAACAGACTTAAGGGACTTTCGCTGGGCAAGAGTCACAATCCGAATGGGAGAGTACCCGAGAACAAAGGAAGTAAAAGCCTTCATAATACTTGAGGACATAAACGACGCAAAAGTAAAGAGCATGATGCAGGAAGAGCTTCTGAAAGAAGACCATCTTACGAGAGTCTTAAACAGAGCAGCTTTTGTTGACAGAGTCACGGAGATTATCCAAAGCGAACCTGATGCGAAACACGCATTGATAATGATAGACCTTGACAACTTTAAGCAGATAAATGACACCTTGGGGCACATAAAGGGTGACGAAGTGCTCATAGAGATGGCGCGCAGCCTTGAGTCCATACTGCGCAGCGGAGATGCGGTGGGCAGAATCGGAGGAGACGAATTTATGGTATGTCTGAAAAGCATACCGAGCAGAAGCGTAACAAAAAAGAGGGCGGAATACATCAGGGAGATGCTCGTCATGGAAGTATCAAAGGACCTGAAAGTATCGGGAAGTCTTGGGATAGCCATGTATCCTGAGGATGGTCTGACATTTGAGGAACTCTATCAGAATTCCGATGCTGCCGTTTACGAGGCCAAACACAAGGGGCGGAGCCGCTGTGAATTTTTCAGCGGCAAATATCACGGCGCGTCTTTGCGTCAGCCCACGAGCCATATAGATACGTCCTCTTATGATAATGAACTGCATGAGATGCGCCGTGCAAAAATAGGGGAAATAATAGCGGCAAACGAAGAACTGATGACAAAAGAGACGCAAGGCGAAGAATCCGAAACAATAAAAGAGCTAATGCTCAAAAACCAGGACCTCGAATATAAAATGCTGCTTCTCGAAACCGCTTTGGATCACACAAACATATATTATTGGATTTACAACATTGAAGATGGAAGCGCGATGCAAAGCGCAAGAGTGCAGAAGGAGCTTGGAGTGCCAGATGTTATGTATAACTATCCTCGGTCCCTCTTCGAAGCAGGACTGATAGATTCGAACAATTACGAGGCTTTCGCCGCTATGCATGATAAAGTAAAGGCCGGAGCAAAAGAGGCAGAAATAATTATGGCTCACCCGAACGGGGTATTTTACCGAGTTCGCTACACAACAATCTTCGACAAGCAGGGCAAACCTATAAAGGCAATGGGAACAGCAGCAAGCATAAGGCTGTAGCAAGCTTCAAAAACATATAAGGCTAAAATCAGCGGGCAGAGCTTTCCTCATCGGAAGCTTTGCTCAAAACATTGGAAAGCCGCCCATGTTTTATATCTATCCTCGGCGGCTCTCTGCCAAAGACCGCCCTCCCTTGGGCGTTTTTTTATTATCTGTTTCTGCCTGAAAAAAGTTTGTATTGTCCTTATATTTTTTCATGTTTTTTGAGTTATATTAAGAATAATCCTTGCTTTGATTTTATTATCTGGGCAAAATCACAATTTCTCAACGGATAAAAATTTTTGCTGCGAACCTCTCTCTCCGCTATAATTCTCACTGTTTAACAAATGACATAAAAGGTGGAAGTACAGTGAATTTTATTGAGAAGCTCAGTGGTTGGGTAGGAAAGTATATGGCGTTTATCGTGGTTGTTGTAGCTGCGGCGGCACTCTTTATGCCGGAAACACTTATATGGATAAAGACAAAGTGGATTACTACGCTCCTTATGATAGTTATGTTCGGCATGGGGCTTACACTTTCGCCCGAGGACTTTGCCATTGTGTTCAAACGTCCCAAGGATGTTATTCTGGGGTGTATCGCACAGTTCGCCATAATGCCGTTTCTCGCTTTCGCTCTCGGCAAGGTTTTCGTACTTGACGACGCTCTCTTGGTCGGAGTAATTCTTGTCGGCACATGCCCAGGCGGCACGGCATCAAACGTCATGACATACCTTGCCAAAGGCGATGTCGCACTCTCTGTCGGAATGACAAGCGTGTCCACTCTGCTTGCTCCAGTTCTGACACCGGCTCTCACATATCTATTGCTTCGTGAGACAATATCTGTGGATACTATGGCTATGTTTCTCTCCATAGTCAAGGTTGTAATTCTTCCCATAGCCTTAGGATTTATCATAAACAAATTTTTCCATGAGACAACTCAGAAAGCAGTCAAAGCTCTGCCCCTTGTCTCTGTCACAGCCATTGTTATGATAGTGGCCTCAGTTGTCGCGGCAAATTCGGCAAAGATAATGTCAACGGGGTTCATTGTCTTTACAGTAGTCATTCTGCACAATATTCTGGGCTATGCTCTGGGCTACGGTGTCGCAATGTTTGTAAAGGCTCCTCTTGCAAAGAAGAAAGCTATAGCAATCGAAGTCGGAATGCAGAACTCCGGTCTGGCTGCGAGCCTTGCCGCAACATCGTTCCCGAATCTCGCCCTCGCGACAGTGCCAGGTGCTATTTTCAGCGTGTGGCACAACATTTCGGGTGCCATACTGGCGAATATCTTCGCCGCAATGAACGACAAGAAGTAAATTTCTTTTAAATTTTAAAAATACTCTGCCTGTTTTAAAAGCCTTCCTTCGGGAAGGCTTTTAAAACAGGTTGACATCGCCGCCAATAGTGGTATAAAAGTAATGGAAGAAGAGGGACAGCCCTTTTCACACAGAGACGAGCAAAAGTTGTAGAATAGAGCAGACGAGACCTAACTCTTAATAATTACGAGTCCTGTCATTGTTTTATGACAGGACTTTTTTGGTCTTTTACATGCAATCGAGGAGGAAACAGTATGTCAGACAGAATCTGCATGGGCAACGAGGCTATTGCCTTGGGAGCTGCCGCTGCGGGAGTAAAGGTTGTCACAGGTTACCCGGGAACGCCTTCCACAGAGATAATAGAAACTTTCATAAATGAGAAAAAACCAGATATCAACGTCCAATGGTCAACCAATGAGAAGACAGCTCTTGAAGTAGCGGCGGGGGCTGCCTACACGGGAGCGCGTTCAATGGTCACTATGAAGCAGGTAGGGCTTAACGTCGCCTCAGACCCTCTTATGAGTTTGGCATATATAGGAGTCGAGGGCGGCATGGTTGTCACGGTGGCGGACGACCCCGGCCCTTGGTCATCTCAGACGGAGCAGGACACACGCGGCTTTGCTAAGCACGCCAACCTTCCGGTTTTTGACCCGGCATCTCCCGAGGAAGCTTATGAGATGGTGCGTGCGGCTTTTGACCTCTCTGAGGAGTTTAAACTCCCCGTCTTTCTGCGTCCTACTACGAGAGTATGCCATGCCAGTGCGACGGTTAAACTCCGTGAGGATGACGAACCGCGCACGGTGAAGGGCTTTGAGAAGAGGCCCGAATGGTGCATATTTCCCCCCCTTGCCTACAAAAGGCACGGAGAGATAGAGCTGAAGCAGAAGGAGCTATCCGATAAATTCAGCTCCATGGAGGAATTTAACTTTGTCATTAAGGGAGGAAGAAAGGGTGTCGCTGTATCGGGCATATCTTACCTCTACGCCAAAGAAATCATAAAAGAGTACGGGCTGGACATATCCATACTCAAGCTCGGAACCCCCTATCCCTTGCCGGAAAAACTCGCTTCTGACTTTATGCACCACCTTGACTCGGTGCTGGTCATAGAAGAGCTTGACCCTGTTATTGAAGAGCAGATGCTCATACTCTCTGCCGGGCAGACTCCGATACTCGGCAAGCGCACGGGACACCTGCCTTACAACGGAGAGTACGGCTATGAGTGCGTGAAGAAGGCTATATTTAAATTTATGAGGATAGAGCCCAAAAAAACAGAAGAACCTGCCATGCCGCAGCTCCCAATGCGTCCTCCTGTCCTCTGCGCAGGCTGTCCGCACCGCGCATCTTTCTACGCGGCAAAAACGGCGACAAAGTACCTTGATAAAGCCGTATACTGCGGAGATATCGGCTGCTATACGCTCGGAAATGCCGCGCCCCTCAATATGACGGATACATGCCTCTGTATGGGAGGCGGCATAACTATAGCTCAGGGGCTGACTCTGGCGGAACCTGGAGTTAAGTGCATAGCCTTTGTGGGAGATTCGACATTCTTTCACACAGGCATACCGGGAGTTATAAACGCCGTATATCAGAACACTGATATAACAATAGCAGTTCTGGACAACCACACGACGGCGATGACGGGACAGCAGCCCCACCCGGGAACCGGCATGACAGCCATGGGCAAGCCTGCGAAGGCTCTCGACATAGAGACAATGCTGCGCGCCTGCGGGGTGGAGGAAATTTACACGGTAAACCCATTTGACTATGACGAGACAGTCGAAGCATTTAAAAAGGCTGTAGAGTTTAACGGCCCTTCCGCCGTAATTACAAAAGCGCCCTGCATAGCTCAGATAAAAAAGCCTGCTACGGTTCACAGAGTCAACGAAAATTGCATAGGCTGCCTGAAGTGCGTGCGCCTCTTGGGCTGCCCTGCAATCACTCCCGATGAAAACGGAAAAGCAGTGATAAACGAGTCACTCTGCACAGACTGCGCTCTCTGCACACACGTCTGCCCGGTCGGAGCAATCAAAAGAGGTGAACGCAATGACTAATAATATAATAATTGCGGGAGTCGGAGGACAGGGAACGATTCTTGCGTCGAAAATAATATCCTGCGCCGCTGACAAAAAGGGACTCTTTATAAGAACCTCCGAGACCATAGGCATGGCACAGCGCGGAGGTTCGGTATGCAGCCACATACGCATCAATGCGGAAGATGTATCACCTGTAATACCTTCTCATCATGCTGACATCCTGATAGGCTTTGAACCGGCGGAAGCTGCCCGCCAAATTCCTAAACTTGCGAAGAACGCGAAATGCGTGGTAAACACGGATAAAATAGTTCCGACCAATGTGGCATTGAAACAGGGAAAATACCTCGAAGAGGAATATCTTGAAATACTGAAGAAAACTCTTCCGAACGGATTTTTTATGAGCGCCTCCCCACTGGCTCTCGAAGCCGGAGACGCAAGAACACTGAACATAGTTCTTTTGGGAGCGGCTGTAGGCGCGGATATACTTCCCTTCACGGAAGATGAGATAAGAGAAGCAATAAAAGAGTGCGTCAAGCCAAAACTTCTTGCGATGAACGAGAAGGCCTTTAACTTAGGGATGGAAGCAAGCGGCAAAAATCGATAATCTATAAAGAAAAAACAGAGGAGAGAAGACGAGATGAATGAACTTTCAGTAATAAGCCAGTGCTTTGCACAGGCGAGACGAGTGGCAAAATCATGCCCCATTTACATTGAGAAATTTAAGGGCATACCCATCGACACAATGATGACAAAAGAGCAGTTTGAGACATTGCCCTTTACTGACAAAGATGACCTGAGAAAAGCCTATCCCATGGGCATGTTCGCGGTCTCTGCGGACAAAGTCATAAGGATACACTCATCCTCCGGTACGACAGGAATGCCGGTCATGATGCCATACACGGCTCAGGACGTTGAGGACTGGGCAATAATGATGGAGCGCTGCTACCAGTTTGCCGGTGTCTCCGAAAAGGACATAGTGCAGATAACTCCGGGTTTTGGACTTTGGACTGCTGGCTTCGGCTTTCAGGCCGGAGCGGAACGCTTAGGAGCTATGGTCATACCGACTGGCCCGGGCAACACGGAAAGACAGATACAGATAATGTGCAACCTGAAATCCTCCGTTCTTATCGGCACATCCTCCTACGGCCTTGCCTTGGCGGAAGAAGTCGATGCCAGGGGTCTCAGAGACAAAATACACCTTAAAAAAGGAATATTTGGCTCTGAGAGGTGGGGAGACAAGATACGCAGCAGAATATACGAATCACTTAAGATAGAGTTCTTCGACATATACGGGCTGACCGAAATATATGGCCCGGGCATCGCGATAGACTGCGCGGAACACAGTGGAATGCACTACTTCAGCGACTACATATACTGCGAGATAATAGACCCTGCCACGGGAAAGGTTCTGCCGGACGGAGAAGAGGGAGAACTTGTGATAACCACCTTCCGCAAGGAAGGAGCTCCCCTTATACGCTACCGCACACACGACATAACGAGAATAATCCCCGGGCAGTGCAAATGCGGTTCTCCCTATCCGAGACTTGACCGAATAGTGGGCAGAAGCGACGACATGATAAAGGTAAAGGGCACAAACATCTATCCCGCTCAGGTCGAAGCGATACTTGCCAAAATAGACGGCTTCTCGAGCGAGTACAGAATAATACTCGAAAACGAGGGACTGCGCGACAGAATGATAGTCCAGGCAGAAGCCGAGCCGAACGCCGACAGAGAGCAGCTTGCCGAAGCCTTGGTAAACGAGTGCAAGACGGGAATAGGAATAAAAGTAGTGCCCCAGGTAATGGCAATAGGCGACCTGCCAAGAAGCGAAAAAAAGACCAAACGAGTGATAGACAACAGAGAATAAAAAGAGCCGGCAGCAAAACAGAAGTTTGATAAAAGCTGATTACAGCGATTGCATGCAGAAAATCCCGCCTCTCCCTATGTAATTTTGGCAGAGGCGGATTTTTTGTCTTTATTGCTTCTTTCTGTGCAGAGCCGCGGCGTAGAACCCTTCAGCTCATTAGCGCTTAGTCCCTCAGAAGATCAGCCGCTTGTGCTTCCGTCACTTTTATAAGATCGTCGGGGGCGAGTTTGAAGAGGAGGCCCCTCTGTCCCGCATTTACAGTGATATAGTCGAAAAGTATTGCTGTCTCGTCTATGTAGACGGGATATTTTTTCTTTGTGCCTATGGGCGAACAGCCTCCTCTTATGTAGCCTGTAAGCCCGTTGACTTCTTTTAAATGGACTAGTTCCGCACTCTTGCTGCCGCTTGCCGATGCTAATTTTTTGAAGTCAAGCTCCCGTCCCGCAGGAACGCATACCATCATGACACCTTGTTTGTCGCCGCGTGCGCAGAGAGTTTTAAAGGTCTGTTCTTCGGGGACGTTTGTCTTTGCCGCAGCATCTTCGGCGGAGAGAGCTTCTTCGTCTATCTCGTATTCCAAAAGTTCAAAGGGGACTTTCGATGCTTCCATAATTCTTACCGCATTTGTCTTTTTTACAGATGCCATTTCTGTACCTCCGAGATGAAAATATGATAAAGTATACTCTATAGCATCAATAACGGAAGAGGGTTTTTTATGCAGGGTTATTTTGACGGAGCATCGCGCGGCAACCCAGGAACAGCAGGGGCGGGGGCGCTTCTTGTAAACGAGAACGGTGAGGTTATTTGGGAGACGGCGCGTTTTTTGGGAACAAAGACCAATAACGAGGCGGAATATACCGCGCTGCTGCTGCTGCTTAAGGCCGCCAAGGAGCGCGATATCAAAACGCTCAATATATACGGCGACAGCAAGCTCGTGGTAAGCCAGGTGTCAAAGCAGTGGAAGATAAACCTTCCGCATCTGCGCGCTCTGGCTCAGGAGGCATGGAGTCTGATGGAGGGGATGTCTGTCACTCTTGAGTGGATTCCCCGCGAGAAGAACAAGCTCGCTGACGCTCTCTCAAATCAGGGAATAGACGGGGCGAAGTAATGAAAGATTGTGGTATGGATGCAGCAGCTAAGCGTCCCTCAAAAGGTATGGTTATTCTTGCATACCTTCTTGTCTATATTGTCTGGGGTTCAACATATCTTGCCATAAGATTTTCAATAGAGACAATACCGCCCCTCCTTTCGGGAGCGATAAGGTTTATCACGGCAGGCGCTCTGCTGCTTGCAGTGAGGATGATACAGACAGGCTGTAAAACCACTCTTGAGGGCTGGAAGTATGCTTTCGCTGCGGGACTTCTGCCGTTCGCATTTACATACGGAATAATTACAACGGCAGAGACTGTTGTGCCTTCCTCCATAACGGCGCTGCTGGTCTCTATAGAGCCTCTTTGGTTCTGTCTTGTCGGGTGGCTTGTGTTCAAGGGCAAAAGGCCGGCAAGGCACCATTATATAGGCATTGCAATAGGTTTTATCGGGGTCACGGCTCTTGTCGCAGGCGACCCGAATGCGGATTTTTCTCTGAAGTCGGAATATACTTTCTGGATAATTATGATACTTCTTTGCAGCCTCTCATGGGTATTCGGGGCTTTTATATCTAAGAATCCAAAGATTCATAAAGATGCCTTTATGTCATCCGGGATGCAGATGCTCTGCGGAGGTTCAGTCATGCTGGCATCCCAATATATTGTCTCTTTCTTCACTGGGCACTATCCGCACATCGGAGCTTTTTCCGTTGTTTCGGCTTTGTCTCTGCTCTACCTCATAATATTCGGCTCTCTCGTGGGCTACACTTCGTTTCTCTGGCTTATGAGAGTCGAACCTGCAAACAGGGTTTCGACTCACGCTTTTGTAAATCCGGTTGTGGCCGTCTTTTTAGGCTGGCTCATAGGAGGCGAGGAGCTTCACAAGAGTATGTTTGCGGCCGGTGCTCTGATAATATTATCTGTGGTGCTTATGATATGGGAGCCTAAGAGCGGCAAGGAAAATAAGTAACAGCCCATTTTATGCGGCAAATATAAGTGCCGCAGGGAATTTGTGCCTTAGCGGCAAAAGACGGGACGTAAGGAGTAAAGATTAGAGATCATAACTTATGCTTAAACATATTTCTTTATATTTAAAACTTAAAAGAGAATCTGTTTCCAACCGCACCTTGTATGGACTGATTTTTCTTGCGGCCGGAATGTTTCTTATGCTCTGCACCTTTCCTTACGGCAGAGTGATATCATGGGAAGTATCCACAGTGGTGACAGACAGAAAGGGTGTGCCTTTGCAGGGCACCCTCTCTTCTTCGGAGGAGTGGTCTCTGCCTGTGGCTTTTGAAGATATGGGAGTCTGGATGCCGAAAGCTGTTGTGGCTCTTGAGGACAGACGCTTTTACACTCACTGCGGGGTGGACCTGGCGGCCATAGTGAGAGCCGCTTTCCAGAACAGCCGCTCGGCGAAGAGGATATCGGGCGGCTCGACAATCACAAGTCAGGTCATAAGACTGGCAATTCCGCGCGAACGCACATTTGCAAATAAAGCAATAGAATTTTGGCAGGCTCTTCAGCTTGAATTTTTTTTGACAAAGAGGGGTATACTCGAACTTTACCTGAACAGAGCCACCTTCGGAGGCAATATAAGGGGAGTCGAAGCCGCGGCTCGCTCGTGGTTCGGCAAGCCGGCTAAGGAGCTCTCTTTAGCAGAGGCGGCCCTTTTGGCAGGAATATTGCGCGGCCCGTCATATTACAGACCAGACCGTTACCCCAAGCGCGCTCTTCTTCTGCGCGACAGGCTTTTGGACACTCTGTCGGAGACTGGCGCCGCATCGGCGGATGAAGTGCGGAGAGCCAAACTTGAGCCTCTGCCAAAGTACAGAACAGCCATTCCCTCCTACCACCGTATGGCGGCTCTTCAGGTAATAAAACAGATAGGAGCGGGAGCGGAGAGTGACAGGTTCGGCCGTCTGCGCTCCTCTATCGACTCTGATATACAAAACCTTCTTAAGCGGGAACTTGGCAAAGCTCTCGAAAACATGCCTTACGGAGTTACAGGTGCCGCAGTGCTTGTCGAAAATTCAAACGGAGCTGTAAGGGGCTATATAGGCAACGCACGCGAGGGAACCGAGGCAATGGCTTCGTGGGTAGACTGCGCCGACTCCCCCCGTTCGCCCGGCTCTGTTCTTAAGCCATTTATATACGCCCTTGCCTTTGAATCAGGGCGCCTTACCCCCTCATCTCTCACGGCAGACTCACCGGATGAGATGAACGGCGCCGCTCCCAGAAACTTTGACAGACATTACAGAGGCCCGGTCTCAGTAAGAATCGCTCTTGCCGACTCTCTTAATATCCCTGCCGTCAGAGTGCTTCACAGCGAAGGGGGACGCAGGACTATAGACCTTTACCGCAGACTGGGGTTTTCTCATTTTACAAAGGACTATGAGTGGTACGGCGACAGCCTTGCTCTCGGAGGATGCGAAGTGACGCCCCTTGAGCTTGCTGCGGCCTACAGAACTTTGGCGAACGGAGGCAGAAAATCGCCCTTAAAGTGGGCTGAGGACGCAAAGGACGCTCCCGAGGAAAAAGTGATGACTGCCGGAGCTTCTGCTTTAGTGCTCGACATACTAAAGGACACAAGACGCCTTCTGCCCCTCTACCGAGAGATATTTAAAGACGAGGGAAGCGTCATAGCCTTTAAAACAGGAACATCCTACGGACTGCGCGACGCATGGACTGCGGCCGTTACAAAAAAATACACTCTGGCTGTCTGGTTCGGAGACCCATCAGGCAAACCGCACAAAAACTTGGTAGGGCTGGCGGCAGCCGCACCAGTGGCAGTACGCATAATGAGGAGAGTCACTCCAAATGGAGAAAAATGGTTTGACCTCCCCCCCGAAGTTAAAAAAAGAAAAGTCTGCAGGCTCTCAGGCGCGCCTGTAAACCAATATTGTCCTCACAGTACGGAAGGGCTGTATATCGACAAAGTTTCGGATACCGAGCCCTGCTCTCTGCATATACAGGAGGATGGAAGTACAAAAGTAGTCTGGCCGAAGGAGCTGCGCGGATTTTTTGCAAAAGACGAAACAGTGCTTAATATAAAAAATCCGGTAATAACCTCTCCCCGCTCCGCCGCTCTCTATGACCTCGATAAAAACAGGGACAAACTGCCTCTGACGGTTGACGGGCTCTCAGGTACAGTCTATTGGTTCGTGGATGGGAAATTGGAGGCCGTCTCCGAGAATGGAGAAGCTGTCTTTTGGAAAATGACAGAGGGAACTCATAAAGTTTCCGTTACTGATGAAGATGGCAACGGAGCAGAGACAGAATTTAAAGTCATAAGAGAAAGAGAAGAAACGGAAGAGAGTCTTCCCCTGTTAGAAGAGGCAGACTGACAAATGCCCTGCGATAAAATAAAATAACCGACTAGAAAAGCAGTTCAAAATTTAAGGCACACATAACGGGCGGGAAAATTCTCCCGCCCGTTATGTGTGCCGCTATATACTTCTGTTGGGATTGGAGGCTTGCTTTATTTTCCTATCTCTTGGAGAGAGACAAATCCTGTCTTGTTGACTATTTTCTGACCTGCGCCGCTCTGCATGAAGTTGATGAAGTCAAGAAGCTCACCTTCGGGCCAGCCGTTTGTGAACATAAAGAGGTGGCGTGAGAGCGGGTACTTTCCGCTGCGTGCCGATGCCGCACTTCCCGCTATTCCATCAACCTGAAGCCCCTTTACCGACTTTGTGACATATCCCATGCCCTCATAGCCTATGGCGTTCTTATTCTGAGCAATTGCCGTCATCATAGCACCGCTTGAGGCCGTAATCTGAGCTTTGGGAGTGACCCTGGCTTTTTCACCCTTATCCATAATCATTTCCTGCCATGTACCATATGTACCGGAGCTTGTGTCGCGTCCTACAACCACGATCGGGGCGCTCTTGCCTCCGACTTCGCTCCAGTTTGTTATCCTGCCGGAGAAGATATCTTTAAGCTGTGCCTTAGTGAGTGATTTTACGGAATTTGAGGGGTGAACTACTGGGATAATGCAGTCGAGAGCCACGGCAAAGGGAACGGGGTAGACTTTCTTTGCTATGCAGGTTTCGATTTCCTTGTCCTTAATGAAGCGCGACGCATTGGCAATCTGAGCGCTGCCGTCCGCAAGAGACTTGAATCCGTTGCCTGTGCCGGTGCCCGATACGGAGAACTTAACTTTTGGGTTCGACTTCATAAACTGCTCCGCCGCAGCCTGACCAAAAGGAAGGACTGTGGTGGAGCCGTCCATTACGATAGGTGCCGCTAATGCCGATGATGCGAATGCCAGAACAAATGATAATACCGATGCCGCTAAAAATTTTTTCATAATTTGAATACTCCTCCTCGTTGTTATGTACTGAGAAGAGTATATTCAAAATATGTAACGGATGAATTTAGCTTGTGTTACAGCTATGCAACAAACCTAGAATTTAACTATGAACCTCTTGCCGTCTGGGAAATTGACCCTCAGCTCAAGCAGACCTCCAAGACCGGAGGCGTATTTTTTCAGAGTATCAAGCTGAAGATTGTCCTTCCCCTCTATTTTTGATATGGCCGGCTGAGTGAGATCCGTGCTTTCTGCAACCTCTCTCTGAGACATTCCGCGGGCTCGACGTATATCTTCAAGATTTGCAAATATAGGTGAGAGCTTTGATTTTGCGCCTCTTGTCTTCTTTACCGCAGCTTCTGTATATGTTAGCTCATGCATAAAATCACTCCGATAAAATAAAAATAAAAACAGGAAAAGAGTATGTAAACTGAGAAAGGCGTCAAGCAAAATAGATATTAATATATTATCTTCAATAAATTATATTTTAAAATGGCCATATATTTTCTAGATAGTGCGACTTTTGATTTATTAAATCAAATTTAAAAAGCAACAGCAAAGCGCATCTTACGATTTAAGTTTAATTAACCCCCTCTTTCAGAGAATATTATCGCTTTTTTTATATGTTTCAAAAGCAAATATTTTTTAGAACGGGAATAAAACAGCATTTGCAATTGTCAGAGAGAAACATACCTCTCATTCTCTAAACATTATAATACCAATTTTGCTATCTGAGTAGTGCCAACGGAACTAAAATAATAACAAAAATACAGTCAAAGAATGTTCACGTGAAAATAATCTAATATAATGCAGAATTTATAACTTATCTGATAACCTGTTATCTTTATATTTCCGTAATAGAATATCTGCGCCATTCAGTGCCAGAGTTTCCTTTGCAAAATTTCAAAGAATTGTCTTTTTCAGGTTGTATTTTTTAACCTTATCATGCACTATTATAGTTATCAAACATGAAAGGAGGGATACAATATGTCCAATATCAACCCAATCTCCACATCGCTTCGCCTTACCCTCAGCCTTGGAACAGTTGACGGCAAAAAGGTCGAGAAGAGCGTGACTTTCGGCAATATCAGCAACGATATTACGCCCGATAAGGCAAAAGCTCTTGTCACAGCTGTTGCGGATCTCTTTGAGTACCCGGTTGCCGCAACAAAGAAGTACAGCACAGGGCTTCTCGTAGACTAGCCTATGTAGTTTTTGAAGAAA
Organism: uncultured Synergistaceae bacterium; assembly: GCA_964422205.1. GTDB lineage: Bacteria > Synergistota > Synergistia > Synergistales > Synergistaceae > CAZNYN01. Next base: position 6,848 of record CAYRAI010000032.1, on the reverse strand, counting down.
GGAGGTGTTTACTTTATGAGAACACTGAAACTCAAATTTCTCACAGATGCGAACGAGTCTTTCGCAGTCAGCATAAACTATGCTGACCCTGAGCTTGCGGGAGAGACTGGAAAGACAGCGGCCCTTGCCGCTCAAAACGCTCTTATCGCAGCGCAGCCGTTTGATGTCGTTCTCGCTTCGGCAAACGGAGCCGAGATTATCGACAGAACAGTAACAGACCTTATATAAAGGCTGGAGGGGCGCGCTTCCTTAAACGGCGTGCCTCTCATCTTAATTTTCCTATTGACCGCAGGAGGTGTTTGCAGTGGAAGAGCTTATCGGAAGCATCGTGCAGAGTTCTTTTTCCGTTGCCGTCGCATCATATCTGCTTGTCAGAATGGATAAAAGGATGGAGGAGCTTACAAGAGCGGTCTTACATCTCGGTTCCGTTATAGAAGCAAGGGAGGGCAAAATGTGAAAATTTCTCTGCTGCGCCGCATAGGGCGTATTTTGGCTCTGGCAGCGGCGCACATATCTTTTTTTGAAAAGAGGCGCAAGGATTTTGAAGCTGAATGATTTTCAGCTTACGGAGCATTTTAATCTGGCTGAGTTTCAATGCCCCTGCTGCCTTACTGTGAAGGTCAGCCCTCAGCTGGTGCTGATGCTCGAAGAGGTGAGGAAGAGGTGGGGAAAGCCGCTGATAGTGCACAGCGGGTTTCGTTGTGAGCCTCACAACAAAGAAGTGGGAGGGGTGAAATTCAGCCTGCACAGGCATGGCAGAGCGGCGGACATCAGAGCCGCTGCATCGGAGCAGGAGAGTCTGCGCTCTCTTGCCGCGGAGGCAGGCTTTGCAAAGGTAATAATGTACAAAGATCGCGGCTTTATACATCTTGAAACGGGAGGAAACTGTTGATTTGATTAATGAGATTGATTTTAGAAAGAGGCTCGGAGGAAATTCTGGGTGTCTGGTGTTGAGCTACGATCCTCTGGTAAAAGCCACGGCGCGCCGCTATCAGGGCAGAGGCGCTGATTTTGAAGATCTGGTTCAGGAAGGGTATCTGGCTCTTTTGCTGCTGATACCTAAGTGCGGAGACTCAAACTGGCTTCCGGCTTTTCTGAAGAGCAGGCTGCCGGGGTACATCAGATCCGCTGCGGCAAAGCTCAGAGGCGGCAGGGGCGAAAATGTCATAGATCTCGAGACTATAGAAGAGACAGTGAAGGAAGACGAAAGCTCCGCCGCAAGAAGCGCGAAGGAACTGCTTTCCATATTGGAAACAATTCTTACGGAAGAGGAGCTGGACTTAACTCAGGCTCTTCTCGAAGGTTTCACACAGAAAGAGCTCGCAGCTGTATCAGGTATCAGTCAGCAGGCTGTGAGCCGAAGGGTGAGCAGGATAAGGGAGAAACTTCGCCCCATTGCCGAGACTTTATAGAATAAAACGGGCTTCCTCAGTGGCAGAGAGGAAGCCCGTTTTTTATTTTAACCGTTTCGGTGTAGACTTTCGTCCCCATCTTTATTTAGGAAATTCCGCCGCATGTCGGAGAGTATCCGTCTTTTATTAAAAGAGTCGGCTTTTTATCTTTTATGCTCATTTTATAAATATTGTTTCCTCCGGATAATTTGCCCGAAACGCCCGTAGATTTGTGAGCTGAGAATATGACTTCTGTCGAGTTGCTCCATGTGCCGGAGTGGACGCATAAATTTTCGGGCGAGAGCCTTACGCATTTTTTCTCCGCGGGAAGGTAAGCAAAGAGTATGCCTTTCAGAGGCGCTGCCTCGGAGGCGCAGGCGGAACAATTTTCGCGTGAGGACTCGGCTGCGAAGAGCAGCATCTTGCCGTCCGGCGAGAAGGTAAAACTCACGCCGCTGTCCATAGCTATATCCTTCCCTAAGATATCGGCAAAAGAAAGCTCCTCTCTTACACTTTTGTCAGAGAGGCTGTATCTGTAAAGTTTATTCAGGTCCTGAGCATAGATGTATTTCCCGTCATTTGACCAGAATGGTGAGTAAAGGCCATCCGCTCCATTATTGACAGGAGAGCTAAAGTAAGTGAACTTTTTGGCGGGAGTATCATATATCCCTATATCCCAATGCCCTTTTTTGCTGAAGATGTTGAAGGCCGCCATAGTTCCGTCATTTGACAAACGCGCACCAAAGCTGTTGTCCCCCGGAATATTCTTAAGAACGGCCGACCTCTTGAGCTTCATGTCATAAATTGCGATGTGCCTTGCTCCGCTCTTTTGATTCATCATCGTATAGATGACAAATTTCCCGTCCTTAGAAATCTCTGCATCGACACCCTTAAAGAGCCAGGTTATCCCTCCGCCATGCAGGTCAGAGGCAAACACTGAGAAAGAAGCCTTATGTCTCTCAAATAGAATGCGCCCCGAGGCAAAAGACGGTACTGCGCTTAATATGAGTACAAAAGATATGATAAAAAGCATTCTGCGAAACATAATGCAGATTCCCCCTATATATGAAAGTTTGGGGCAAAAGCCGCCCGAAGATTCCTTTTGTTCTTTTCTAATGATATCATAGGTTTTTTCTTCCGTTAGGCAATTAGAGTTTTGCGCAAATATAAAAACGTCTAAAAATCTTTTGGAGAATTTTTAGACGTTTGCTGTGTGACTATAATTTAAAATTAAATTGCGCTTCGGTTTTTAGGAGAAGAGCCCCGCATAGTAGCCGAAGATGTCGAATATCATTAGAAGTCCGGCTATTGTGAGGAGGATTCCCGATACCGTTTTTATCTGCTTTCCGTGCTTTTTCAGCCACTGGAACACTCCCTTTATGTTGGTAAAGAAGAGAGCGGCAAGTATGTAGGGAATGCCAAGCCCCATCGAAAAGACAAACAGGTAAAACACACCCTGAAGCACAGTTTTGCCGTTGCCTGCAAGAACGAGAGCCGAACCGAGGAATGGCCCTAAACAGGGAGTCCAGCCTACGGAAAAAGCTGCTCCGAACAACATCGCACCCAAGAATCCTCTGCGTTCAACCTTTACTTCAAGCTTCTTTTCTATATCCAGGAAACCTATCTTAAATACTCCCAGGAAGTGCAGGCCGAATATCATTATGACAGCTCCGCTCAGACGCTGGAGAAGCATCCTGTGATCGTTCAGCACAGCTCCGATTGCGGTCGCAGTTGCGCCAAGTGCCATAAATATCAGCGTGAAGCCCAGCACAAAACCGACTGTGTTCAGAACGCTCGCCCTGCGCCCGTTCTCTGTCTCCGCGGCAAGGTACATGATGTAGACCGGGAGCATAGGCAGCATACAGGGCGAGATAAAGGCCAGTATCCCTTCCAGGAAGAGAAGAGGCAGATCAGCGCTCATCCGCTATTTTGCTTCCCTGACAAGCTGCATCACTGCGTCTTTTGTCGTGCCTCCGACAAGCTGACCGCTCACCTTGCCTGTTGTATCAATGACATAGGTTGTAGGCAGATAGCGGACAGAGAACATATCTGCAGCTTTGCCCTCTGTGTCCAGAAGAACTCTCATTCCGTACTTTGTTTCAGAGAGAAATTTTTCAACTTTACTCTTTGTCTCTCTTCTTCCGTCTGTCATATTTACGGCAAGAAGAACTACTTTGCTTCCCGACTTTTTAAACTCTTTGTCCATCTGGTCAAACTCAGGCATTTCCGCTTTGCAGGGGGGGCACCATGATGCCCAGAAGTTCAGCACAACAACTTTGCCCTTGTAGTCGCTGAGAGACACGTTCTTTCCGCTTATATCCGTCAATGTAAAGTTCTTGACCTGTGCGCCCTTGTCGAGAGCGTAAGCCGAGACAGTGAATATGAACATGGAAACAAGGAGGAACATAGCAAATAGAATCTTTTTCATCAAAAAACACCTCATAAATTAAATTTATATTCATTGATGAAAATTCTATATTAGTAAAGAAGTCATGTCTTAGGCTATAATGCCTATATCCTGTAAGGGTTAAAATAATCGGAAAACTTACTGATTTACATCACATAATACAACCTAAAATAACTCCAATATTATGATCAAACCTTGCTGTCAAAGGATTATTGCTGCTTGCACTTTTTACTTAAATCAGGAGCTTTTTTTGCGAAGAAAGCCCTCTGCCTCGGTCAGCAGCATGCCTGCTATGACGATAAGACCGCCGATTGCGCCCTGAAGATGGAACGGATCTTGTCCGCTTATCACAGCGACGATATATCCGAAGAGCCCTTCAAGAGAGAATATAACGGCAGCGTGTGTTTCGGGAGTGACTTTCTGAGCCTTAAACTGCAGTATAAAGCAGAGAATTGTGTTTCCAAGTGAGACACAGAGGAGTGTCGCCCATATTTTCGGAGAGAAGGATGTCACGTCCGGAATGGGCTCGAATATAGCGGCAAGCACTGTCATAACGACTGCCAGAAGTATTATGTGAAGCGCAACAAGCCTTATAGGCTCCACCTTACGCGAGCAGTAGCCTGCACCCAATACCTGAAATGCGTAAAATACCGCCATAAAGAATGAGAGCAAGTCTCCGAAGTTAAACTCCATGCCTGGGGTAAAGCCCATTACCAGAAGCCCCGTTGTAGTCAGAGCCGCTCCTGCGAATATCCAGTTGCTGGGACGAGTCTTATAAATTATCCAGACAAATATCGGCACCATCACGACGTTAAGTCCTCCGATAAAAGCCTGCTTGCTCGCGGTGCTGAATACAAGGCCGAATGTCAGGAAGATAAATACTCCCGTCAGTATCGCAGTTTGTATTGAGGAGACCATCCAGTCCTGCTTTGTTGCAGTGATAATCCTCTTCGGGAACATTATTATCAGGAATATCGCTGCAAGCCCCATTCTGAGAGCCACCGCCCAAAGAGGCGTGATATTCCGTGCAAGAACAGCACTCATGGGAATCCCCGCTCCCCATATAAAAGCGACGAGAATAAGCATAAGGTCTGCGATAAGAATTTGTCTCTGAGTATAGCCACTGTGAAGTTCGCTCATTTTACTATAAAGCCCCCTGTTCTCTCAAAGCAGATATAATTTGCCCGTCAACCGAGTCGATTTTTCTCATAAAATAATATGCGAAAGCAGTGCAGCAAACGCCGCAGATAAATAAAGACCAATCAGTGCCCACCAAGTCCCCTATCTTTCCCGAGAGCAGACTGCCGAACGGCGGAACTCCGAGTATAGCCAAAGTATAAAGGGACATTATGCGGCTCCTGCTGTTTACCGGAACCATGGACTGAAGCAGAGTATTGCAGGTTATAGTGCATGTTACCATGCAGAATCCGACAGGAGCTGCCAGAACTATTCCCATATAAATATTTCTTGAAAGAGAGAAGAGTATTACCGAAATGCCGAAGCCTATGCAGGTTCTTGTACACCACCAAGCGTGTCTGTGAGCCGTCTTAAGAGCAGCCATTATAAGAGATCCAGTCAAAGCTCCTATCGCGACTCCCATGAGCAGAAATCCCAAAGTTTCGGATGTGCCGCCTAAGACACTCTTTGCCATAGCAGGCATAAGAACAATTGCGGGAAAAGCAAAAAAACCCGTCATTGCTATAAGCATCAGAAGATATCTGCTCGGAGCAAAATTATTGGCGATACGGAAACCTTCGACAGCCTCTTTTATAGGCTCTCTCTTGCCCCCGTCGGCACGCCCAATCGGCGGTTCTTTCATATCCATCTTTTTAAGAGCGAACAGAGTCGAAGAATACGCTATGCCGTTAAGCATAAAACATACTCCCTCGCCCACGGCATGTATCACAAAGCCCGCGACAGTAGGGCCGAACATCCTGGCTAAATTAAAATTTGTGGAATTCAAAGCTACGGCGTTTGTAATGTCGTCCTTCTTATCGACAAGGTAAGAGACCAGAGCGTAGCGGCACGGAAGCTCAAACGAATCAAGCACTCCGAGCATGAGGCTCATAAAGACAATAATGTGGAACGTAACAAGGTCGGTCATAGTAAGAAAAGCAAGAGTCAAAGCCACAGCCATACAGCCAGCCTGACAGCAGAAAAGCGTTTTTCTCAAATCCCACCTCTCAATCATAGCTCCCGCTATCGCGGTGAGAAAGACAATAGGAATAGACGCGGCAAAATCCATAACACCCAGAGCCGAATTGGAGCCTGTAAGGCGGTAAACAAGCCACCCCATAGCCACACGGTGCATCCAAAGCCCGGTAAGAGATATAGCCTGAGCGATAAAAAAGAGCCTGTAATTCTTATTGTTAAGAGCGCGGAGGGTATCGGGAAAAACCATGGCTACACGCTTATCACAATAGAACCGGATATTATCATAACGACTCCGGCCCACTGAAGCTTTGTCAGCCTGTCTTTAAGAACAAAGTGCCCAAACATGGCAGACATAAAAGGACTTGTGGAAGTAATGGCAGTAACAATAGCAACAGGCATAACGGCAATGCAGTAGGCATTTAATATAGAACCGAGAGTGAGTCCTATAACGGCCGCGCCTAAAAAATACCCCCAAGTCTTCAAAGGAAGATTCGTAAGAGGCATCACAGATGAGGGAGACCTTTTTATAACGACAAAACGTAGTCCCCAAGAGAGAAAGAGCAGCATCGCAGAACGGTAAAATGTCAGTTCTATAGGGTCAAGTCCCGATGCGACCATACCCATTTTTATCAAAGGAGCACCGAGAGACCAAGATACGGCTGCTCCCGCGGCCAGAGCAAAACCCTTCATCAGCCTTGCGGCGTTAAGAGACCTCTCCGCGTCCCTATCCTTCTCACGGTCATCCTTTGCCGCTCCGAAACGCAGCAGAAGAAGCCCGGCTATGACTATCGCTATGCCAATGACAATTACATAAGTTATCTCCTCTCCCAAAAGAAGCCAGGAAGTCACTGCGGCAAGCATAGGAGTCGTATTTGCGACAGGAATGGCAAGGCTTA
>CAYRAI010000031.1:10461-26211 GCA_964422205.1 uncultured Synergistaceae bacterium | reverse complement strand
TTATTAGTATCAAAAATCTCTATGGTATTATATATTGAAGTTCTTTGCTTCCCATAATGTTGCAGACAAGCTGTATTCTGAGCTTAGTTCCGGACTTCATGCCTTTGAGAATCAAAGAGTCTGAAAATCCATCGGTGCTGTTCTGTTTTGAATATTGTTTCATGACAAGCTGTTTTGTCCCGTCCAGTATAGTCAGCGAAAGGATGTAATGCTTCGCCGCGTCTTCCACGCTGTGCTCTGCAGTCACAGAAAGAGTTTCCTGTGAAGCATTCCATGACGCCGCTATATTTTTCGGCGGATGGGCAAATGCGGTGCATGAAAGGACAAACAAAATAGATACGGCTGTCAGCAATATTGCAATCTTTTTCAATTGGAACACCTCATTTCATTTTTAATTTTATGTCACTTATATTCTATCATACTTACTTATATAACTTCTGCATCATAGCCGGCATCGTCGAGCAAAGCTACGGCTTCGGCATCACTCATATCCGATTCGAGGACTAATTTTTTTGATGTCAAGTCAAGTTCTTTTACAGAGGCACCTGCGTTTTCGGCAGCATCGCTTATTCTCTTTTTGCAGTGCTCGCACACCATCTCGGGAATTTTCAAAGTTATTTCTCTCATATTATATTTCCTCCAAACACTATTTTTTACCCGCCGATCCGGATATTCTCAGTGAATTAAGTATAACAGTTATTGAGCTTGCCGCCATCGCAAATTCAGCAACAATCGGGTGGAGCAGGCCAAGCATAGCAAGCGGTATCGCAACAATATTGTAAAAGAACGCGCCAAAGAGGTTCTGTCTGATTATATGCCATGTCTTGTCTGATATTTTGACAGCAGATACAATCTTTGAAAGTCCGCCTTTTAGAATAACAATATCAGCACTGTCTACAGCCAAATCCATGCCGCCTCCCATGGCTATGCCGACGTGTGCTCCTTTTAAAGCCGCTGCGTCATTTATGCCATCGCCCGCCATAATTACTTTTGCTCCCTTACTTTGAGCAGACTGGACAATGTCAAGCTTATTTTCCGGACGTACCTCCCAATAGACTTCTTCAATACCTGCCTCTTTTGCAATTGATAAGGCGGTGCTCATTCCGTCTCCTGTCGCCATAATGCACTTTATTCCCAGTTCCTTCAGGTCACTTACTGCTTGTTTTGAATCTTCTCTTATGGGGTCGCTTATGGCAAAAAAGCCGATAGGTACGCCATCTTTTCTTACTTCCGCCAATGTCATGCCCCTGTCTGCTTTTTTGCTCCATATGGACGGAGATTTGCTTCTTCCCACAAACCATACAGCATCATCCCAGACCCCGGTCACACCTTCTCCCGCTTTTTCCTCAACAGAGTTGGGCTTGGAAACTTTTTCAGTCTCGCCAATTATCTTAACTATTGCCTGAGCCAGAGGATGTCCCGATGATGATTCAAGTTCATATACATAGCCCAAGGCGTCTTTCGGAAGCTCCCATTTTTCAACGCAGGGTTCTCCCATTGTCAAAGTGCCTGTTTTGTCTAGTACGGCTCTGTCCGCTTCCCTCAAAGTCTGTATTGCTTCGGCGTTTCTGATCAAGAGTCCGATTCTGGAAGCCTCCCCCGTACTCACGACAAGAGCAAGAGGCGTTGCCAGACCCAATGCGCATGGACAGGCAATAACAAGAGTAGCGACAAATGCGTAAACAGCTGCGGCTGCAGGAGAAGAGAAGGCCGACGGCCACGGCAGATAAGATGATAGCGGAAGTACGAAAGCTGAAAGAGCGTCAAAATTAAGATACCACATAAGAGCGCTGATAGCGGCCAGTGTTATGACAGTGGGAACAAATTTTAATGTTATTCTGTCTGCGAGAGCCTGCAGCGGAACTTTAGAACCCTGAGCTTCGCGAACAAGATCAAGCATCTTTGCCAAAAAAGTGTCTTCCCCTGACTTGGTTGTCTCTGCTATGAGAACGCCGGAAAGGTTCATTGCTCCGCCGGTAATCATAGAGCCTGTGTCTTTCACAACAGGAATCGACTCTCCCGTAAGCAGCGATTCGTCAACCGATGATGTGCCGGTTATGACAATACCGTCAAGAGGTATTCTCTCGCCAGGCCTGATTATTATTTGTGTCTCGGGTTTTACGGCCTCCGTAGGTACCATTATCTCTTGATTGTCTTTTATAACCCGGGCTTCGCGCGGCTGAAGAGTGAGCAGTGTCTTAACCTGTTTTGCCGCTCTGTCGCGCAGATGCGATTCAATATAGCGCCCCGCTATGTGAAGCATAAGAATCATAACACCAACCGTACCGAAAGAAGGAATGTCGGCTCCTAAAAAGCCCATTAGCGCGGTAAGCCACGATGCCACCGCACTGATGGAGATAAGAGTGTCCATATTTGTATGGCCGTGGCTTATGGCTATCCATGCTCCCTTTATTGTCTTGCGCCCTCCGTAAAAAATAGCTACGCCTCCGGCAATCAGCTCAAGGATGGAATAGAAGCTAAAGTGGACACCGAAAAACATGTGCAGGAACATTAGAAGAGAAAGAGGCATTCCTATTGCCATGATAAAGACAAGATCGCTGCGCGCTTCCCTAAAGCGTATCTCGTCAAGGTCCGATGGGGCATCCTTTAATATGCTGTAACCGCTTTTTTTTACCGCAGCTTCCAGAGTCTCGAAGGGCAAAGCTTTGTCAGCTATGACAAAGACACTCTCTGTCGCAAGGTTGACTGAGGCAAAAGATACTCCAGGAACTTTCAGAAGAGAGCGCTCAACAATCCTTGAGCAGGTTGTACATGTCATACCCGTTACTTTGAAGCTCATTTTGCTCTCATTTTCTTTCACAATATCTATGCCTCCGTAAAAAAGTTGATTTGCATCTTGCCATATTTAAAAACATCTGTATAATATCTCATGTCGGTTGGAGAGTTGTCCGAGTGGTCGATGGTGATTGACTTGAAATCAATTGGGTGTCACAGCCCCGGGGGTTCGAATCCTCCACTCTCCGCCATACTTTAAAAGTTAAGCGGTTTCCGTATTACGGAAGCCGCATTATTTTTATTTGCGACATAACCATAATAGTCAATAAATTCAATCTGTAACAGTATTTTTTGCTGATAAACCATATGAGTAAAGAGTCGTATTTATACTGTTTTTCCTCTGTAGATTTATAAAAAACAAAGATGTGTGATAGAATTCCTTTGTATGATTTTGAATGAGACGGAGGTTGGTTCTTTGAGAAAATTACTGACAGCTATGCTGATTATTTTTATAGCAGCTCTTCCCGCTTTTGCCGCTTTCGGACCTAAAGGACAGATTCCAAACGGTGTGCCTGTGGAGTACAGGGGGTTGAAAGTTCTGCCTGACGGAGTCAATATAACAATCATTAACCGCGGAGAGAAAAAAGTCAAGTTTTCAGCCTCATGCTCCTTTGTCAGCGAGAGGCATCAGGAAATAGGAGACTTTTTTATTGAAGAAATTACTCTTGAGCCTCTCGAGCAAAGACCCTTCACAAAACTTTTTTTAAAGGGAGATCCCAAACTCTGCCGTAAGGCGGAAACTCTGCGCTGGACAATTTACACACTTGAAGAAAAATAAATACACAAACGCAGCCATGCCGAACCTTGCCATAGAGGTTCGGCATGACGATATTTTAAATCTGGTTTATCCTACATTGGAGGTGAATTTTATTTGAGAGAAATATCTGCCGAGGAATATGCGGAACAGGTTATGGAGGCTTCCTTTGTCAAGCCTGTCGTGCTTGATATATGGGATCCCACATGACCTCCCTGTATTAAGCTTGCACCTGCTTTCAGCGAGCTTGCCGAACGATACGGGGAGCGTATCACTTTTTTAAAAATGAACAGGGGAGAGAACAGAAGTATAATGAAAACTCTCTCTCTGCGCGGGGTGCCCACCATCATCTTTATGGATAAAGGTGCAGAGTTCTCTCCGAGATTGGTCGGAGATACAGGAGCTGTGCCTCAGAAAATTGAAGAAACTATAACTCTCTTTCTCAAAGAGAAATAAAACAGTATTGAAGGAGGATGCGGCAATGGTAAAAAAAGTTTTTTTATTTTGTATGCTGATTGTGGCTTTGGCGGCTCTTCCGGCTTCCGCCGAGTCTAAGTTCCACATAGGTATTGTGACAGGAACCGTTTCACAGGGAGAAGACGTGCTTCGCGGAGCCGAAAAGCTCATTGAAATGTACGGTGATGTTTCGAAAGGCGGTATGGTTAAACATATAACCTACCCAGATAACTTTATGTCTGAAATGGAAACGACAATCGCTCAGATAGCAGGACTCGCTGACGACCCTAAAATGAAGGTTATTGCAGTGGTGGAAGCTGTTCCAGGAACAGCGGAGGCCTTCAGAAGAATTAAAGAAAAGCGCAAGGATATACTCTGCTTTGCCGGTCAGCCGCAGGAAGACCCAAATGTTATAGGCGCTGTCGCAGACCTTGCAATAAATTCGGATACTCTCGCCATGGGATACATAATGCCTGCCGCGGCAAAAAAGCTTGGAGCAAAAACATATGTACACATCTCATTTCCACGCCATATGAGCTACGAGCTTCTGTCCCGCCGCAGAAAAATTATGGAGGCTGCATGCAAAGACCTCGGAATCAAATTTGTATTTGAAACAGCCCCCGACCCCACAAGCGACGTGGGTGTCGCAGGTGCTCAGCAGTATGTGCTTGAAAAAACCCCAGCATGGCTTGCAAAATACGGCAAAAATACAGCCTTCTTCAGCACCAACGACGCACAGGTTGAGCCTCTCCTTAAGCAGATAACTGCTCTCGGCGGCTACTATGTCCAGACGGACTCTCCTCTCCAGGGATATGCAGGTGCTTTAGGCATTGACCTCACCAAAGAAAAAGGTAACTGGAAGGCAATAGTCAAGAAAATTGAGAATACGGTTGTTAAAAAGGGCGGCAAGGGACGCTTGGCGACATGGTCATATCCGTCTGGATACTGCATTGCTGCAGGACTCGGAGAATACGGCAAGAGAATAGTTGAGAAAAAAGCAAAACTCAGAAAGAGCGACGATGCTATGAAAGCATTTGAACTATTTTCCCCCGGACTTGCATGGAACAGCAGTTCATACATTGACGCGTCTACAGGAGCAAAAATGAAGAACTTCCTCCTTATTTATCAGGACACCTATGTATTCGGCAAAGGCCCCCTCGGAATGAACAAGATAAATGTTCCGGAAAAATATTATAAAATAAAGTAACTTCTCGAAAAAACACAAGAGGCAGAGCGGAACGTCATAGAATGTCTCCGCTCCGCCTCTTTTTTGATTATAATTCTTACCGAACCGGTTCACTAAATAGAGCCGTAAACATATGTTGGTGCAAACACTTTCACAATAAACAGTTATAAAATTCAACGATTTATACTTATTGACAATGCACTTGTATAGGTGTATTCTCAGCCTCTAACCAAAAAATGTCAGCCGATAAAGCCGTGATACACGGCCATACACTGCATAGGCTGCGCTAAAAGGAGGTTAGAGGGATGAAGACCCTTGCAGTGATTCCTGCACGTTATGCAAGTACCAGACTTCCGGGTAAAGCTATCATACCGATTGCCGGAATTCCCCTCGTAATAAGAGTTTTAGAAAATGTCAAAAGGTGTACCTCAGTGGACAGAGTAATTGTCGCTGCTGACGACGAGCGTATTGCCGCAATTGTACGCCAAAACGGAGGAGAGACAATAATGACGCCTCCGGAGCTCCCCAGCGGAGGAGACAGAGTCGCCTTTGTCTCAAAACTTATCCCCTCAGACTATGTGCTCAATGTTCAAGTCGACGATCCGCTTGTATCTTCCGACATGATAGACCCTCTTGTCAAATCGCTTGATGACAGCCCGTCAACAGTCCTATCTCTGCTTGCAAAGCGCATAGAGAGGCAGGAAGAAGTTGAAGCTAAGGATATTGTGAAGATGGTATTTTCAAAGTCGGGCAGCGCTTTATATTTCAGCCGCTCTCCGATCCCTTATCCGCGCTGTGACGGCGGTGTGTGGTATAAGCATATTGGCCCTTACTGTTGGAGAAGGGATTTTCTGCTTGAATTTTCCGGCTGGCCTCAGACACCGCTTGAGAAAACAGAAAGCCTGGAGATGCTCCGCGTGCTTGAAAGAGGATACTCCATCAAGTGTGTGGAGACAAAAAGAGATACCATCGAAATCGACACTCCCGATGATCTGAAGAAAATAGAGGCATATCTCAGCGCCATAACGGTTCCTTGATTTTATAAAAATTTAAAGGAAATATAAAGAAGAGAAAAGGTTGTCTCTGCTGTTGTTTTGTGCAGTTTTTTTAGTTTTAGAAAGGAAGCAAATATAAAAATGAAAGTGCCCGCAGATATTAAAAATTTTGTAAATCTCTCTCCATGGTGGAGAACAAAAGTTCCTACCGAAATTATTCTTTCGTCAGACGGAATTTCAGACCTCTTTAATTTGCTTGAAAGTCGCGGTAAAATTCCGTTTTTTGTAATAGACTCCGCACTTATGCCTCAGCCGGCTTTTGCAAAGATATTTGAACAGAAAAATAAATTTCTCTTCGATGCGACATTCTCCGAGCCGAGAACCTCTGACGTTGACAACCTTGTAGATCATATAAAAACACTAGATTATGATCCGGATGTGATAATAGGCATAGGCGGAGGAGCGGCTATGGACCTCTCAAAAGCTACAGGCATATGCTTGGGCAATCCGCTGAAAGCACAGGATTATCAAGGCTACTCCCTGCATATGAACAAAGGCAAGGATATATGGACAGTCCCGGCGTTAAACGGCACCGGTGCCGAGATAACACCTATCGCCGTTTTGCGCGGTCCGGAGAAAAAGCTAGGAATAAACGACAGTTACACAGAATCAGCATTGACAATCGCAGACCCTCAGCTCTCATGCGGCGCTCCCAAATTTAACAGATTTTACACAATGATGGATTGTTATTATCACCACTACGAGATTACGAAGAGCAAAACAAGCTCTGCCGAAGCGATAGCAGATGCACACGACGGCTTAGCACTGGCAAAAGAAGTCCTATCAAATGACCTTACATATTACAAAATAGAGGCTGCGATAAAGTCTGTAGTGGCATCAGTGCTCGGCGGAAGCAGCACAATCGGCGGAAGAGTGGGTATCCCTCATGCCGTATCATACGGCCTAAGCAATGCGGCGCCAAAACTTCCCCACAGTGTGGCAGTCACACTCTCAATGCTTGCTCTTGAAGAAATTTACCCTGACGGTTATGCTGACACAGTATCATTTATAAAAGCAAACAATATGGAACTTCCAAAGGCCTCATCATACGGAATATCCGAAAAAGACATACCTATGATGACAAAAACCGCAAAAGGCATGGAAAAACTTTGGCAAAGCTGCTATGGCCCGGAAAATTGGCAGAGCAAAGCCACAACAGAGTTTATAGAAAAAATATATACGCGAATAGTAAATTCATAAAACAGGAGGAATAACAATGGCCGGAGCTGAAATTTTTAACAGAGACGAGATCGATGCCATAAAAGACGTAATAGAGAGAAAAATGGTGCACAGGTACGGCTCTCACAGCAGCAGAGGCGGACATTACAAAGTCGATGAGTTTGAAGCCGAAGCTGCGGCTATCACAGGAGCAAAATATGCCTTAGCCCTTTCCAACGGTACAGCCGCATTGATAACCGCCCTTAAAGGAATAGGAATAAAGCCCGGAGACGAGATAATCACGACACCTTTCACCTTTATAGCGACAATAGAGGCGATTGCAGCCTGTGACGCAGTACCGGTTCTAGGTGATATCGACGAGACACTGAGCCTAGACCCAAACTCCGCGGAAAAGCTCATCTCACCCAAGACTAAGGCAATTATGCCGGTACACATGTTCGGATGCGCAGCGGATATGGACAGGTTTATCGAACTTGGAAAGAAATACGCTATCCCCATAATAGAAGATGCCTGCGAAGTGGTTGGAGGAACATACAAAGGCAGATACCTCGGCACAATGGGCCTCTGCGGCACATGGAGCTTTGACCCTAACAAAACTCTAACTGTCGGTGAGGGCGGAATGGTCTTTACACAAGATGAATCTGTGTACGCTAAAATGGAATACTACCATGACCACGGACACGTACACAGCAAAGAACATGACCGCGGAGCAGATGCGAAATCAGGTCTAGGAGTTAATTTCAGAATGAGCGAAATAGAGGGAGCTCTGGGCCTTGTTGCGCTTAAAAAGATGCAATACGCACTTGGACTTCTGCGTGAAACAAAGAAGAAAATTATTGATGCGACTGCAGAGACAGGAATAAAGCCGCGTCCTATGAATGACGAATACGGCGATACCGCATCGCACCTTATTTTTATGATGCCGACCGCGGAAGCGGCCCAAAAATTCCAAGCAGCCTCAAAGGAAGCCGGCGCTCCATGCGCAATAATAGCCGACAACACGTGGCACTACGCAAAACACTGGGACGCTCTTTGCGAGATGAGCGGCAAAGACATATTCGGCACGACAGCCCCGTCATATAGACCAGAGTCGATGTTAAAGACGGAAGCGATACTAAATCGCGCCGTAATGTTCGGCCTTAACCTGATAATGGAAGACGAAGCCACAGACAAAATAATAAAAGCAATAAAAGCCGGAGCAAAAGCCGCATTGTAAAAAAATTTTATATTTGTAATGCACAGAAGGACACCTGCTGTCAAAGGTGTCCTTCTGCGATTTTTGAAGTCATACACATCACCGGCGCGCTTCTGTCACAATGAAATAGTGCCTCTTTATTCCTCTTATCGAAGCGGTCAAAACGTATACACTAAATCCATTGAGTACTATTGGTTTAGAACACATTCATGGTAAAATAAAAGCTCGGTATAAAGCAGACTTCACGCTTTTAGACTGCGATCCGTTTAACATAACCCCGTCTGAACTAAAAAATATAAAGCACACGGTGACGTATTGCAGAGGCAAAAAGGTTTGGAGCGCAAACTAACAATCAGGTCAAGGAGTGTTTATCAATGCTGATATTAAACGCGCAAGAAGTTAAGACTGTATTTCCCATGAAAGATGCAATTGAATCGGATAAAACCGCTTTCTTGCTCCATTCTCAGGGAAAGACGGAAGTTCCGGTCAGAATAAGTTTTCCTGTCAACGAAAGCAGCACATCACAGTTTATGCCTGCCTATGTCAAAAGCCATGTAAATAGAGTAGGAATAAAGGTTGTATCCACATTCCCCGACAACGCCTCAAAAAATATCCCAGTAGTTACGGCTCAGGTTCTCCTTCTCGACCCCGAAACGGGAGAAGTGTGCGCCATGATGAACGGAACAGAAGTTACAAAGATAAGAACAGGCGCTATCTCTGGAGCTGCAATAGACATACTTGCAAGAAAGAACTGCGAGAAAGGTGCTCTTTTCGGAACGGGCGGTCAGGCTCAGAGCCAGCTTGAGGCTATGCTCACAGCAAGAAGCTCTCTGAAAGAAGTCAAAGTATTTGACCTCCATGAAGACAGAATAACCAAGTTCATCTCAGCCACAAGCGATATGGCGGATAAATTCGGCGTTAAAATATCAGGCGCAAAGTCTCCCGACGAAGCGATAGACGAGGCCGATATCATCACAACCGTTACAATATCCAAGACACCGGTCTTTGACGGATCAAAAGTCAAAGCAGGGGCTCATGTCAACGGAGTAGGTTCTTACACTCCTACAGCAAGAGAGCTTGATTTCGCTTTGATTGAGAGAGCCAGAGTCTTTGTAGACAACAAAGAGGCAGTCTTTGCTGAAGCTGGAGATTTCCTTATTCCTATAAAAGAGGGGAAGTACAGCTTTGAGAGAGTTGCAGGGGAGCTTGGCTCAGTTCTTGATGGCAAGCTGGAAGGCCGCCAGTCCGATAGCCAGATAACCGTCATGAAGACAGTCGGCTACGCCGTTCTTGATGTCGTCGCCGCATGGACGATTTACAACAGAGCTATTGAACTTGGCATAGGCAACAATATAAATATCTAATAAAACAGTCTGGGATATCGTAAGCGTCAAATATCCCCTACCTGTTTGCAATCCATAAGATTGTATAAATTCCTCCTGTCATTTGAGCAGGGGGGATTTTTATATTTACCTACAAAGAGAGGGAATTTTGCCTTGTATGTGGCCATACGGATAGATGTAAGGGAATGGACGGTGCGGCTATCCCAAGTTTTGTGTGACCGCTGTCACGACAAGATAAAGGATAAGCGTCAAATATCC
Organism: uncultured Synergistaceae bacterium; assembly: GCA_964422205.1. GTDB lineage: Bacteria > Synergistota > Synergistia > Synergistales > Synergistaceae > CAZNYN01. Next base: position 15,989 of record CAYRAI010000031.1, on the reverse strand, counting down.
CGGATTCCTAATGATTACCTGGTACGTTATATTTGACGCTTACCGTAAGCGCGTGCTGCCTAATCTCGCTGCATTACTTATTCGTTTGTGTTTTAAGTGGCTTTATTACGTTTTTTAGGGACTAATTTTCCTCGAGCATTTTGCTGATGCTGTCGCTGTATGCTTTGGTGCGCAGGAAACCTTCTTCATAGCAGCCTTTAACTGTAGCTTTAAATGCTTTCTGTTCGAGGTTGTAGAGCTGGCGGACTGAGATTCCTCCCGGTGTGCTTGTCTCGGCAAGGAGTCCCGATATGTTGTCGATATTGCCTTCCCAAACTTTCAGGCAGCCTTCGATTGTTCCAAATGCCATTTTTGCCGCATTTTTGTGGTCAATGCCGAGAAGGAGTGCCGCTTCGACCAGTCCCTGGAAGTAGGCATATACAGGTGCCGGCCCTGTGAGGGAGGTTATTGCGTTGATTTTGTCTTCTCCGAGTGCGACGCATGTGCCCATTGCTCCAAAGATTGTCATGAGGTCGGCTTTTTCGGCTTCCGTTACTTTTCCGTTGAATGCCACTGCGACAACTCCGTGTCCTATGCGGCTGGGAGGGTTGGGAAGAGCGCGTGCTACGTGTGCGCCAGGTACGTTCTTTTCATAGAGAGCCATGGGAATGCCTGATGATATTGATACGATTGTTTTTCCCTCAAATGAGTATGCACCGAGCGTCTTTGCCATGTCTATGGCGTTGTCGGAGCGCACGCACATGAATACGTAATCTGCACCGGCTATCATTTCGGCAGGTGTTTCGCATGCCGTGAGTCCGTATTTGCCGCTCATGTAAGAGAGGCGCTCCTTGCTCACGTCGTAGATAAAAATGTTCTTCGGATCTGCTGCACCGCTTGCAGTCATTTTCTGGCTTAGTATCTCTGCTATTGCACCCGAACCCATAAATCCTATTTTCATTTTCTTTTTCCCCTTTCGGATATGCTAAATATTTTATATTTAGTTAAATTGCCTATCGGCACTTTGTGAAGCCTAAGGTTAAAGTATGTAACGGCAAGAGCAAAGAGCAGAAGTACTGTGAATGTTATTCTGTATGCAGTTACTGCTCCCGTGATGTTTATAACATATTCCGTCACTGTAGGTCCTATGAAGTAGCATGCGGAATATATGAAGCCGAATAGTACCATCAAGCGCGACTGGAGTCCGTTTTTGCCTAGATCGCCGATAAGGCACATAAAGGCAGGAAAACCCAGCCCCATTCCTACACCGTAAAAAAGTCCTATGAGTGTAAAGTGAAATGGTGTTGAACTTACCGTTGCAAGCAGTATTCCGGCTGTTGTTATGCAGGCTGTGACACAGGCAAATATTTTACGCGGGACTTTGTCCAGTATGCTGCCTCCCACTGTACGGAGTAAGAGAGCTATAGCCGACGCGGAAGCAAAGAACCACGATGCAGCTACACCTTTTTCTTTTGCAAGGAGTACAAATGTAAGCTGTCCGGCGTCGCTCAAAGCGAAAGCCGCCACAGAGAGCATAAAAAGTATGAGCACAGGGCTGGTAAATATCTGTTTATATGATGGAGGCACCTCTTCGTTTTCTGCTGATTTTTCAAGTGCGGCAGCTTCTTTTCTGCTTTCAGATATGTCCGGCAGTTTGTATGTTATATATATGCCTGTCAGCACTATTACAGGGAATATAAGTGCGTATGTCATGTAGTGCCCCCTGTTCAGGCAGTATTCCAACAATGGCATCAATGTCAGGGGTGGAAGGTTGTACGCAGTGGCTATGAAGGCGAAGTCACGTCCTCTGACGTGCTCCGATATTATCTGTGTCTGGTATGTCATAAGAGAGATGCCTACAAGGCTTAGTCCGAAGCCTGTAAGCACTCGCCAAAAGAGTATTAAGGCGGGAGATGATATGGCAAAAGCTATTCCGAGTGAGCTTGTCAAAAAGAAAATGAGGCCTGTGTAGATAAGTTTTTTCAGTCCAAAGATGTTTTCGATCATGGGGACTATGGGCTTGCCCAGTATGGATCCGGCATAGCAAATACCCATCATAAGGCCCCCCATGGAGCCTATTTGGACGCCTCTGCCCTGCAGGTATGGAAGGAGGAAGTAGTATCCTCCCTCCATAGTCGCAATTATAAAGGTGATTCCAAGGAACTGCAGAGCTCTTAGTCTTCCCTGCAGGTCAATTGAAAATCTTGTCATTATTTTGCCATTTCCAGTATTGCGTAAGCCATGATTCTCATGCTTTCGTGAAGATTGGCTATGAGCACTTTTTCGTTTGCTGCATGAGCATGGTCAGGCTCGTCTTTGAATGTCGCTCCGAAGGGAACCATGTTTGGCATTCTCTTGGAGTAGGTGCTTCCGCACATGCTTATCAGGTATGGATCTTTGTTTGTGGCATTTTCATATCCGCGTTTCAGAGCGCATATAAGGGGATGTGTCTCTTCCACGAAGAGGGGAGCCACTCTGCGTACTATTTCTAGAGAGGCACCGTTTGACTCAAATGTTGTTGTAATTTTTGCAATGACATCATAAAAAGGTATGGTCTCAGCAGGAACATATATTCCTATGTTAAGCATCATTGAATCTTTGCTGCCTGTGAGCTTTGCCATATTCAATGTGAGATTTCCTGTATGAGGATGCTCTGCTTTGATGCCCATGCTAAATCCGTCTGTCTCTGTACCTATTTTGTCCGCAATAAAAGATATATAGTTGCCTCTAGTGCCTATGGAAATAAAGGAGTGAAGGTTTTTAAGAGAGACGAACATGCGTCCTATTGCGTTGATGCCAAGCCCAGGGAGTGTGGCGTGAGCCGCTTTTCCCGCAAATGTCAATTTAAGAGAACCTTCCGTAATTTCAGAAGTCATTTTCCATCCGTGTGCCGTAGTGAAGGCGCATACTATTTTTTCCGCTTCCGCAAGGCTGTCTTCGCTGCCGGTAATTACAGCGTAAGCCTTTGCCGGAACGGAAAGACCGTCTCCTCCGCCTAATTCGCTTATGGATATGACTCCCTCTGTGCAGTTATCGATGAAAGAGCGCGTTATGTTAAATCTTATTGAGCCCTTTTCCGCATTGACCACCGGGTATTCTCCGTCAGGTGTGAAAGACATTAGTGGCGCGCCTTCGCGCTCAATGTAGGCATTAACGTCGCGCATCTTGCCGGACTCTTCATCTGTCCCAAATATTATACGGACCTTTTTAGAAATTTTTTCTCCCGAGTCAGCTACGGCTTTAAGAGCGTAAAGAGTGCTGAAAAGAGGCCCCTTGTCGTCCTGAGTGCCTCGTCCCAGTATGTGCCCGTCCAAAACCTCTCCAGCATAAGGGGGAAAATCCCATCCTTCTCCCGGCGGGACGATATCAAGATGTCCCATTGCAGCGACTGTCTCCGCTCCGTCTCCGTATTCGGCGTAGCCATATAGCCCGTCTGCATTGACAGTACTGAAGCCTAGAGACTTTGCCACCGCGAGAGCATGGTCAAGAGCTTTCGCAACATTCTCACCGTAGGGCATGCCGGGAAGTGGATCCGAGCAGAGGCTTGGAATCTTGACACTTTCGCATACGGATTTGATGATTTGATCATTATATTTTTTAACGAAGGGATCCAGTCGCATAAAATTTACAGCTCCTTAGAGGAAATCGCAGATATATTCAGTAATTTCTGTGCAGCGAACTTTAAATACCGTGTTTGCAGGCACGTCATAAACTTCGCCCTTGCGGACTGCGCGCCAGTCTTTATCTCCGGGGAAAAGGACCTCGGCACATCCTGAAGTAACGAGGACTGTTTCCGCTCCGTCAGAGTGAAACTCAAAATCCCCGGGGAGGTAAACTCCGAGTGTCTGAAGGCGCCCGTCAGGATAGCGCAGTGTGCGGCTTTGAACTTTTCCGTCACAGTAAATATTAACCATTGTCTTTACATCAACTGATTTGATAAACTCCGACATAGTACATCTCCCTTTTTGCCTGCAAGAGGAGAGAACTTAATCCCTCCCCTTGCTGTAATGATATTATTATATTTTTGCGGTTTTGAAACTACTTTTTCTTTGCAAGTTTTGCAGCTGCTCTTGCCGCCTTTTCAGGTGAAAGGTAATTTGTCTCAAATTCCTTTGTAAGCTTGAAGATAAGCGGTGAAAGGAGTGTAAGAGCTATAACGTTGACGTACACGGGAATCGCGGACTGAATGTCGAGCATCATCCAAACGATTGAAGGAACCGTTCCCGTGTAGAAGAAGAACATTGAGAAGCAAAGGGGAACGATGGGGCCTGTAAAACGGACGAACTTTACATACTTCATGCGTTCTTCATGTGTCTTATCCTGAACACAATAAACGATAAGAGATTCAAGGTATGAGAACCATCCTGTTGTTGTCGTTAGAGAGAAGATGATGATGAAGAATGCAAGTGCAATACCGCCGCCTGGGCCGAATACCGAGCTCAATGCTTCTCCTACAGAACCTGCTCCGCCTTTTCCCGTCTGCCATACGCCCGTGATTATAACCATAAGGGCTGATATTGTGCAGACTATCATTGTGTCGACAAAGACTTCAAATGCTCCCCAAAGTCCCTGACGTCCCGGATGGTCGACATCGACCGAAGCGTGGATGATGGGTGAGCTTCCCCAGCCTGCTTCGTTGCTGTAAACGCTTCTCGCAACTCCTATCTGCACTCCCTTCATTACCGAAACTCCGGCGAATCCGCCGACTGCTGCTGTTGGGTTGAATGCGTAGTAGAAAACAGATTTAATCGCTTCGACTGTTGCGGGAATGTCTCTTAGAATAAGGAATAGTCCTGCCGCGAAATATAAAAGAACCATTGTTGGAACGGCCTTTTCTGCAAATTTGACTATACGGGGAATACCGCCGAGAACTATGACGTAGCATACTGCTGTATAGCCTATTGTAAAGAGAATTGCCGTGTTGCCCGAGAATTTAAATGCGGCCTGTACTGATTCAACAATTGTGTATGGTCCTGGGGCGAAGTAAAAAGAAGCAATCATTGTTGCTGTGAAAATAAACGAAAGAACTTTGCACCATTTCCAGCCTTTGCCCTCAACGAGACCCTTCTGAATATAAAAAGCTGCGCTTCCGTAGGATGCTCCGTTTTCATAGCGCTGCTTGAAATGCTGTGTGAGTGTAATTTCGCTCATTTTTGTGACCATTCCGACAAGAGCTGCCATCCACATCCAGAACAGAGCTCCGGGGCCGCCTATAGCTATCGCACTGGCAACACCCGCGATATTACCGTTGCCGACTGTTCCTCCGAGAGCAGTTGCAAAAGCTCCGAAAGAAGAAACCTTACTTCCTGCGTCCTTAGCACCGTCTTTGCTGCGGAAGAGAGTGCCGATTGTGTTGTACATGATATCGCCGAAGCGACGGAACTGGAAAAAGCCTGTGCCTATCGTGAGATAAAGACCAAGCAGGAGGAACATTGTTGCGAAATACTTATTCCAAAGGATCGTCCAAGCCACATACTCCAGTACGTGTTCAATCTGCGCTGCTACTGTTGCTTCCATAATGGTGTAACCCCCAATAATTATAAAAGTTG
>CAYRAI010000031.1:0-10361 GCA_964422205.1 uncultured Synergistaceae bacterium | reverse complement strand
TATAAAAGTTGGTATTCGATGAATGGTAAGTACTCGTTAAATGAAATAAAGTAGTTGAAGAAAATACTTAAGATAAAGAGTAAGAAATTAAAACCGTAGCTTGATTCAAAAATAAAGGGCGAGATTGATGTTCCCGCCCTTATTTATATCTCTATTAACGGATAACGTTCTTCTCGACAGAAACTTTTTCGTTGTAGAAGATGCCGCGTTTTGCCTGCTCGGCCATGACCCAGTTGTAGAAGTCATCATCTTTGGCAAGCTGCTCAGCCGGGAGCATGCCTTTGCCTGTAAGTTTGCCGTCAACTATCGCGCGTGCGAAGATGCCGCATGTGCATGCTGTTGTCCAAGCCATTGATGTGTAGCCTGTTCCGGGAATTTCCTTCTGAGCGATTTCCCAAGTGTATGTGACTCTGTCTTTGCCTTTGATACCCTTTGTTACTATCTTGAGTACCGAGACATCGACTTCGCCGGGCTGTCTTTCATACTTCTTCGAGAAGATGTCGATAAGAATATCACGGGGAACCTGCTTTACCTTGCCGAGTACTCTCTCTTCTTTGTCGAAGAGGTCCAGCTGGTTGAGGAATCTCATCTGAGCGGCAAGTCCGGGCCAGCGAACTGTGAATGCTGCCATTTCAGGTACATCACGGAAGCTGCGGAAGAGGCTGCCGAGACCGTTGCTTGTGAAGCACTCAAGGTTCTTGAATTCAGCGATTTCAAACGGCATTACTTCGCTGAGTGCGGGAATAACGAGCTCTTCGCCCTTGCGGACAACAGTTGTCGGCTGTGCGAACTGGTTGATATTGTCGGAGATTGACCATGTTGTGAAGTAGTTGAAAGGAGGACGTGGATTTACGGGGAGACCGCCGCCTACATAGACGTAGAGCTCTTCGCATTTGTCAAGCTTATAGTAGCCGCGGCCACCGAAGAAGTTGCTCATTCCGGGCTCAAAGCCTATCATGGAGATACCGAGGCCGCCTGTCTGAAGGCCAATTTCATGGAATTCTGTGTCCGCGCGGCCGTGCATGCTTGATACGTTGGCAATTTTCTTGCCGAGTTCCATTGCTATTCTTGTTACGATATAGCCTACGGTTCCAGGCATTGCGGCTGTTATAATATCACAGTCGGCTGAGAGCTTGGCGATAAGTTCCTTGTCTGTTGCTGAGCCCTTAACTGTCGTTACTGAAGGATAGAGGCGTTTTGTCTCTTCAAGGTTTTTCTCTTCCATATCAAGAACAGTGATATCGAAATCGCTGATCATGTCATGGACAATGCAGCGTCCTACCATACCTGCACCGATTTGTAGTGACTTTTTCTTCTCTGCCATAATGATTCCCCCTGTAAAATAGTTTACTCTTTTAGATTTTTACGTACCCTTAGAATACTATGTATACATAAAAATCTAACAAAAAAATGTAAGTTCCGACTATTTGTGTCTTTGGTAGTACCATAGGAAGTACCAATGAGATAACTTTAGAATATATCAGACCAAATGTCAAGCATTTTATATAAAGCGTTAAACTACTAAAAACAGTCTTTTTGTGAATTTGTTGTACAATACTATAACGGTACAGTAAAAAATATAAATTTAGATATATCAGTCCTCAGAGTACTTATCTGCTAAGCTGATAATAGATAAGTGTAAAAGCCGTGCAACAGAGCTGTCGCGTAATGCCGGCTCAGATATATCTTAATAGATGCAGTGCATTACGAAATTTTTTTATTCTTTGTAGAGTCAACGAGGTTTGAATGGTATTTACCCTGCCACTCATATGTTTTTACTGTTGATGATGAAATTTTAAAAATTCCAAATGGGGAAGGGGATATCTGTAATGAACTGCGGATGTTTTTCTTTCATCATCTGGACAGATTCAATCATATGTTTTTCCAATGTGTCTCCGGCCGTTTGGGAGTCGCGGTTTTCTATCGCTGTTATTATTATCTTGTGCTGCTGTTGTATATGTTCTATCCAGCCGGCTTCGTGCAGCAGGTTAGGGTGAATTAATAGGTTGTTTTTTTCTACGAGGGTGTTTACGCTTTCATTGATTCTGCAAAGTATTGGATTGTGTGCAGCCTCTGTAACCAAGTGGTGGAGGAGGGCTTCCCATTTTCCGTTTGCCGCCTGTTCTTCCAATGTTCCGTACGGAGAATTGATAAAGTTTGCATAGCACTCGCGCAGTTTGCGTATATCCTCATCGGTTCTGCGCTGCGCGGCTAGCCGGGCGGCGGGTACGGCTATTATCATTCTGACTTCGAGCTGATACGAGACAAAATCTGCAGGGAGAATCTGGAGGCTCTGAAGAGCATCCATAGCTCCTGTGTCTTTAAGGTTTTTTATAAATATTCCCTGCCGCTCCCTTACCTCAATCACTCCGGCTGCCACAAGTGACACAACCGCTTCCCTCAAGACATTTCTGCTGACTTCGAGTATCTGTGACAGCTCTCTTTCTGACGGCAGTTTGTCCCCCTGCTGAAACTCTCCGTTGTGGACCAGCTCAAGAAGCTTATCCTGAACCATCTTTTTTTTGCTGTCTTTAGTCCCGTTCTCTTTTACAAACGACAATAGCTTATTCATTTTTACACCTCTGGATGTTTTACGGTTTAAAATGTTATAAAATCAATGTATATATCGCATTTTGTAATTTTGTTGACATAAGTTTTGCTCTCTATATAATATTGGCATTACCTCTGGTTAAACCAAAACATCATTATAACATGATTATTACTCTGTTGATAGACAAAATGTATTTTATTAACATAACCGTTCAGAAGGAAGTGATTTTATGGATGTACGCAAGAGAAGTCTGCTTGAGATACATATAGCTGTCTTACTATTTGGACTAACCGGACTTTTTGGAAAATTTATATCTGTTTCAGCTCCCTATATAGTTCTTGGCAGAGTTGTCTTTGCGACTATTTTTCTCGGAGCTGTGTTTGCCGTCAGAAAAACTAATATAAAGCTCGGTTCGGCTAAAACTTATTGTACGGTATTCGTACTTGGTCTCCTTCTTGCCGCTCACTGGACATCATTTTATATGTCTGTTCAGGTTTCAACAGTAGCTATAGCATTACTGACTTTTTCCTCATATCCTCTGGTTGTGACATTTATAGAGCCTATTATGTTTCATGAAAAATTAAAAAAAATTGATGTCGTTTTTTCGCTTGTCATGTTCTGCGGAGTTCTTCTTATTATTCCCGAATTTAATCTGGATAATAATTTGACTTTGGGGACTTTATGGGGGCTGCTCTGCTGTATTACATTTGCTTTCATGTCGCTGCTCAACAGAAAGCTTGCAGGGAGATATTCCGGCAGTCTCATTGCATTTTATGAACAAAGCGCGGCGGCAGTGATTTTGCTGCCGATCCTTTTTATACTCCCTCTTCCCAAAGTTACTTCAGCGGACTGGGCTTTACTTGTATTATTGGGCGTGATCTTCACAGGTGTGGCTCACTCTATGTTTATAGGAGGCATGAGAGCGGTAAGAGCTCAGACTGCCGGAATTATTGCCAGCCTTGAAAGTGTATATGGGATAATTTCTGCCGCTCTTATTTTGGGAGAAGTACCCTCCGTAAGGGAGATAATTGGAGGTGTCATAATACTTGGCACTGCCTTTTACTCATCGCTGCGCTCCTCAAGGGAAAACAAATAATATTTTTCACAAAAACAGCCTGTTTTTTCTCCAATGCTTAAAACAATTCTTGACAACTTTTTTCAGTGAAGTATAATTGTTATGGTTGGTTCAACCTCTGGTATTACCAAAAGAAGGCAGGAGAGGTATTTGAGTTCTGTAAAGGGATGTATTTTTAACATAGGTCACTATGCAATACATGACGGTCCCGGAATACGTACAACCGTATTTTTGAAGGGCTGTCCTGCTCGCTGTCTCTGGTGCTGCAGCCCCGAGTCGCAGAATTTTACAAGGGAGATTCTTTTTCGCACTTCTAACTGTGTCTCATGCGGAAGGTGTTTTAACGCTTGTCCGAAAGGTGCCGTTCTCTTTGACAGAGGGTTAATGTCAGGTATTAACAGAGAAAGATGTATCTCCTGCGGTGAATGCTCCTCAGTCTGTATGAATGACGCTCTTGTAATGAGCGGAAGAGATGTTACCGCCTTTGAGCTATTCACAGAAGTCCGCAGGGATGAGCCATTTTGGCAGCGTTCGCACGGAGGGGTCACTCTCTCCGGCGGAGAGGTTCTGGCTCAACCTCAGTTTGTTAATGAATTTCTTGATATATGTAATAAGCACTATGTTCATACAGCAATAGAAACGTGTCTTTTTGCCTCCAAGGAGACATTGGCAGAGATTGCAGAAAAGGTAAATTATATCCAGTTTGACATTAAGACGACAGATAGAAATAAGCACATAGAGATAACTTCTGTCGACAATGACGTTATTTTGGAGAATGCGGCCTATTTGCTTAAAAGCAGCAAAGAGCTGCTTGTCCGTGTGCCGCTTGTCCCGGGACTTAATGACAGCGAAGCAGAGCTGCATGAGCTTGGCAGGTTTATCTCTTCAAACAGAGATGGTGCGTCTCTTGAACTTTTGCGCTACCACAGAATGGGAGTGGGGAAGTATGAGGAGCTTGGCAGAAAGTATAAGCTTCAAAAAGTGGAAACTCCGTCAGACGCGGATATTGAACAAGCTGCAGAAATATTAAAAAGCTATCCTATTAATGTGATTTATAAATAAAAATAATGATATAGAGATATTTTGACGAGGGGGATTTAACATGAATGTCACCGCAGAAGAGAGAGCAAAAACTGTTTCACGTATTGCAGGTATGAAGAAACGCATGATTACGGACCAGCCCACGGAGCTTTTGCCTGAAAGAGCTTTGCTTGTCACAGAGGCATATAAGGAATATGCCGCAGAGCCTGTTGTAATGAAGCGTGCCTATGCCCTTCGCAAGATACTTGAAAATATGACGCTGTTTATTGATGAAGGAGAGTTATTTGTCGGACACCCTTCGCCGAAGCCACGTTCTCCGATAGCTTGCCCTGAGCTTGGCGCACGCTGGATTCTTGCAGACCTTGACAACTTTGCAACGCGCCCCGCCGACGCTATAGGAGTGACGGATGAAAACAAGGAAATTATCCGTTCATGCCTCAAGGAATGGCAGGATTGCTCGCTTGACGCAGTTGTTTCTGGGTTGGTTTCCGATGAGGCGAAGGCTGCCATTGCTGACGGTATGATTACAGTCGGAGCTCAGGGCACTGCACATGGAAATATTGCTATAAACAATAAAAAGCTTCTTGAGAAGGGCCTCAGAGGCATTATTGATGAAATAGACAGCAAGATGGAGGATTTTGTCCCTAAAGATATTGAAGGAACAGGAAAGCTTACCTTCTGGAAAGCCGCTAAAATCTCTTGTGAGGCTGTTATCGCTTTTGCTCATCGCTACTCTGACTTTGCCGCAAAAAAAGCATCAGAAACCTCTGACGAGAATCGTAAAGCCGAGCTGCTGGAAATCAGCAGAATTCTTAAGAAAGTGCCGGAACATCCCGCCGAAACATTCCGCGAGGCACTTCAGTCCGTGTGGCTCATCTATGCCGTGACCCAGATAGAGGCTGACCCACATGCGATGCTTCTTGGAAGATTTGACCAGTATATGTATCCTTACTACAAGAAGGATATTGAAAACGGAACTCTTACAGAAGAGCAGACAGTTGAGCTTCTCTCTATGATATGGATAAAGTGTACTGCGATAATCAAGCTTATGGACTCTGTTACAACCAGAACTTTTGCAGGTTTCCCTCTCTTCCAGAATATAACATTGGCGGGGCAGGGTGCCAGAGGTGAGGACGTATGCAATGAACTGACAAACCATGTCATGGAGGCGGCAACAATAGCCCGTGTTCCGCAGCCTTCGCTATCTTTCCGCTATCACAATAAGGTGAGTCAGGATGCCCTTATCAAAGCGTGCGAAACTATAAAAGAGGGGCTTGGCTATCCTGCGATTATGAATGACAATTGCATAATCCCTAAGCATATAATACGAGGAGCGACGCTTGAAGAGGCGCGCGGCTATTGCATGAACTGTGTTGAGTCTGATATAGAGGGAGCTTGCGATTCACGCTCCAACGGAGGATATGTCAATTTCCCGAAATGCTTCCTTCTCACTCTGAATAATGGGGCGGACATAATAACAGGAAAGCAGATTGGGCCTAAGACAGGATATCTTGAGGATTTCAAGTGTTTTGAAGATCTTATGGCTGCTTATGAAAAGCAGATTGCACACTTTGTAAAACTTATAGTTGATTCATATAATCTCATAGACGGAGCCCATGCTGTCCATGCGCCTGAACCATTTACTTCCGCAATGCTTGATAATTGCATAGAGAAGGGAATATCGCGCCAGGCAGGAGGAGTCAAATACAACTTCTCGGGAATATTCGGAGTCGGACTTGCATCAGTATCCGATGCCATTGCCGCGGTGCGTTATCTCTACTTTGACAAGAAGAGTGTCACTCAGGCGGCGCTGCTTGATGCTCTAAAAAATAATTTTGAGGGAGCCGAGGATTTGAGGGTGCTCTGCGAGAGAGCTCCAAAATTCGGAAATGATGATGATTATGTTGATTTTATCGCAAGAGATGCGTCTCACATCTTCTGCAAAGAGGTTGTGCAGTATCCCTGCATGAGAGGCGGAATCTACATTCCAGAGCTTCACTCTGTTTCAACTCACGTCTATTTCGGTGAGATAACAGGCGCGACACCAGACGGACGTCCATCAGGCATAGCCTTCTCGGACGGAGCTTCACCGGTCGGAGGACGCGACAGAAAAGGGCCGACATCAGCGGTGCGTTCTATGTCTAAGATAGACCACATGGAAGTTCTCCAAGGAGTACTCTACAATCAGAAGTTCTCTCCGAGCGTTCTGAACTCTGCTGAGTCAACGGCACTGCTGAGCGACTATATAAGAACATGGTGTGACCTTGGCGGACATCACATACAGTTCAATATTGTCTCATCGGAAGATCTTAAAGAGGCACAGGCAAACCCAGATGAATATAGAGATTTAATTGTCAGAGTCGCAGGTTACAGCGCGTACTTTGCGGAATTAAACGCTAATACGCAAAATGAAATAATAGCCCGTACAGAATACGAAGAGATGGTATAAGATTCATTTTTGGAGGTGTCTATAGTGGAAAATATTAAAGAACAGCCTAAATATATGGAAAGAGTAAACAGACTTAAAGCTAAAGTTTTCGATACATATCCCGAAATTGACCTTGAGGATGCAAAACTTCTGACTGAGAGCTTCCTAGAGACACAGGGAGAAAATATCGTTACGAGAAAAGCGAAAGCTTTTCTCAAGCAGTGCAGAGAGAAGACTGTAACAATATGGGACGATGAACTTATAGTCGGCAATGCAGGCAGCAAGATCAGAGGAGGAATTCTCTCCGCGGATGTATGCTGGTCTGTACTCGACAAAGAACTTGAAACGATAAACACGCGCGAATATGACAAGTTCCACCTCCGTGCTGAAGACAAGAAGATGTTTGAAGAACTCATCCGTCCCTATTGGAAGGGACGCTCTAACTATGAAGAGTGGCTTGCCCGCATTCCTGCAGACGTGGCGGCACTGCGCGACAACGGAGCTCTTTATATAGACAAGAAGGCTGTCCGCGGATGGGGTGAGGTAACTGCGGGCTACTCATGGTTCATCAACAACGGAGTCGAGGGCCTTGTGCAGAAGATAAATGCCCGCAAAGCCCAGCTTGATGCCACAGTCCCAGGAGACTATGAAAAAGAAATTTACCTGGATTCACTTCTCTATGTAGCGGAGGGAATGGTGACTCTTGCGGAGCGTTATGCCATAGAAGCAGAACGCCTCGCTTCTTTGGAAAAAGACGGCAAGCGCAAAAAGGAACTTGAGCGCATAGCGGAAACATGCCGCAGAGTTCCCGCAAAACCTGCCAGAACCTTTGTCGAGGCTATGCAGTCCTTCTACTTCTATCAGATTTGCATATTCATGGAGCAGAACGCCGCGGCTTACAACCCCGGACGTATGGACCAGTATTTCTATCCCTTCTACAAGTCCGACCTAGAAGAGGGAAGAATTACGCCGGAAGAAGCTCAGGAACTCTTTGACTGTCTCTGGGTCAAGTTCTCTGAGCAGTGCCTCTTCCAGGATGCTAAGTCCGCGGAGTACGCTTCGGGCTATCCCATGTTCCAGAATCTCTGCGCAGGCGGAGTTGACCACAGGGGACAGGATGCCGTCAATGACCTTTCTTACATGATACTCCAGGCTACCATGGATACACAGCTCTATCAGCCCTCTCTCTCGGTTCGCTACAACATGGCTAAAAATCCTAACTCATTCCTTCGCAAGATAGTTGAGCTTATGAGCCTGGGAACAGGGTTTCCCGCATTTCACAACGATGAAGTCGGAATCCGTATGCTTATGAACAAAGGTATACCCATCAGAGAGGCCTTGGACTGGAACCCGGGCGGCTGCGTCGAGACAAACCTTGCCGGCAAACTGCGCGGATATTCCGCTCTTGCTGATATCAATTTAGGCAGCGTTGTAGAGTTCACTCTTCTGAACGGTATGTGCAGAAAGAGCGGTAAGATGGCCGGAGCTCAGACGGGCGATCCAATGACATTTAAGACATTTGATGATTTTATGAGTGCTCTTAAAGCACAGCTTCACTACATAATCAAAGTTGTCGTAAAAGCCAGCCATATAATAGATGAAATCTGCCTCAACCGTCCCGTTCCCGCACTCTCCATCAGCTTTGAGGAGTGCATAGAGAGTGCCAAAGACTACGCATGGGGCGGCGCAAAATATAATACCGGCAACGGTATAATCTGTATCGGAGTTTCCGACCTCATCAACAGCGTTGCCGCAATAAAGCACCTTGTCTACGAAACAAAGCAGCTCACAATGGCACAGCTTCTGGATGCCCTCTCATGCGACTTTGAGAACTGCGAAGATATTTTAAAGCTCTGCAGCGAAGCTCCGAAGTACGGAAACGACGATGCCCGCGCGGATGATTTGGCGGCAGACCTCTTCACATACATTGCGGACGAGATAGAGAGTTACCGCAGTAAATTCGGAGTTATGACACCTGGAATACTTCCCGTATCCGGCAACACACCTTTCGGAGTTGAAGTCGGAGCACTTCCTTCGGGACGCAGAGCGGGCAAGCCCCTCGCGGACGGAGTAAGCCCCAACGGGGGGACAGACCTAAACGGCCCGAGTTCCGTTCTTAAGTCAGTGGCAAACATTCCTCACGATCGCTATGTTCAAGGCACACTTCTCAACATGAAGCTCGCGCCCGAAATGCTGGCATCGGAAAACGGAATACAGCAGCTTATGGCGATGCTTAAGAGCCTTTGTTCTTTAGGTGTTTACCATGTGCAGTTTAACGTCGTAGACCAGAAGAAGCTCATAGAAGCCCAGAAGCATCCGGAAGAGTACAGAAATCTGCTTGTAAGAGTAGCAGGCTACACAGCTTTCTTTGTCGAACTTGGCAAAGATGTCCAGGACGACATAATTGCCAGAACTGTACAGACAGAAGACGGTTCCTGCATAACATGCGGCTAGAGCCATGCATGTCGGAAAAACAGTAGGAAGCGTACTCAGAATAGAAAAAACATCCATTCATGACGGGGACGGTCTTAGAACCGTCCTCTTCCTGAAAGGATGTCCTCTGCGCTGTATTTGGTGCTCAACTCCCGAATCGCAGAGCCCGCTTCCGGAAATAGGGCGTCTCGCGGAGAAGTGTACATCATGCGGTGCATGTGTCAATGTCTGTAAAAGCGGCGCTCTTGCCGTCGATTCTGGCAGAGTTACTCATGACAGAAAAAAGTGTGTTGGATGTTTTGAATGCGTAAAAATCTGTCCAAATTCCGCCATTAAGCCTTACGGTATGAAAATGACATCTGCTCAGGCCGTGCGCGAAATCGCAAAAGATGAAATTTTCTACTTCCATTCGGGCGGCGGAGTAACAATAAGCGGAGGAGAGCCTCTGGACCAAACAGACTTTGTAAGGGAAGTTTTGGAAGGCTGCCGTGAGCGGGGCATAAACAGAGCTCTTGAAAGCGGTTTCTTTGCTCCTTGGGAAAAAGTTGAAAAGCTTCTGCCTCTCATTAACCTCCTTCACACTGACTTAAAACATGCCGACCCAGCGGAACACAAGAAACTCACAGGGGCTGACAACAAGCTGATACTGGATAACATAAAGAGAGCGGATACTTCGCCTTACAGCTTTGAACTTGTTGTACGGACACCCCTCATACCTGGAATAAATGACTCGGAAGAAGCGCTGGCTTTATCCGCCGAATTTGTAAAAAGCCTCAGAAAGCTAAAATTTATGGAATTTTTGGCATATCACAGATACGGCACAGAGACTTACA
>CAYRAI010000030.1:0-28444 GCA_964422205.1 uncultured Synergistaceae bacterium | reverse complement strand
CGGCAGTAGGCAAATGAGAATTATAACATTATTTAGTAATGTTCGTCAAAATTTTAAAATATGAAAAGTGCTATCTTATTATTGATGATAAATAGTATAGTCTATTTATCGTTGCGCAGTTGTCTTAGATCGGCATAAAGTGTGTATCTGCTCTTCTCCATTTCATCGGCAAGAGCTTCGACAGAGCCCTTCAGCTTAAAAAACCCTGCATCGTTCATGTATTTCAGACACTGTTTGCGTTCGTTGCTTGTCAGATAAGCAAGGGGCTTGCCGAATTTTCGGCGGGCTTCTTCCATCATACTCTTTTCATCATCCATGCTGCCTATATTTTCGGATACGATATCGTTAAAAGAGAGTGGCTGGGTGGCTGTGAGGAATGATCCCATGTCTTTCAGCATGTTGGCCTTTGTCATGTCGTAATTTATACATAAAAAACCTATTAATTTTTTCTCCTCGTCGCGTATAAGGGATACTCCCGAACGCAATGTGCGCCCATTTGCGGCCTTTGAGGGATAATTTGCGAAGTAATCTAAATTTTCGGCTTCGGGACTTGTCATTAGAAAGTTACCGAAGTCTGTCATAGGGGAATCATAGCTGCGCCCCGTAAGTTCCCCATTTTCCAGAGCGACAACTTCCGATTCCCCGCTTGAGACATCATGAAGCACTATCTCATATTCTTTTCCGAGCATTGATCCAAGAAGATGAACAACACTTATAAAAGGTTCTATCATTGGATGGCATTTATGCAAATCTATTTCCCCCATATAAGAAATTACGGCTGTGTAATAACAAAGTGAGAAAGCAATGTTGTCTTTCTATATGTTATCACACAGCCGCAATATGTGCTCAGGTTCTATAATGTGATTATAGTGCCCACACCTGCTTTTTCTGCTTTCTTGGCAATTTCCGATGCGGTTACTATGTCGAGTGTGGCAAATCCCACGGTTTTCATCACGGTAATATCATCATGGGAGGAGCGGCCTTTCAGGTTTCCTAAAATCAAATCTCCCAACTCACCGGATATTTTTCCGAAGGAGAATAGCCCCTCTTTTGCCGGTATTATGAAATCTCCTGCTTCCGCCGTAACTGCCTCTTTATTATCAACGAATATGCACGAAGCGCGCAGAAGCACTTCCGACGGTATTTCTCTCATTGAAGGGGTGTATGAGCCGACACCGTTTATATGACATCCTGGTTTGATCCATTCTGATGAGAATACAGGCTCTGCCGAGGTTGTTACGGTTGTTATAACATCGGCATCGGAAACGGCCTCTTTCGAAGTTTTTGCCTCTACAAGCTTTACCCCGAAGGATTTGGCAATTTCGCTGTTTTTCTCTATAAAGGGCGCAATTCTATCCTTCATTGTGTCATAAATTCGTATTTCTTCAAAAGAACGAACCGTCATAAGAGCTTCCAGCTGAGCCGATCCCTGACCGCCTGTTCCAAACAGTGCCCCCACACAGCTGTCTTCGTTTGAAAGAAGTTCCGTTGCCGCTCCCGAAATGGCGGCAGTTCTCATCTGAGTTAATACTGTTCCTTCCATTATCGCGGTAACAAGACCGGTCGTACCGTCTATAAGAGGGACTGTGGCAGGTACGACAGGTATTCCTTTACTCGCATTTGCGGGAAAGTAGGAGACTATTTTGACTCCTGCCATATTTAAACTTCCTCCTACATACGCAGGCATGAACATGCACTGGCCATCTTTTGCATCTGTTTCCAGATTGATTCTGAGAGGCACTTTTGCACAGCCCTGAGAATGAAGCACAAACGCCTTTTTATCCGCCTCTATGGCGTCCCTCATCGAAAATACAGAGTGTATATCTTTTCCTGTGAGTATCAACATTTTATTCGGCCTCCGCTACGCTTTGGATGATTTGAACACAGAGTGAATTAAATCAATAGCCGCAATCATAATTACAGCGGCGACAACCCACTGAAGCATAGCTGTATCAAGACTCTTTACAATAAATACTGCTGCAAGGACTCCCAAGGTTCCGAAAACGCTGCAAAAGAATGTTATCTTTCTTCCGTATTTATCCAAACGGACAAACTCCATTGCTCCGAGAGGGACAGAGAATGTACAGGCTCCCATCATAACAGGAAATGCGATAGCGGGGTTAAGTCCTAGTGCATACACAGTGGCCATTGTAGGAGCATAAGAACCGACCCCGAGGTTGTTCAAAGCACCGTAGACAAGCAGAAGCACCATACCCAGAATCAACTTCCCTCCGCTAAGCCCTACTGCCTCTCCACCAGCAGGCAGTATTCCAAATTTGCCCGCAAGAACAAAAAATGCGGCGGTAAGAAGGCCAAAGCCCATAAACGCACGTATCTGCTTAACAGGCATTTTTACTACAAAACGAGGACCGAAATATGCCCCGACCATCTGAGAAATAATAAGCAGAATCAGTGTTGTCTGATCGACGCTGATGGTTGATATGTAAGCAAGTGCCATAACCGCTACTGGAATAGCGCACTGTGTGTTAAGAGTGCCTGGAAGTTTTGTGTCGTCAATAAGTTTGCGCAGACGGTAGAAAACAGTGGATAAGGCAAAATCAGAAATACCGAAGGTTGAAAGAAAAAAGACAATAAAACCCCAGACAGCAAGCAGAGCATTGCTGCCGCTCTCTTTGAAAACATCTGCCTTGTGCTTTATGAAATCAGAGAAGAACCTAAAAGCGAAAATACCGTTGGCTAGTACGATAAGAGCAAGCAAAACCTTTACCATGTCTAACTACCTCCTACTTGTTATTAATTTCACAACAATAAGAGAGTACACTAAATACATATTTTTGTCAATTACACAATTTTTTGTATATCACATATCAGGACGTGCAGAAGCATGTGAATTAGTTATGCAAGGGAGTAATTAAACGGCTAAATACATATGTCAATATACCCCTGACATCCGCTCTGTCTTTTTTCCCACCGATCTCTAAATATTTGCCATTCATCTTGCTTTATTACTTACTGTATGTTAACATAATTTAGAGCGGTGTTGGATTACAGGCAAAGCTTACATTTAGCCGAAGTCTAAAATCGCAGGTGTACCGTATATCGAAACACACCGTACCGTTGATAATATTTTGCAGGGGACGGTACTCCTAACGGTACAGCAAAAGTTTTAGAGACACTGTTTAAATTCACTGATAACAAGGCTTTAAGGGCGAGTGTTGAAAATTTAGAAGGTTCAATTTCATGTTCTCTGAACTTTCAAAAGACATGAATACAGAGCCGGATATAGGGCAAAAGTTGGAGAATACGGGCTTTTAACCGCGGCAGAAAAGTGAAATCAAGATGTTGACATTTATAGCGTATATGGATAGTTGTTAATATTTTGAATCTGTACTTCTTCATGTGTTGCGCAGTTCTCAGAAAATTCAGCCCAAACCTTTACACACGACCGGATAATATGGGATAAAAGCGGATAATGATATATAAATTAACATATGCTGAGGACAATGCGGGACTAGGGAAGCAGGCTCGCTTGCGGATACAGATACACCCGCTATAAGTTAGTGATTGACACAGCCCAACCGACACAGAACCATGGTTTTGTGCCGGTGTTTTTTGTCCTATTTTTCCCGCAATTAAATATCGAGCAGCCAATCCAGAACATTTATCTGCCTTATACCGTTGTAAGAGGTCTGAGGTGTGTAGTCCATGGTCAGCAGATATTTGGGGTTATGGTCTTTGATTGCGTTCAAAGGAGCAAGTTCACGCTTAAGTGTGGACTCTTCCGCCACAGTCTGCGATACTTGATAATATTCACACCCCATTGACCCTATTGCGATAAAATCGACCTCCACACTTCCTATTTTCCCGATATATATCTCGTAACCTCTCCTTAAAAGCTCTAAAAATACGATATTTTCCAGAATGTGTCCCATATCAGTCTCTTTCGTACCTAGAATAAAATATCGAAGCCCGATATCCGCAGCATAGTATTTAGAACCTGTCGCTAACCGCTGTTTCCCCTTTATATCGTATCTGCCCACTTTATAAAATATAAAGCTTTCCGCAAGCGCGCCAAGATAAGCCTCAACACTGGGAACACTGATTTTTCTTCCGAAGGATGTCATCTGGTTGGATATTTTTGTAGACGAAACCATGTTCCCTATATTATCGAACATAAACTCTGTTACGCTTTGCAGCATGGACGTGTCTGATATTTTCTTCCTTATAGCAATATCTTTAATCAAGATTGTGTTATATATGCCTTCAAGATATGCTCTGATATCCTGCTTCCTCGTGAGCTCAAGCGTTCCCGGAAATGAGCTGTTTGACAGGTAATTCCTGTAAAGCTCAAACATGTTTCTGTTGCCCGGATAGGCAGAGACGTACTCTTTAAATGAAAGAGGCAGCATCTTTATTTCTACATATCTGCCCGAAAGCAGTGTGGCAAGTTCTCCCGAGAGTAAAAATGCATTAGAACCTGTGATGTAGAGATCTATACCCTTTTTTACGTAGAGCCAGTCAACAGCCTTCTGAAAGTTCTCTGCCTGTTGAACCTCATCTAAAAAAACGTAATTATTTCTGCCTACAGCAAGTCTGCTTTGCACATATTCATATAATGTCTCCGCTGTGCGAATATGACGGAAATCACCGTCCTCTAAGTTGACAGCAATTATTTGCTCGTCCTCTACGCCGATATTTCTCAGGTAATTTTGGAATATTTCAAACATCGTAGATTTGCCGCATCTGCGAATGCCGGTCACTACTTTTATCAAATCTTTGTCCTTAAAATTTATCAAATCATCAAGATACTCTTGTCTATCTACCATGAGATCGCCCCCACAGAATTTATAATCTGATATTATCACAACCCGTAATATTGGTAAAGTTTGTAAAATAGATTTTATAAACTATATAATTTTACAATGTTTGTAAATGTTGTTTTATAAAAATAGCAATTTCTGAGACGTCTATCTCCTGCATGTTTCAACTTGCTTTTAACTTGCAGTCATAGCCATAAAGGTCAAAATAAACTTCCGCATAATGCAGCTGCCGCGAAGCGAAGAGAGCAAACTCCGCGCAGTAATAAAAGATTTATTATTGAAATAGGCTTTGTAAGGCAATGCCACTTCGTTTTAAGCTTTAGGAGAAGTTTTAAGTATCTAGATATTTTCGGCAAAGCCCGCCACTGCTCCGTACAGTGCGGCGTCTGCCTGCAGTTTTGATTTTTCTATTTTCAGGTGTGGTGTGAATGGGGTCGGGAGGTAGTTTTTTGCCGTGTTTTCGAGCATCTGTACTATGCCTTCCGCTCTGCTCATTCCGCCGTTTAGGATTGTTATTTCTGGGTCAAAGGTTACTGTTACTGTGGCTATTGTCTTCGCTATGGACGTTATTGTTGGGGCCAATATTGTCTTGATTTTTGGATTGTCTCTGTCTTGCCAAAGGAGTTTGAAGTCTGCGGGATGGCCTATTTTTTTTGCTTCCGCCTCAGCTCTGTCCGCCGATGCAAAGCTTTCTGCATGTCCCATTCCTCCGCAGGCGCATTTTTTTATCTTTTCGCTTATTACGATGTGTCCGCACTCGCCCGCCATTCCGTGCGCGCCTGTAACGAGTTTTCCGCCCGATATTATGCCCGCCCCTATGCCGCTTCCGAGTGTGAGAACGATAAAGTCGGAGCAGCCTTTTGCCGCGCCGCAGAGACCTTCGCCCAATGCGGCGCAGTTTGCGTCATTTTCCATAATTATGCGTGAATCTATTCCTGATTCTGCAAGTTTTTTGTTAAGCAGTGAGGGAAAAGGTATGTTTTCAAACCCCTTGAAGTTTGTAAGTTTTTGTATTTTTTTTCTCTCTTTGTCGAGGAATCCCGGCACACCTATTCCGATATTCAGTTCGCGCTCATCGCAGGCGAGCTGCGATATTCCGCCGATTAGGGCAGACAAAACTTCGGGCAAGGTTCTTTCTTCAGGTGTCTGCATTTCTATCCTGCGCAGGATGTACGGCTCTCGGTGCGAGATGTCTATTTCTGCGCAGGCTATTGTGTGTCCGCCCAGGTCGATTCCTATTGTTTTCATTATTGTTTTAGAACGGAACTATTTCGGCTACGTCCATTGCGGAGCAGAACCAGCGTCTTATTTCGAATATGTCTTCGGTGTTGAAGACAAGCCCGCGTCCCGATATTCTTTCACTGCCTGGGAGCAGAGCCGCCGCGTCTGTCTGTGCCGCTGTGTGGAATGTGACTTCTATTGTATATGGCGGTTCAACGTCAAATACGGGGAGTTTTCCCGCCGCAGCTCTGTCAAGAGCTTCTTTTACGGATGATGCGATAAGAAGGGATGTCTCCGACGGCGGCAGGGTTTTTGCCGCTATTCTGCCTACCCCCTCTTTGAGTTCGCATGTGACAAGTTCCGAACCGAGTATGCTGGAAGCCTCCAGGCAAAGTGCCGTGTCTCCCGTGACCATTCCGACGGGGACTCCCAATTTGCCGCAGAAGAGGGCGTTCAGAGCGGTCTCCCCCATTTTGATTCCGTTGAGTTTCATATCGAATATTGTTCTGGGCTCGTATGTATGGTCGAGTATGGCTTTTTCAGTACCGGCCATAGCATGGTATCCCATGAAGAAGGCTACGTCGGAGTCCTGCACTCCGTCTACCATTCCGAGGATTTTCGGAGAGCCGCTTATCACTTGGACGCCGCGCGGAAATTTTGAGATGTCGAGATTTATCATTCTGTCGTGGGAGTCGTTTACCGTTACGCTTTCGACACCCCATTCAAGAGCGGCATTTACCGCAGAGAGAACGTCATGAAGCTGCATTGAGCAGCCGAAAGTGTATTCGGGAGCTTTGCAGTCCACTTGGCATGGGCTGACTATGCCCGTCGAGCCTTCCATATCGGCACTTATGTAGAGTTTCATTACAGTTCGCTCCTCCACTTCTCGCCAAAGCCCGCGTCTTTCATAACGAGCCTGCCTACTCCTATTAGGTCACAGCAGCCGTTTTCCAAAAGTCTGACCGCTGTTGATGCTGATTTTATTCCGCCGGTGCATTCTACAAGACAGGAATCCCCCACCGCTTCTTTTATTCTGAGAGCGTATGGGGCAAAGTATCCTTCGTCCGTCCTGTTTATGCCAAAGCCGCAGAGATTGCCCGATATTCCTATTATGTCTGTCCCCAAAGAGGCTAGTTCTTTTGCGGCGGGCACTGTTTCATCGAGAGAAAGTCCTCTCATCGGCTCTCCGGGGAGGTAGTCCGCAGCTCCGAGGCGAACTGCGAGTATTGTATCGGGCAGAGTGCTTCTGACTGCATCTACGATTTCAAAGAGGAGTCTTGCTCTCTTTGAGTCGCTGCCTCCGTAAGAGTCGTCGCGCCTATTTGTGAGGGGGCTTAGAAACTGCCCCAAAAGGTAGCCGTGGCAGGCGTGTATCTGAATGCCGTCATAGCCGGCTGTTTTGACCATTCTTACGGCTGCTTCGACAAACGATTCCACAATTCTCCCTATTTCGGACTTTGTAAGGATGTTGGGTTTTCTTTTTTCGTTATTCCAGCACTGTCCCACGGGAACGCCCGAGGGAGATAGGTTTTTGTAATCTTCAATATCAAGCACGGAGGGGTCTGCTATGTTTGCTCCGCCGTGATTTATCTGAACGAGTGCTGTCATGCCCGCATCTTTTAGGATTTTTGCCACAGGTGCGTGTTTTGCCGCAACTTCATCGCTGTCCGCTCTGAACTGAGTTGGGCGGATGAGTCCGTTTAACTGCACGGCATGGTGTTCAACAATAGCCATTGAGGCGCATGAGGAGGCAAAGCGCCGATATATTTCGAGGGATTTCTCTGACGGCCCTCCGTCTGACTCCGAGCTGGAGGAGGCCAGAGGAGCCAGAGTTATTCTGCCTGCGAGCCTATGGCCTTTTATTTCGATGGGTTCAAATATCATCTGTAATCGCGCCTCCGTACGTCTCTATACGTTAAAGCGTATTTCTATCATGTCTCCGTCTTTTACAAGGTATTCCTTGCCTTCAAGGCGCAGGCATCCCGCTTTGCGGCACTCGTCAAAGGAGTTTTTGTTGGCTGTGTAGTCGTCAAATGCGACTACCTGAGCTCTGATGAAGCCTCTGGCAAGGTCGGAATGTATGGCTCCCGCGGCATCTACGGCATTGTCACCCTTGTGGAGAGTCCACGCTCTCACTTCGTCGGGGCCGCATGTGAAGAAGCTGATGAGACCAAGAAGTTTATATGCTTCTTTTATAAGGCGCTCGCGTCCCGGCTCTGCGATATTGAGGCCTTCCGTAAATTCGGCTGCTTCTTCTTCGGAGAGTTCCACTATGTCCATTTCGAGGCTTCCGTATAGTGTGCAGAGTTCCACACCCTGTTCGTCTGCACGCTTTTTTATTTCGTTCCATTTAGGAATTTTTGTCTCGTCGGACTGGGAATCGTCCAAGTTTAGGACTATTACTTCCGGCTTTGACGTGACAAAGGAGAAGCCTCTCAGCTGGCGCCACTCTTCGGGTTTTAACTCAAGGGCACGCAGAGGTTTCTCTTCCATTAAGCAGTCAAAGCATTTTTCAAGCATATCTTTTTCCGACGCTTCTTCCGGGATGAGTTTTTTCTTCGCTCTAAGCTTTGTGAGACGATTTTCTATTACCGCAAGATCTCTGAAGATTAGCTCGTTCTCCAGTATATCCCAGTCGCGAAGGGGGTCGATGCTTCCCTCCGGATGTTCTACAGAACCGTTTGCAAAACAGCGTATTACCTGTATTAAGGCATCTGCATCTGCTACAAAGGACAAAAATCCGTTCCCCAGCCCCTCACCTTTGCCAGCGCCGCGCGAAAGCCCGGCCAAATCTACAAATTCTATCTGCGCCGGGGTTTCTTTTTTGGGCTTATGAATTTCTACCAGAGAATCAAACCTCTTGTCTGGTACAGAAACAACCGCTTTGTTTGGGTCTGTCTTTCCGCCGGCGTAGGGCTTGACTTCCGCTCCCGCTCTTGTGATTACATTAAATACTGTGGACTTTCCGCTTAGAGGAAGTCCTACTATTCCGCAATGTAACATTTTAAATCACTCCAAGTATAGTTTATTTCTTAATTATAATCAAATTATTTATAATCTTATCTTCTATATCACTAAGTTTATTTCTTACTGCAAGAGGAATATTATTTTTGGACTCTCTGTTCCACGTAGATATGTCTATTCCTCCCTCCTTCAGTTCAAGACTTATGCCGTCCATATAGGGAAGAGTTCCTTTCATATAATTGTCAATAGTTTTGAATATCGCACTCCCGCTTCTTTTTATTATGCTTGTCAAAACCGCATTGGGATGTTTTTTCTCCTGTTCTGTGTCGACTCCTATTACCCAGTAGCCACCGGCCTTTGCTCTCTCTATCGCTCCCAGCCCGGCACCCCCCGCTGCCGTAAATATCACTTCCGCTCCCATTTTGTGCATGGTGTCGGTTATTTCCGATGCCTTTGCGGCATCGGTGAAGTTACCGACATATTGAGTTATGACTTCAACATCTGGGTCTATATACCATGAGCCTGCGATGTAGCCTGTTCTAAACCTTTCGACCGAGGTACAGTCGGCTCCGAGAAGCAGCCCTATCTTGCCGGTTTTCCTCATATTAGGGAAATTATAGGAAGTCGCGGCCATTGCGGCAAGAGCTCCGGCAAGAAAACCGCCCTCATCGTCCCTAAAATATATTTCTTTTATGCCTTCCGCTTCAATGTGATCAAAAGTGGCAATTATTTTATTTTTATCGCTCTTTCTGAGTTCGGCTAAGGGTTTATTATACTCCGGCGTTACCGATATTATAAGCTCAGATGACGAAGCTGCCGCTCTCACAAGTTCCTCCGGACTTTTTCCGTTCTCTCCGAGTTTGTATATTTTGACACTCAGTTTGTTATGATAACGCTTCTGGGCATATTCGGCTCCGTTAATGCAGCTGTCTATAAAACCGTTATCAGAGTCATAAGATTCGCTAGGCGTAAGAAGTGCGACAGTTTTAGGCGCGGCGCACGCACTTGCTGTAAACATAAGCAAAAATAAAAACAGCAGGGTGCAGAACGATTTTCTCATAACTTTTTTATCCCCCTTATATGACTCATATGCTGTTACAGTTTACTATAAGTGCCCAAAGCGGGCAATTGTAAAAACGTGACACTGCGCATATTAGGCACTTATTTCCTTGACAACATAGAAGGCTGGGAACATAATAAATTAGCTATTGATAACTATTGAGAACAATCGGAGTGAGCAGAAGGATGAATTTATCTCAGGTAAAGGACGGAGAATCTGCCGTTATAGAGAGCGTCCCCGACGGGGAAGCCGGACAGAGACTTGAGGCGCTGGGACTGCGCGCCGGCAAAAAGATAGAAAAAATTTCGGAGATGCCTTTCGGCGGCCCTGTAACGGTTATGCTGGACGGCAGGCATTTTGCCGTTTCCTGCGGCATTGCATCCGATATTATCGTACATACGGAAAGGTCTTGCCTATAACTCATGAGCTGCAGAAACTGCATGCTTTGCTTTAACAGTAAAAAAGATTCTCAGGGCGGCAGAGGCTCCGAATGCCGCAAGGTTTTGCTTATGGGAAATCCCAATGTCGGCAAGAGCGTCTTTTTCTCCAGGCTTACAGGCGTTCACGCTCTCTCTTCAAATTACCCCGGTACCACAGTCGGCTTTACGGAAGGCACAATGGTATATGACAACGAGTGCGCAAGGCTTATTGACGTTCCCGGTGCGTACACTCTCGACCCTACCAATGAAGCCGAGGAGATTGCCCACAGAATTTTAAACGAGGGTGCGGACAGGGTGATTCTGGTAATAGACGCGACCGCCCTTGAAAGAAACCTTGTCATGGCGATGCAGGTGCTGGAGCACAGACTGCCCACGATCATAGCACTTAATATGGTTGATGAGGCAAGGCACAGAGGAATAATTATCGATATAAAAGCTCTTGAAAGAAAGCTCGGAGTGCCCATTGTTCCTACAGTTGCAGTGACGGGACAGGGCATAAGCGACCTTATTGCAAAGATGTCCGACGCTTCCGTCAGCAGGTTCTCCCCTATGGATAAGGAGACAAGATGGCGGATAATAGGCGAAATTATATCAAAAGTTCAGACTGTCACTCACAGGCATCACACTTTTATGGACAGAATCGAAGATATTTCCGTCCGTCCATTAGCGGGCGGGCTTTTGGGACTGATGATTTTGGCGGCAAGCTTCACAGCGATAAGATACGTCGGAGAGGGCATTATCACCTATATCACAGACCCTATCTTTGAAAAATTCTGGATGCCTGTGCTTGAGAAGCTGAATACCTCTTTCGGCGGCACTTATATAGGAGATATTCTTGTAGGCAAACTCATTAACGGAGCTATCGACCTCGAACAGAGCCTCGGTGTGCTCTCTACAGGCTTTTATGTGGAGTTCGGCATGGTTCTGCCATACATAATCGCTTTCTATGCCGTTTTGAGTTTTCTGGAGGATTTCGGCTATCTGCCGCGCCTTGCCGTTATATTCGACGCTCTGCTTCACAGATTCGGAATACACGGCTATGCCATAATCCCCACTCTGCTCGGACTTGGCTGCAATGTTCCGGGAATATTGGCAACAAGGGTGCTTGAGTCCGAAAGAGAGCGTTTTATAGCAGCAACTTTGATATCAGTTGGGATACCCTGCGTCTCCATACAGGCAATGCTATCCGCGACATTGGGTGAGTTCGGCCTCAGGTATGTGGCGGCAGTATATCTCATTCTATTCTTTGTGTGGCTGATTTTGGGGCGATTAATGCATCTGACGCTGAAAGGCTTCAGTCCGGAATTAATAGTGGAGATTCCTCCGTACCGTCTGCCGTCTCTAAAAGCATGGAGAAACAAACTTTGGTTTCGCATAAAAGACTTTCTGCTTGAAGCGACGCCCCTTGTTTTAGGAGGCATACTTCTCGTCAATCTGCTTGAGGCATTTGGCATTTTGTCCGGAGCGGCAAATCTTCTTTCACCGATATTTGAGGGCATTCTCGGACTTCCGGCAGCTGCCGCAGTCCCTGTGGTCATGGGTATATTCCGCAAGGATATAGCAATGGGACTCTTAATACCGCTTCACCTGACAGCAGCACAGACACTTACGGCAGTAGTTGTCCTTGCAATGACATTCCCCTGCATAGCGACATTTGTTGTTCTTTGGAAAGAACTGGGGGCTAAAAGAATGCTTCAAAGCTCGCTTTTGATGCTCATATCGGCCATAGCGACAGGAAGCGCAATTAACTTCATAATGAAAAATTTTTAATA
Source organism: uncultured Synergistaceae bacterium (assembly GCA_964422205.1). Lineage (GTDB taxonomy): Bacteria > Synergistota > Synergistia > Synergistales > Synergistaceae > CAZNYN01. The sequence continues at coordinate 16,206 of CAYRAI010000030.1, read as the reverse complement.
ATCTAAAGATCCAGAGGGCACAGAATATAATCCTCTGTGCCCTCTGTTTATTAATTGACCATATCTTCGTAGAGTTTTTCAGTCCGTGCAATTATGGCTTCTATGGAAGCACCGTTTTCAATTGCGTATCTTACAGCTCCGCCCATACCTACGCCCTCTTTTACAAATCCTCTTTCATAATCGGCAAGTCCTTCATACTTTGATTTTGAAAAATCGAGAGGTGCTGCATACCAATATACACCTATCTGATTTACATATTGAATAAAGGTTCCGACCTTATCATCACATACATATTTTGTCGTAGCGACAACAATTGGCCTCATATCACCCATGTCGCGTATGAGAGCCGCTACTGCAGCCATCTGAGTACCGCCCGCCAAAGTTACAGACGCATCTTTCGGCAAAGCCGCAACAAATGATGCAACGGCAACCTGCATAGGATCTCCTACCTCGGCAGCGGCTTTTAGCCCTTGGCCTTTTAGCCCTCCTTGCTTTATTCCAAGGCGTGCGGCAACCTCTTTCCATATTTCGTCTTTCATTGACAACGGGTTTACTGGACCGGCAGAAGAGACACTGCCTTCATATCCCAAGGCACGCAAAAGCATCAATGCCGTCGTTGTTCCGCCGGGGATAGACTCGGCAATGACAAATTTATTTGTGCTCTTGGAAAGTTCCCGAGCAAGTTCCTCTGATCTTTTTGCGATATCCTCCCAATCAGCTACAGAAGGAGACTTTCTCGGGTCGCGTCCGACATTTTCGGAAATCATGGTACAAGGCACAGCCGGAGCGACTGAAGTTCCGACTCTAACAGCCTTTACTGGAAATCCGCCTTCAATGACGGCGGCCCTTGTCACAATGGCCGGAGTCGGATGTCCGAACGGATCAAGAGGAACTGCGTCAACAACCTTAGGTCTGTCATAAAACAGCATATCTGCATCGGCCGGAGCCGTATACGGAAGGACCTCAACATTGGCCCCTGCTGCGGACAGTCCCTGTACGCGGCTTAATTCAGTTTCACTTATAAAAAGAATAAACATTGAGTAGAAATACCCCCTATACTTCGTGTAAATTAAGAGTTAGAATGACTGCATTCAGATAGGGCACAAACCTATCGCTTTATGTTGTGTATTGCAATTATACTAATTTAGCATATTATTCGATAATGCGCACTAAAAAACGTTAAACACATACAATCATCAGGAGGTGTTCTCGTGGCAACAAAGCTTGCGCCAACTCGCGGCAACTTAGTAAAACTTACCCGCTCCATGGAGATGGCTCAATCTGGGCATGACCTTTTAGATCAAAAACGTCAAGTTCTGATGATGGAACTGGTGCATTTTATCGATTCCGCAAAAAATATACAGGATGACGTTGAGCGTATTTTTGCCGATGCCTACGACGCTCTGCAGAAAGCAAATATCTCACTTGGAATAGACACTGTTGAAGACATCTCAGAATCAGTGCCTCTGACTTCCGAGATAACAGTCAGACTTCATTCAGTTATGGGAGTCGAAATTCCAGATATTGACCCGCTCAGCAGCAAGACTGTTCCCAGCTATTCTTTTCACGGTTCGTCCGGAGCAATGGATGCAGCATACTCCCAGTTTCGCAGAGTTATGGTGCTCCTGGCACAGTTGGCTGAGGTAGAAACGAGCGTATACCGCCTTGCAGTTCAAATAAGAAAAACCCACAGGCGGGTAAACGCACTCGAAAAGGTTGTTATTCCGTCAAATAAGGCGGAAATACGGTTCATCTCTGATGTCCTTGAAGAAGGCGAGAGAGAGGACTTTACAAGAATGAAACTTGCTCAGAAAAAGACAAAATAGTTCTATTTACCGGAGGTTATAGGAATGAGTACACTGCAGGAAGTGCTTGCCGTTCTCCTTGGAGCTGAATCTGAAGCAAAGAGAATAGTCGATGATTCCAGAAATGAATCTGACGGTTTTCTCCGCACAGCACAGGAAAAGTTTGCAGGCGAACGAACAAATCAGATGGCATCTGCAAGAGAGCAGGCCAAGGGTATAATGGAAACAGCTCTTAACTCCGCCAGAACAGAGGCCGACCAGATAGCGAGCTTAGGCAAGGAAGAGCGCGCCAGGATGCAGAGACGATTCGAAGAGAACGCCGATCCGGTTATTGATTCAATGGTATCGGAAATCGCCGAAGGCTATACATCCAAAAGGAGAGTATAGAGTTGTCAAGCACAACACACGGGCAGGCAACGGCAATAGGTGTCAAAGCCCATGTACTCTACAGCCGTCTTCTGACATCGGAAGACTACTGGGGACTGCTGAACCTAAACACAACAACAGAAATAGCCGACTTTTTAAGGCAGACCGAAGGCTATCAGGACGACCTTGAGTTTATGCCTTCGGCCACTATACACCGTGTGGATCTGGAAAATGCAGTCCGTACATCTATTCTTCCCGAAGCCGATGCTTTTCTGGCGTATTTGGCAGGACCGAAGCGCAAGCTGTTCAGCGACTGGCTTAGCTGGTATGAAGCCGAGCATCTTAAAAGCATATTCCGCTGGCTCCGTTCAAGAAGGGTAGAAAGGGATGTGATGAGAAAAAGGCTTTTCAGCATTCCGGGGTCAAAGCTCTCCTATGACCTGCTTTTAAACAGCAGAGACTACTCAGAAGCATTGGAAGCGCTTAAAGAAACTAAATATTACAAAGTTATTCAAGAACCAGTAAGAAGGCTCCTGAACGGAGAGGATTCTCTTTTCTCCCTTGAGCTTGCAATTGACAATCTTGTCGAATCTGAGCTTTACAATGATTTAAAAGCCATAGACGGCTACTCCGCAAAGATGCTTGAGCCTCTCTTCGGAACAAGGATAGACCTTATAAACCTGTACCATTTTCACAGATGCACATGGTATTATCACATGACGCTGGAAGAGACTCTTACAAGAATGCTTCCCGTCAAGTATAAGGTCAAGACTCACCACCTAAGAGAAATGTCTAAAGGCTCGACATGGGAAGAGAGACTGGACAACTTTGAATCCAGCTTCCCCCTCTACGCTGAAATTTTCAGAACGGCACTAGAGCAGGAAGACAGAGAACTCGCCCTTGAAATGTCTATTAAGCGCTTTAACTACCTTAAGGCTATGTCTATATTCCAGAAAGGATCGCCGGGCTTTCATACAGCTATGAGCTACTTCATTTTAAAGGGTCACGAAATCGACGATGTTATCAGGATTATAGAAGATGTACGTTATGATTACGACCGCAGAAACGCAGCGGCGTATCTGGTAAAACCTATTACCGGCGGGGGTGAACCCATATGGCAGTAATGAAAATGGTCGCTCTGACCATGATAGGTCCGAATGCTGAGATGGAGCCTGTTGCACGGCAGATGGTGCTTACGGGTGGATTCCAGCCTCTACCTTTGGATATACTGGTCAACGACAGAACACTCCGCTCCAAAGTAACAACAGAGACGGAGAACCCGTACGATGAACTGCTTTCAAAAGTTTCAAGCGTATGGAAAGTGGCGGGAGAGATGATACCAGACCCTTCTCCAGTCACTTTGACAAGGGACTTTACCCTTACCAACGCACGTGAACTCGTACACCGCGCCTCCAAAAGGCTTGAGATATGGGACAAAAGACGCGCAGTGCTTGTTGAAGAGGACGAGCTTCTCCGTGCCACAAAGCTTTTCATCGAAGCTCTCAAAGGAACAGAGTTCGCTCCGTCGGAACTTGCCGAAGGCAAGTTTCTTAAAGCCTATTTTGGAAGACTCTCTAATGAAAATTATCAAAGGCTGACTGACAGTGCAGAAGAATCTCCCATTGCAATAAGCGAACTTACATCCGTAAACGGCAACACGTGGATTTTGGTTATGACAGTCCCAGGATATTCCGAGTCGACAAAAAAACTTCTGGAAGCTGTTTACTTTAAGGAATTTTCCTTAAAAGAAATATCGGAGCAGCTTGTCGGCGAAGACCCGCTGTCTCTGGTTAAGAAGCGAATTGCAAATCACGAAAGAGCAATAAAAGGACTTGCAAAAGCCGCGAAAGATATGCTCCGCGAACACAGAGACCGCTATGAACTGCTCTTCTCACAGCTCTATACAATGCAGAGAGTCTACGATGTCTGCAAAGGACGCGGAGAAGTAAGCGGAATGTTTGTTCTTTCCGGATGGATTCCCGAAGATACATTGGCGTCTATCAAAAAAACAGTTGAAGAAGAAGCACCTCTTACAACTTTAATGGTAGAAAGTACAAAAGACATAACATACTCCGGAATCAGAGTCCCTACTCTGCTGAGAAACAGCCCTGTATTCAGAGCTTTCCAGGATATTGTCGCGATGTACAGTCTGCCGTCCTACGGCGAGATAGACCCGTCACCCATAGTGGCTATATCATTCATATTGTTCTTTGGATTCATGTTCGGAGACATTGGTCACGGGCTCATGATTTACATAGCCTCAATATTCCTCGTCAAACGCGGAGTAATGAAACGCTCATTCGGACAAGTCATGAAATCTGCATCAATAAGCTCAATGGTATTCGGCGCTCTTTACGGCAGTATTTTCGGACTGGAAAACATCATTCCGGCACTATGGCTCTCTCCGATGCATGACACCAACAGACTGCTCATAATTGCGATATGTCTCGGTGTATTCATGATAAGCTTGGGACTTATACTGAACATGATACAGCAGTACAGAAACAGAGACTTCGGACGCCTGCTCTTTGACGGGCAGGGACTTGCAGGACTTTTCCTATATTGGACTATGGCTGCTCTTGCTGCAATATACATGACAGGGACCGAAATATCAGAAATTGCGGCCAATATCATGTGGGGCGGAATAGGTCTTATGATGCTCCTAATGGTATTCAGAGATGTACTCGCAAGATGCCTCCTGCATCAGAAAGAACATGGAGAATCTGTCGTCTTAAACATTTTTGAGATAATGCACAACCTTATGTCATTCGTTTCAAATACTGCCTCGTTTGTCCGCCTTGCTGCATTTGCTCTAAACCACGTAGGGCTGTCAATGGCAGTAATAATGCTCTCCGAAATGGTTCATTCACTGCCCGGCGGTATAGTAATGAAGGGAATCATATTGTTAGTCGGAAACATTGTAATAGTGTGCCTTGAGGGTTTGATAGTATTTATACAGACACTGCGGCTCGAATACTACGAATTCTTTGGAAAATTCTACAAGGGAGGTGGAAGCGCGTTCAAGCCTGTAGGGTGGCAAAAAGACGGCTCGAAAGCGACATCCGTATCCAAGTAGACTTAATAACATACAAAATCAAACAAGGGACAGCGGCGTAATTATTAAAAACAAAATATGTAAAACAATTACTTAAGGAGTGGATTTTAAATGTTCGGATTGACAATTTGCTGTGGTGCAGTGGCAACAATGATCGGAATAGGATACTTTATGCAGCGCAAAGGCTACAAAGGCAGCCGTGCAGTATATGCGGCAAGCTTGGGAATTTCATCCTTTCTCGTATTTTCAGGCGCGGTAATATCCCTTACGACTCATCCAGCATTTGCGGAAGCAGCTGCAGCTCCGCTAGGTTCAGGAGCAGGAATGGGCTTCATTGCAGCTGCCCTTTCAACAGGCCTTGCCTGCCTTGGAGCAGGTCTTGCGGTTGCAAGCGTTGGTTCTGCGGCACTCGGACTTGTCGGCGAAAAGCCAGAAATGCTTGGAACAACTCTTATCTACCTCGGCCTTTCAGAAGGTATCGCGATTTACGGTGTTATCGTATCTCTCCTTATCCTTGGCCGTATATAAGAGTTAGAAAGCTGTCATGAAAGCTTTTCTTGTGAGCGACAACCACGACTCGCTTGTCGGCATGAGACTTGCCGGCATACAGGGGTGCCTCGTTCACACATCCGATGAAACATTTGCCGCGATAGATATGGCGCTTAAGACACCTGACCTTGCAATACTCGCTATAACGGAAAAAGCGGCAGAGATGGCACCGGAGATAATACAGCAGCTCAGAGAACGAGGAGAACTGCCTCTGGTAGTAGAGATACCTGACAGATTCGGTACTAAAAGGGGTCCCGATTTTCTGACCCGATACGTACAGGAAGCCATTGGGGTGAAAATGTGATGAAAGAAGTTTCAAGCGAAAAGATCGGAGCTCTCAGAGACATAATTCTTGACAGAGCAGATAAAGAAAAAAGGACAGTAATAGCATCCGCTCACCGTGAAGCTGATGACTGGGTTATCAAAGAGACGGAGAGGCTGCAAAGAGAGACAAACCTGATACTTCAGGATTCACGCAAAAGAGCTGAGGACATCAGACGCAGACAGATACTGGCCGCTGAAAGAGAAAAATCTACGGAGACACTGCGCCTCCAAAATCGTATTCTTTCAGACGCTCTCGGAAGATTACAGGATAAGCTTGTCCATTTAAGAGACAGAGAAAACTACGCCGACATTCTTACAGGCATGTGTATTGAGGCCGTATTCTCTCTTAAAGGAGCGGATGAACTAAAACTCAAACTTTCGGCAGTTGACTTAAATCTTTCTGACGAAATTTTGAGCAACGTTAAGAGACTGATTCCGGACGTTCAGATTAGTTTTGATCCGGAACCGGCACCTATTCTCGGAGGATGCTGGGTTTTAACCAGTGACAACCGCAGACAGGTAAACTTGGACTGGCAGAGCTTAACACAGGAGATGGCGGACACTTTAGCCGAACGGCTCCTGCCGCTGCTTTAGGAGGGTATTGATTTGGAGGCAAAACATAACAATATTCCGCCGAAAAATGGTGTCGTTTCGTATGTAAACGGTCCTGTTATCAAGGCTGCCCAAATGAGAAACTTCGCCATGCGTGAAGTAGTCAAGGTAGGGCCGAAACAGCTTATGGGCGAAATCATAAGCATGGACAACGACAACGCTACAATACAGGTCTATGAGGATACAGACGGACTCCGCATTGACGAAAAAATTATCGGCACAGGCGAGTCTCTTTCGATAGAAATAGGGCCTGGACTTATAGGCAGCTTCTTTGACGGAATAGGACGTCCTCTGGATTCTCTCCTTGAGCGCGAAGGCATGTACATATCTCCTGGCACAACAGTCAATATGATAAGCCGCGACAAAGTATGGGATATAACTCCGACCGCAAAGCCGGGAGATCTCATTACTCCGGGCATGGTCATAGCGACCGTCCAGGAAACACCTCTTCTGCTTCATAAGATCATGGCTCCTCTCGGTATCGAGGGAGAAATCACATGGATTATAAGCAAAGGCAAACATAAGGCTTCGGAAGACATAGCGCGCCTGAAGGATGCTTTTGGAAGAGAGATATCCATCCCGATGATTCAGCGCTGGCCTGTCAGGACTCCGAGACCATACAGAGAACGTCTCCTACCCAACGAGCCATTTGTAACCGGGCAGAGAGTTATAGACGGACTCTTTCCAATAGCCAAAGGCGGCACTGCATGTATCCCTGGAGGCTTCGGAACAGGAAAGACAGTCACTCAGCATCAGCTTGCAAAGTGGGGCGATGCCCAGGTAGTCATATACATAGGCTGCGGAGAGCGCGGCAATGAAATGACAGACGTTCTGGAACAGTTCCCCGTGCTTGAAGACCCGCGCTCGGGACGTCCTCTTATGGAACGCACCATTTTAATTGCAAACACATCAAATATGCCGGTCGCTGCGCGTGAGGCATCCATATACACAGGAATAACGATAGCCGAATACTTCCGCGACATGGGATATGACGTTGCCATCATGGCAGACTCTACATCACGCTGGGCGGAGGCTCTGCGCGAACTTTCCGGAAGACTTGAAGAAATTCCCGCAGAAGAGGGCTTCCCAGCCTATCTTCCCAGCCGTCTCGCCGAATTTTACGAAAGAGCCGGCCGAGTTGTCACACTCGGCGGAGAAAACGGAAGCGTCAGCGTAATAGGAGCTGTCTCACCTCCTGGCGGAGACTTCACAGAACCGGTAACAAGACACACAAAGAGATTTATCCGCTGCTTCTGGGGACTGGATAAGAACCTTGCCAATGCAAGACACTACCCGGCTATATCATGGATAGACTCATACAGCGAATATGCCGATGAGGTCAACGGATGGTTCTGCACGAATGTAGACCCGAGATGGGGCGATATCCGCGACGAAGTGCGCCAGATATTGGCGGAAGATACAAAAGTACAACAGGTCATAAAGCTTGTAGGAGAAGATGTCCTTCCTGATGATCAGAGACTCGTTGCATTCACAGCCTTCCTGATCAAAAACGGATATCTTCAGCAGAACTCCTTTAACCAGGACTCCTACTCTCCTCCTGCAAAAGGCTTTGAGATACTCGACCTAATTATTGACTTCCACCATAAGGGAATGGAACTCGTCCGCAAGGGTATACCGATTTCCCTTATTAAGGAAGACGACTCCGTCAACGCAATAACTCACCTTCGCGAGCTTGACCCCGAAGACAAAGACGGATTCACACGTGTACGCAAGCGCATTGATGCCCACCTTGAAAGAGTGGCATCGGAACGCACAAAGAAACTTGGAGGTAAGTAGCCCATGGCACAGCCTGAATATATCGGTGTAAAGGACATAGACGGCCCCTTTGTGCTTGTCGAGAATGTCTCCGGCGTAGGCTACGGCGAGCTTGTAGATATCAGAGACAGCAAAGGGAACATACGGCACGGACAGGTTAAGTCACTCAGTGAAAAAGCGACTCTTGTGCAGGTTTTTACCGGCACAGAAGACCTTGTTCCAAATACGACAAAACTAAAATTTCTGGGGCGCCCTCTTGAAGTGCACCTCTCCAAAAACATGCTCGGAAGAACTTTCAACGGTCTCGGAGAACCGAGAGACGGCTGCGGCGAGATATTCGGAGGAAAGAGGGTCAACATTAACGGACTCCCTCTTAATCCCATGGCGCGCCAGTATCCCAAAGACTTCATACATACAGGGATATCGGCAATTGACACTCTGACAACACTTATACGCGGACAGAAGCTGCCCATATTCTCTGGCAACGGACTTCCCCACAATCAACTTGCCGTGCAGATAGCTACACAGGCAAAGATTATGGGCTCGGACGACTTCGCCGTCGTATTTGCTGGAATAGGAATCAAACATGATGACGCCGCCTTCTTTACGCAGGAACTTTCATCCAAGGGGCACAGCAACAACATCGTCACATTCCTCAACCTTGCGGATGACCCTGTCATTGAACGTATCGCAACACCCAGAATGGCGCTTTCAACCGCCGAATATTTGGCTTATGAGCTTGGGCTGCACGTTCTTGTCATAATTACAGACATGACAAGCTACTGCGAAGCTCTTCGCGAACTCGGAGTAGCAGCAGGAGAAGTCCCGAGCCGTAAGGGATACCCTGCGTACCTTTACAGCGACCTTGCGTCACTCTACGAAAGAGCGGGAGTTGTAAGAGGAATTGAAGGAAGCGTTACTCAGATTCCAATACTCACAATGCCCAATGACGACATCACGCACCCTATTCCCGACCTGACTGGATTTATCACAGAAGGACAGATAGTGCTTTCACGCGACCTAGACGCAAAGAACATCTATCCTCCCATCGACATCCTGACAAGCCTTTCGCGCCTCATGAAAGACGGAATAGGCAAAGGCTTTACACGTGATGACCACCCTAACGTCTCAAGCCAGCTATTCGCCTCATACAGCAGAGTGCAGGAAGTTCGCTCACTGGCGGGAGTCGTCGGAGAAGACGAACTTTCAAAGAGCGACAAAGCAACACTTGGCTTCGGACGCCTCTTTGAAGAGAAATTCCTAAAGCAGGGCAAAGAGGAAGAACGGGAAATAGGCTACTCACTGGACATGTCCTGGGAAATACTAAGCTCTCTGCCGAGAGCAGAACTCACACGAGTCTCACTTGCAGACATAGAAGAGCACATCAAAAAGAACGATCTAGACTAAAACACAACGGAACCGCCGACAAACAGGCGGTTCCGATTTTTATTCACCCAAATGCTGACGTAATGCTCTGCCTAAACCGGAAGGAGAGTACGTACTTCGATTTGTTGTAACTTTGTTGTGTACCGTGAATTATCATAGATTTCACTTACAGACACTAATCTTAATGTGGGCATGTATGCCCGGCAATAAAGTAAAACAGTGATTTCAGGTGGTTGAATTTGGCCTAATAAATTTTACGGATGTGTTGTGATGAAAAGAAAACCGTGTGCGGAAAATAGTGCTGATTGGGCGATGCGGACAAAAAAACCTGACCAAACGAAGTTCACCCCCCCAACCGTCACAATATACACGGATTGTGGCTACCTACCATGTCTAGGCAATACAGAAAATCTTTGATTTTTGTAATCGAACTTATCAGTTCATCAATCCGCCAATAGTTTTATCAGATAGTGTATATAGTCAGTGTTTTCTTAGATAGAGTCTAAGAATTCATCACCTTTACGAACCTGAAATATTCTCCTTTGTGCTTCTCCTCCGGATCATAAGATGCCGAACCGCAGTGATACTGGTTAAAAAACTCAACTATGTGAAAACCGCATTTGTTGACATAAAAATGAATATTCCTTTTTTCAAAATAAGGTGTAATCAACTCCCACTTCCGTACTTTTGGGAATCTATCCTCAATATGCTCTAGTACAGTTTGCCCAAGCCCCCTGTTATGATACTCCTGATAGAGGTACAATATTTCAAGGACGCCATGCCGTCCTGCTTCATCGATTCTTACTATTATTCCTCTTATCTTTTTGTGATTCAAAGTAATGTTGAGGACAAGGCTGTCGCAGGCATAGAGGGATTTGTTGATATCCTCGTCAGATATTATATCCTCGTCCTTATCAGCAAACTCTTCCGACACAGCTATTGCAAAGATATCTTTCACATCTTGCCTGAATAAGCCGTATTCGCTTTCCATGACAATTCCGAAACTTATGTCCGTCTCTTTCTTGTTAATGCATGTCATTAGGATTTTGCCTCCCACTCTGGTTTGTCGAATTTCAAACCTGTAATATCTTTTAACTTCTCCCTAACACTTTGCAAAACTACGTACAGCCCCGGTATGATAAATATGCCAAAGATAGTTGATACCGCCATTCCAAAACACATTGTCGTTCCAACGTGAACGCGGCTTACAGCTCCCGCGCCTGTAGCGAAAAGCATGGGCAGAACTCCGAATACACAGGTAAAGGCGGTCATTAAAACAGCGCGGTAGCGCTCATGCGCGGCCGCAGCCGCCGATTCAAGTATAGGGACTCCGCGCACTTCGTGCTCTTCCTGGGCAAATTCTATTATGAGTATGGCATTTTTAGCGGCAAGTCCGGCCAAGACAAGTATGCCAAGCTGCGCGTATACGCTCATGGATATGCGCATGACCATTATGCCGAGCAGTGCGCCGAAAAAGGCCACAGGCAATGAGACCATTACAGCAAATGGGACGAACCAGCTTTCATACTGTGCGACTAGAAAAAGATAGCCAAAGAGGAGCGCAACAAAGAAGAGCCAAATTATCTGTGTTCCGGCCTTTTGTTCCTGGCTGGTCATGCCGTACCATTCCAGCTTGTAACCTGGAGGAAGCTCTTTCACGAGCTTTATAGCCTTTTCCATGGCTTGACCTGTGGAGAAGCCGGAGGCGGCAGAGGCATTGATATAGGCGCTCGGATAGAGGTTGTAGCGCGACTTGCTCCTTGACATTAGCACCTTTTTCAGCGAAGCGAAACTCTTTATCGGAACGCTTGCTCCGCCTGCGGGAACGTTTATCCGCAGTACATCATCCATCATGCTGCGAAAGTTCCAATCTGACTGAAGTATGACCTTGTTTGACTGTGAACCTATGTTCACGTCGTTGACATAGGCTTCGCCAAAGTATGACTGGAGCGTATCAAATACGGCTGAGACCGACACGCCAAGCATCTCAGCTTTTTCCCTGTCTATGTCGAGATAGAGCAGCGGGGTGTTCGCGTTGTATGTGGTAAATGCGGAGTCGATCACAGGCGAGTCGTTCAGTTTTTTGATAAGCAGGCTTACAACTTTTGAAAATTCTTTTTCCTCCGCTTCTGCCGTGGCCTGCAGGCAGAATTCCAGCCCGCTTGCCTTTCCGACACCCGAGACGGATGATGAGGCGAACGCATTTATCTGAGCTTCTGGAATTCCTGAAGTTATCTCTTGTATACGTTCAGTTATGGCTTTTGCACTTTTATCCTTCTCTCCCCTCTTCGACCAGTGGTCAAGCATGACTCCGATGGATGCCATATTTTCACCGTCACCGTCCATTGCGTTGAAGCCGACTATATTCATTGTCTCCCTAACGCCCGGAACTGTTCCAATAGCTTTCGCCAGTTTATGTACAACAGCCTCCGTTCTGTTTGATGTCGCACCTTCGGGAAGCTGTATTGATACGTCAATCATTCCCTGATCCTCATCCGGTATGAAGGATTTTGGAGCAGTGGATGCCATGGTGAGAGAGGCTGCAACTGCAGCTGCAAGCAGCAAGAGAGTTAGCCATGGCTTGCGTGCTATAGCCATAGAATGCCTGACATAGGAATCTCTGGATGAGTCAAGTGCCTTTGAGAACAGCTCAAGCAACTTGATCGGCTGGGGCTGTTTTTTGCTGAGTATGTACGCGCACATGACAGGGCTGACGGTCAGCGCCACTATGAGCGAGAATATGACAGAAAGAGAGATTGTCACTGCGAATTGGCGATAGATAACGCCGGTCATTCCTTCCATAAATGCAACAGGGGCGAACATCGCGAGAAATACCAGAGTCGTGGCAATCATTGGCCCCGAAACGTCTTGCATCGCCTGATAGGTAGCTGCGAAAGAGTTTTTGCCGTCTCGTTCCATTATGAACATTACCCTTTCGACTACTATAATCGCGTCATCAACCACTGTGCCGACTACCAGTATCAGCGCGAAGAGGGTGAGAGTGTTGATGCTGAACCCAAACGCTCTAAGCCCGATGAAAGCTGAAAGTATTGAGACCGGAATTGCAGCTACAGGAATCATTGCTACTTTCCAGTTTTGCAGAAATAGATAACATACGAATGCGACGAGCAGGAATGTGAGGAGAAGCGTCATCAGTATCTCTCGAATGGCCTCCGTCACCATCTCTGTCGAATCGTAAACCGTTACGAATGCAGTGTCCTCGGGCAGAGAAATCTCCATCTCAGCTAAAGCCTCTTTTACGCCGCGCATAACGTCCAGTGCGTTCGAGCCTGCCGACTGAGAAATTGATATGATGGCGGCGGGTGAATTGTTTATTGTGCTGATATAGTTATAGGCTTCGGAGCCAAGTTCGATTCGCGCCACATCGCGCAGCTTCACGAGTCCTCCTTCACCGCCGCTCTTGATTATTATCTCCTCAAAATCCTTAACATTTTTCAGCCGTCCCTTTGCCGTGAGGGAATAGACCTGCGAACGATTTTGTGCTCCCGGGGCGCCGCCGACGATTCCTATTGAGGCCTGTCTGTTTTGGTTCGATATTGCGCTTGCCACATCCAGCCCGCCCAATCCCACAGAGGCAAGGCGTTCCGGGTTCAGCCAGACGCGGACGCTGTATACGGAACCATATACATCTATCTTGCCAACGCCGGGGACTCGTTTCAGCCTTGTAACAACGTTGTTCAGCGCATATTCATTGAGAAACAGCTCATTCTTTGTTCGCTTTGGAGAGACAAGGGCAAAATATCCCAGCGAGCCGGCAAAACTGACCTCGCATGTAATACCATTTGAGGAGACAGCCTGCGGGAGCTGCGATGATACTTGCTGTATCCTGTTCTGCACCTTGACCAGAGCCATGTCCGGATTTGTACCAGTCTCAAATGAGGCCGTGAGAGTATAGGATCCTGTGTTGTTTGAGGTAGAGGTAATGGAGACCATGCCGTCAACGCCGTTTATCGCCTTTTCAAGCGGGATCCCAACCGTCTTCTCAAGCGTCTCCGCGTCGGCGCCTGGATAGGAGGCCATGACATATATCTCCGGTGGAGCCATATCAGGATATTGCGCTACGGCAAGGCTCTTCGCCGATAAGAGGCCTGAGATCATAAGTATGACAGATATGACAGTTGCGAACCTTGGATGTTCGATAAAAAATTTGGCAAGCATGTGCTAATCAGCTCCGCCGCTCTCTGCTGAGACAGGATTCACCCGTTCGCCGGCGCGTACCGACTGAACACCCTGGACTACTACCTTCTCGCCCCTTTGAAGCCCCCGCACGACCGCCGCAACTCTCTCGGTGCGTTCGCCCAATGTGAGATAACGCAGGTTTGCGATGTCGCCGCTCGTCACGACATAAACATAATCACCGTTTTCATCTGTCATCACCGCGGTATTCGGCACAACGACGCTCTCAACCGCAGGCTGCTTTATGGCAACGCTTACCATCGCACCGGGAACAAGAATTGATTTGCCGTTCTCTACCTTAAGGTGCGTGAGTATTGTTCCGGTTTTCGCATCCATTTTGTTGCTCTCAAAATCCCACCTCGCCTCATGCCGGTACGCGCTTCCGTCCGCAAGAAAAATATCTGCCGTGCGACGGCTGTCGTCCTGCCCTTTTTTGCGCTGCTTAACATATTCTTGGTCAGGTAATGAGAATGAAATTCTTATAGGGTTAGTCTCCGTTATATTTGCGAGGATGCTCTCTTGAGGTGTAATATAATTTCCCTTTGTGAAGCCGGCCTCCCCAATTTTGCCGGAGATAGGAGCCTTTATCTTTGTATGTTCGTAATCAATCTCTGCAATGCGCAGCAAGGCTTGGGCATTCTCCATGTCTGCCGCGCACTGAAGCATCACGCTCTCCGCTTGCTCAAGTTCTGTTTTTGCTACGGCCCTGGGCCCAGTTTTTTTTAGACGTTCATAGTATCGCACAGACTGAATGTGGCTGGCTTTTGCTTTGGCAAGCTCGGCGCGCCTCTGCAGCACAGCTGACTCGTACAGCCTTGCATCCAGTGTAAAAAGTATATCTCCGGCGCGAACGAACGAGCCTTCGGTAAAATGAACTTTCTCTATCTCGCCTGCCACCTGCGGTCTGATATTCACTGACCCTATTGCCTCAACCCTGCCAACGTACCTTTTCCCGTTGTTTAACACAGCTGCCTTAGCCGGCTCCAAAACGACGGAAGGCGCGCTCTCCAACGCTTGATCGACAGCCTCCTCCGCTGGGCGGCTGACCTCACCGCGATAAAACAAAAGAACAGCACAGCAAAACAACAAAGTGGTTGCCGCGCCTAGGCACAAACGTATACTCTTTCGCACAGCGGTACGCCCTTTATCTCCATCCATCAGCAACTATCTCCTTTATCATGCTCTCTGCGGCACACTATGCCACAGTAAGCATAATAAAGTATAAAGCTGCTTTATACTCAAGGTGTGAATTTATCTATCTTTGGCGGACAGGTGCAAATATTTTGACAAGATGTTTTTCCGGATTATTCTCCGAAAGTTCGTCAAGTGGATATTCTATGTAGATATTACCGCAAAGTTCAAGGTTTTCTTCTTTTAAGCGGCACATAAACTTTTCGTAGTATAAATTGTTGTCGTCAAAATAATCATGGCTTAATTCGTAGATGTTAGCGTACACACCCTCTTCAATCTTGTCCGAACCTCTGTCAGTTTTTGCATACATACATCCGGGTGCATTCCATTCACCATTAAGCGCTGATTCTTTGAACACAATTTGCCCCATCTGCACCGCAAAATTTATGCCGTTTGACTTGCACTCTCTCACAAAATCATGCAGGTGGCTATAATCTGCATTTGGAGCTGCGCCGCACATGCGCCCCATATAAATACTCTCGCTGCCACGAAGCTCCAAGGTAAACAGCGGTGGTTTAATATCCTTGTGGAGTCGAATTGTAGCGGCATATTTTTCAATAGAGCATTTCAAATGCTGCAGTTTGTCAATCTTTTCGGCAAGCAAGGAGATATGAGTTTCAAAGAGCTTAAGAGTGTTTTCAGGCGTACGATTGCAAATGTGAGCCCTGACCTCTTCAAGCGAAAGTCCCATGCCTCTCAGCACGAGTATGGCCTCTATGAGCTCCAGCTGCCTGTAACTGTAGAGACGATAATTGTTATCGGCACGCCCTGCTGGTTTCAGAATGCCAAGATCATCATAATAAAGAAGGTGTGAACGGGAAACACCGGACAATTTGGCAAACTCGCTTATCGAAAGCATCTCATCTTGTGACATTCTATCCCCTCCATGAACATCATACTGTGACACTGCAAAACTATCAAGTATAATTATAGTTTTTGTTGTTC
>CAYRAI010000029.1:0-28633 GCA_964422205.1 uncultured Synergistaceae bacterium | reverse complement strand
GACAAACTGTGAGCAACAATTGGCAGTCGGCTGAAAAAGCAGATGAAGTGTTATGCCACTCCGAGTTTGTTTGTCTTTTTCAGATATTTGGCAGGTATCTCGTTTTCCAGCTTCCATGTGACATTCATCGGTTTGCTTCCCTCATGTTTCAGGTATTGGACCGGGCCCATGTAAGTGTAGGGAGCTGTCTCAGCGGCATCTTTTTTGTACTCTCTCACGAAGAGGAGTATTTTGTTTCCCGTGTTCGCATGGCTGATGTACCTTTGCCCCATAACGGAAGTTTCGGCTGTCGTGCTCTGGCTCTGCCAATGGAAAAGTTCCGCGTTGATGGAGTAGTCGTCATACATGGTTGACGGAGAGTAATCCTTTGCCGATTTATTGAGTGTCATCCAGAGCAGATCGGTCTTTTTATCGGGCAGGTATTTGACGCCTTCTCGGACGCTTGCGGGATTTTTGTGGTCGAAAGCCAAGAGTATCTGGTCTTTCGTGTAGGAGCAGTGAAGTTCCAGAGGGCAGTCATAGCCGAGGTCTATCTGTCTGCCGACAAAGTCTATTTTGTCTGCCAGATATGCCAAAAGTTCCGTCAGCTCATGGAGCATCACGGGGCAGAGCTTCAGAGTTTCCAAGCTCTCTGCCGCATCTGCAAAGCCGCACTCTTCGGGAAGTTTATGCCATATTGTGTAGTGAAACATGAGGAGCATTCTTTTTTCGTTCTGTGTCATATCGTTGATATCGGTTGGGGCAGGGTTATCAAAAAATCTTTGCAGAAATTTTATCCACGCAAGGGAGTTTATGGAACATATTCTTGCGAAAGCTCTTTTCAGAGTTACTTCCGCATCCTCGGCAAAATTCTCCCTCTTTCCGGCCTTTACACAGAGGCGTGCGAAGTTACTCTCTCTTAAATATATGCGCCTGACGTCTATTTTGAGAGCATTGATAAAGTTTGCAAGATTAAGAGGAACGGCGAAATCTTCTTCAAATGAGGCTATTCTGCGCACAAGTTCGGGAATATTGGAGAGAGAGCTTCTTATATTTTCCAGAACAAATTCCGTTGCTCTCTTTTCAAGCTGTATGAAGCACCCTTTCGGAAGAGAGGCAAAGCCCTCTTTAATCTCTTTTTCCACATTCTTATCCGTGTTTGAGAGCAGAGCGGCAAATTTGTCTTCAAAGTTGTATCTTTTGTTTGCATGTCCGATAAAGTCGAGCACGGTGAGGCACTCTTTATCCTCAGCAAGGCGCAGTCCTCGCCCGAGCTGCTGCAAAAAGACTGTGAGGCTCTCAGTAGGGCGCAGGAATAGGACAGTGTTTATCTCCGGTATGTCAACGCCTTCGTTGTAAAGGTCGACGACGAAGATGAACTTTATCTCGCCTGTGACGAGTTTTTTCTTCGCTTCGTCTCTTTCGGACTCGGAAGAGCCGCCGTGGAGCGATATTGACGGAACGGAGCAGGAATTGAAAAAATCCGACATAAATTTGGCATGTTCGACGGAGACGCAGAATCCGAGCCCCTTCACCGCTCCGATATCCGTAACATATTTTTCCACGGAGAGAGCTATGTGGACTGCGCGATTTTCCGCCACAGCCCTTGACATTGTATAGAGGTTTGAAAGCTCCGACCTGTCATAGCCGCCGCGCGTCCAGCGCAGGGAGGTTAAGTCCACGTCATCGGTGACGCCGAAATATTGAAACGGCGACAGAAGTTTTCTCTCTATCGCTTCCGGCAGGCGTATCTCAGCCGCTATTCTGCCTCCGAAATATTCCAAAACACTCTGTCCGTCCATGCGTTCGGGAGTGGCAGTCAGCCCCAGCAAAATTTGGGGCTTGTAGTAGTCGAGCAGCTTTTTATATGTAGGAGCGGCGGCATGGTGAAACTCGTCCACCACTATAAAGTCATAATAGTCTGCGGATGTCTTTGATGTCATATCTGCCGAATTGAAGCTCTGGACGGAGATAAAGAGGTGTTCCAGGCTGTCGGGCCTGTAAGAGCCGACAAAGAGCTCTCCAAAATTTTGATCCTTCAGAACTCCGCGGAAGCACGAAATACTCTGCTCCAAAATCTCTTCTCTGTGAGCGACAAAGAGCAGGCGGCAGGGGCTTAAGGGATTCTCCCTTAGATAGCGCTTGTAGTCAAAAGCAGAAATTACCGTCTTTCCCGTGCCTGTGGCGGCAACTATGAGATTGCGGTACCGCCCGTGAATCGCGCGCTCCGCTTCTACTTTGTCCAATATTTCTTTTTGATATGAATAGGGAATAATGTCAAAATTACAGCCCTGCAAAGAAGAGGAATTTCCGCGCGTTCTCTCGTAAGCAAGAGCTTCTTCCAGCTTACCTTTATCAGACTTACTATACTTTGTGAAATCGGGAGAGTTCCAGTAGCTCTCAAAAGTCGCGCTAACCTTTTTTATCGTCTGGGGCATATCCTTCTGAGTAACCTTCAAATTCCACTCCAGCCCGCTTGAAAGAGCCGCTTTTGAAATGTTCGATGAGCCTATGTAAGACGTTGTAAAGCCCGTATCGCGCGCAAAAAGGTAAGCCTTCGCATGAAGCCTTGTCGAAGCCGTGTTATAGGAAATCATAATTTCCGTATTCGGCAGGGACGCCAGCTTCTCCACAGCTTTCGCGTCAGTTGCTCCCATGTAAGAAGTCGTAATAACTCTGAGACGTCCGCCGTTCTGAGTAAACTTTTCCAGCTCGTCTATAATGAGCCTGAGCCCGCTCCACTTTATAAAAGAGACAAGCATGTCTATTCTGTCGCAGGACTTAATCTCAGCTTTCAGCTCGCTGAAAAGAGGCGGCTCCTTCTCAGAGCCGGTAAAAAGAGAGCTCTCTGCAAGCGAAGTCTTTGGGCGTGGTATCTCATTATTAGGGTACAGAGCATAGATGCTGTTCTCGCTCTTTATACAGGCTGTCAGCTCTTCCGCCGGGACATCGAGCTCAAGGGAAGAAAAATCCTCCGCGCCGCTCTCCTTGGCAATGGCGGAAATAATTTTATTGGCAAAGTCTATCCTTGCCTTAGTATCATCATCGGAGCAGTCAATATCGGCAAGAGCTCCCCGCAAAACTTCGCACAGATACTTGGCCAAGATAACAGGGGACTCCGCACCGTCAAGATTTTTGGTTCGCACAATTGCATCGGGAAGAGATCCTAACTCCCGACGCAAAGATTTATTGATAAGCTGCTCATAAACACCGGACTTCAAATTCATGGCGATTCCTCCGTGCAATGATATCTGTGAGAAAAAGTCGGAGCATCTTTGGCAGCATTATAACATCTAAAGACAGGTTGGGCGTTTTGTCCGCATAGATTAGTTATTTGAAACTTGAAGGATTATAGCTCTAAGCGCTGCTGGAACGCCAATATTGAGACAAGGAATGCACCGGAAGCAGATAAGTATAAACAGAGCCATATTCATTCTTAACATTATTCTCTATGATACTCATATATCTCATTATAATACTGATAAAAATAACATCCTTAGCCGAGACGATGCCAACCGTTCCATACTACCGCAGAACCGGCAAGGACCAATAAAGAAATAATGCGGAATGCCGTCACTGGTGAGGATAAACTTGAAAGTGCCGAGGTCACCATTGGGACCATAGCGAAATCCATTGCGTAAAGAAACCACATCAGAGAAGCTGCTTGGGCTTGGAGATTTTTAGGTGCATAATCAGCAACGAGAGCCAGGTGAAGGGGAAAACCAAACCCCATGCATATCCCGAATATTATTCCAAGGACGATTAAAGTCCATTTACTTGGACTTATTGTGGCGAATATAATTGTTAGGGACATTACGGCGATCAGCGGAGCTGATAAAATGCGGCGCGGATACTTGTCAAGAACTTTGCAGAAAAAGAGCCTTATAAAGACACCAATCGCAGCGTTTGTGGAAAGAAAATATGATGCCATGATCCCGAAACTTTCAGTAACGGGAGAAATAAATGTTGCAGCTGCATCCACCACGGAAAAAAGCAATATTGAGAAGAGCCCTAAGGTGAGTGCCGGTACTCTGAAACATTGCATAAGTCCCTTATAAGGGTTATGTGATACCAGAGACGAGTCCAGATGAACATCGTTAGTTTTTATCAAAATGACAGTTAGCAAAGCGGCTCCTACACTTAAAAATAACGGTACAACAATGTAAATGTCATAATAATGCTGGGAGAGAAGCCAGTCACAAAATGGCAGCACTGTCATCATTGGCGCAAGGCCTCCGGCCATAATGAGCGAGAACGCAAGTCCTCTCTTACTTCCTTCAAATGTCATTGACTGATAAGTAGATAGGGCGATTTGTGTAAATGCGGATCCTGCACCTAACATGAAACGTGCAGAAAATGCACATATAAACGATCCGCCGGCAAAAATCATCCACAAGGAACCGATTACTGTAAGAGCACCGCCTATGACAAATGTCTTACGAAATCCATGCTGAATCAGAAAACTCGCAAGCGGCAGCCTGAATAATAACGCAGCAATATAATATGAAGAGACAAGCAGACCTGACAAAAAAACGGAAAATCCATAATGTATATAATATAAGGGAAGCAGGCAAGAAATGTTTGAGTAGCCGAAAACGAGGAAAAAGCTGACTGCTAAAAGCAGAATCTTCTTTTTATCGGAATCACACCTTGTCACATTCAGCACCTCCAATATGGAACCAAAACTTTTTGTCACCAAAATCAATGTAAGTTTACCATGCCAATGCTGCATCAATAGGAAAAAGCGGCAGACCCGACAGCGAGCTGTTAAGATTATAGCGCCAAGCATAATCGACAGGGGGCCGTGGGCCTGTGAAATTATCTCTGTAAATACAAACCATCTGTGAAAAATCCAATTTAATAAGGGAATTTTGCCACCCCCTATAGGCAGTGATTATCGACCTGCTTAACGTCCGATGTCAATATGGCATCAGACGTTTTTTAGACCAAGAAAGGTTACTAACCTTACTCCTGCATTCTGCCATCAAACATTATTGATAATCTTAATTCTCAAAGTATATAGCGCAGGTTACGAAAAGGCCCATTTTTCGCCGCTTCAAATGCTGCGGGATATAGTGCCTTCAACAGTGCTTAATAAACAGCTGGCTCTCTATTGCCGCAAATATAATAATTTCCCGATGAGACTCCTTAACTGGAAATCTCCTCGGGAAACTTTGAAAGCTTATTTGCATGTACTGTAACGCAGGTTTGAGAAACCTACACTTTAAATCATGTTTTTCTTGAGTCTGACAATAGTTTGCCCTTGCCCGCAGATTGTTTGGCAATTGTCCTCAGCTCAATCTCGGTTTGGCCAATCTTTGCTCCGTTCTTTTGTTATTCCGGCAGGCTTTCTTTTATGTACCTGCTTGTTACGGATTTTTCGCACTTTAGTATTTCTTTTGGGGTGCCGCTGTATAGCAGGTATCCGCCGGATTCTCCTCCGCCTGGGCCGAGTTCTGTTATCCAGTCGGCTTCTTTCATTACGTCTATGCTGTGTTCTACTAAGAATAATGTGTTTCCTGCGTCGGTCATTTCGTTGAAGAGTTTCATTAAGGTCTTTATGTCATCCAAGTGGAGGCCGTCTGTCGGTTCGTCCAATATAAATATTGATCCCTTTCTGTAAAGTTGGGAGGCCAATTTTACTCTCTGAAGCTCTCCACCGGAAAGAGTAGTCATGGACTGGTTTAAGTGCAGGTAGCCAAGCCCGGTTTTCTTCAGGGATTCCAGTTTGTCTGTAAACTTTTCCCCTTTGAAAAAATCTAAAGCCTCATTTACTGTCATGTCCATTACTTCAGAAATATTTTTTCCCTTGTATTTGAAGTTCATTGTCTCTTTTGAGTATCTTTTGCCGCCGCACTCGTCGCAGATTGTCTCTATCGAATCCATGAAAGCCATGCCCGATACTATTACTCCGCTGCCTCCGCAGGAAGGGCATGCTCCTTTTGAGTTGAAGCTGAAATATGCGGCCGATACGTTGTTTTCTTTTGCAAAAATCGCCCTTATCGGGTCTGCGATGTCGAGGTATGTTGCGGGAGTGGAGCGCAGATTTATCCCTATATTTTTTTGTCCTATAAAGATTATCTCCTCACCGCATGACTTTTGGAATGACTCCATCAGCGAACTTTTGCCGGAGCCGGCGACTCCCGCTATGACCGTCATAACATTTTTCGGCAGTTTGACTGAGATATTTTTGAGGTTGTGGAGAGATGCGTTATTGACGGAGAACCATTCATTGGCTTCGCGCAGAGTTTTTTTGAAGCCGCCTTTTACTTTAAGCATTTTGCCTGTCAGAGAATTTGATGCCAGCAGCTCGTCATATGTGCCCTCAAAGACTACCTCTCCTCCGTCTCTTCCCGCACCGGGCCCCATGTCTATAATGTGGTCTGCGAGCTTTATTACTTCTTTATGATGCTCTACTATCATGATAGTGTTGCCGTGGTCGCGCAGGCGCAAAAGGGAGTTTTTAAGGCGGCTTATATCCTTTGGATGAAGTCCTACGCTGGGTTCGTCAAGGACGTAAGCCATGTCTGTGAGAGCGGAATTTATATATTTTGCTATTTTTATCCTTTGAGCCTCTCCTCCTGAGAGAGTAGAAGTACCTCTGCTGAGAGAGAGGTAGCCGAGTCCTATCTCCTCAAGGGCTTTGAGGCGCCTCGCCAGTTCCTTTTTAAGGTCTCCGGCAATGGGATTTGTTATGGACATTATGAATGAAATGGCATCGGGAACTGACATTGCCGTCACATCCGCAATATTTTTGCCGTTTATAAGACAGCTTCTCACCTTGTCGCTGACACGTGATCCGTGGCACTCCGGGCACTCGAAGGTTGTGACCATTTTATCGAGTATTGCTTTGTGCCTCTTTCCCTCTTTTGTAGTTATTATGCTTCTGTACATGCGCGGGTATATGCCTTCAAATTTCGCTGTTTTCGGCCAGTTTGAAGGGGGATTTTTCAGCTTTATCTGAGGGGAATGCAGGAAAAGTTCCAGCTCTTCGGGCGAATAGTCCCTTATCTTCTTGTTAAGGTCAAAAAGTCCGCTGTAGGCGTATCTTTTCCAGCGCCAAGCCCCTGTCGTAAAAGCGGGAAAATTTATAACTCCGTCGTCGTTCAGGCACTTGTCAAAGTCTACCATTTTCGTGATATCAAGGTCTGTCACTTCTCCCAGCCCGTCACAGCGCGGACATTTGCCCGCTGGGTGGTTAAAGGAAAAAGAGTCGGAGTATCCTATAAAGGGGTATCCCACTCTGGAAAATAAGAGGCGCAGAAGGGCGTATATGTCTGTATATGTGCCGACAGTGGAGCGGTTGTTGGGCGCAGGTTTTTTCTGGTCTATGACTATTGTTACGGGAAGTCCGTCTATGCGCTCCGCATCGGGCCTGCCGTATTTCGGCAGATATTGCTGGACGAAGCTCGGAAATGTCTCGTTGAGCTCCCTGCGCGATTCTGCCGCTATGGTATCCAGACAGAGAGATGACTTGCCTGAGCCTGATACTCCCGTAAATACTGTGATTTTTTTCTTTGGAATTTTGAGCGAGATATTTTTTAAGTTATTTTCAAAAGCGTTTGTTATATCTATAGTTCCGAAATCCATGGCCATAAGCAAAAAGTCCTTTCAAAAGCGGAAGAGAGCCGCTGATCTTAATTTTTTGTATTATACAGTTTTTTGAAGATCGAAACAAAAAGAGGAGTATGTGCCAAAAGTTTTGAAGAGGCTCTTTTCAAACGGCTTTTTTCGCCGCAAAAGCACTGATGCTCACATTTTTCTCACGACAGCTCTGATGCAGAGCATCTTTATAATTCGGTTCGGCGGTGTGATTTCGTAATTTTCTGATATGTAAATCTTAATATACCGCATAGATGGAAATTTGCCTGCAAGTGTGAACAGGCAGGAGCAGATAAAAGAGGGAGGCAGAAAACCGCTGCTGCGGCTTCGCCTCCCTTATGTAAAAATCACACTTTTGTGCCGAAAAATTTATTCTGTCTCAAAGACTCCGACGACAGCGGTATGGTCTGACGGGCGCTCCATTGCCCTAAGCTCTCTTTCCACTCTGACCTCGCGGCACATGTCGGCAGCGGCATTTGTCCCTATTATGTGGTCTATTCTCCAGCCGATATTCCTTTCGAGGGAATTCTTCACTCTGTAATCCCAGAATGTGAACTCTCCCTCATCCGGCCTGTGCTCTCTGAAAATATCGCGGAGTCCCCAAGTCATTACGTCGGCAAAGGCTTTTTTGACATCCTCATGAAAACAGGCATGGTCTTTTTTTGTCTTTGGGTTTGTCACATCTATATCAGTCGGTGCGATGTTTAAATCTCCGACCCAGAGCAATTTGTTCTGTTGAGTGTAGTTCCTCTCAAGCAGAGCTTTCACACGGGAGAAAAATTTCAGCTTGTATGGGTAGTCCGGGTTGTCTATGGCCTTGCCCTGAGGTATATATGTGTTGAGTATATTGAGAGAGCCGAAGCGCGCTCTCACGACTCTGGCTTTTTCAGACTCCTCTTTCTCCGGCAGAGCCTCGTCACCAAGTCCGAAGCTGACATCCTCAGGCTCAAACTTTGATATTATCGCGACTCCGTTGTAAGATTTCATTCCCTTAAATACTGATTTATAGCCCAAATCTTCAAAAAAGCCCGAAGGGTAATCTGCGTCTTGGCACTTTATCTCCTGAAGGCAGAGTATGTCAGGTGCTTTTTCCGACTTAAGCCACACTTCCAATATGGGCAGACGGCTTTTCACCGAGTTGACGTTGTATGTTGCTATGCTTATTAAGGGCATTTGTGCTCTCCTTTTTGTTTAAAATTTTTCCTCCTTTGATTATAAAGCAGAGAGAGCTTATCAGGAAGGTTTTGCTTATTTTATTTTTGCCCTTGTGCTTTTTGGGTTTTACCGCTACAATGTCCACCATGATGATAGACATTACGGCCTCACACAAAAAATATAATAAAATAACCTGTTGCTGTACGGTGATGTCCTTAGGATAAACCGCACGGCGTTCTGCCGTTGCGCCATAACAGCGGCAGATTTGAAAGACAATAGCTAACTGAATGGGAAAATCTGCACAGAGTGTGGGTTTTCTCATTTTTTATATTAAAAAAGGAGTGGTAAAGGTGATAGCTTTTGACTATATCAAGAGTGACTTTAATGCAGCTATGAAAAACGACCCTGCAATTCCCACAGGGCCGCGCGGATTTTTGGAGATAGTTTTCTGTACTCCGGGATTTTTGGCCATTACATGCCACAGAGCGATACACTTTCTCCACTCCACAATGCACATGCCTGTTCTTCCTCGATTCCTCTCACTCTTTGTGCGCTGGTGGACAGGAATAGAAATTCATCCTGGAGCGACAATAGGGCGGGGCTTTTTCATAGACCACGGAGCGGGAGTTGTCATAGGAGAGACCACAGTTATCGGAGACAATGTGACTCTCTATCAGGGCGTGACTTTGGGAGGAACCGGAAATGAAAAGGGCAGGAAACGTCATCCTACTCTTGAGTCCAATGTTTTTGTAGGGAGCGGAGCAAAAATTTTAGGGCCTATAACAATAGGCGAAAATTCGCGAATCGGCGCCAACAGTGCCGTCCTGAAAAATGTCCCCAAAAATTCCACAGTTACGGGAATGAGAGCGAGAATAATAAAGGTTGACGGCAAGAAGGTCGGAGCATGCGGCAGCTGCATGAATCCCGAAGAGATGTGGATTAAAATTCTCCGTCTCGAAGAGGAGCTCTTGCTGATGAGGCGTGAGATAAGGAAGCTCAAAGGCGAGGACGAGCGAGTGAAGACAGATTATCCTCAATCTCAAGTCGAGGTTGAAATCCTCCATAAAAAGTAGAAAGAAAAACCTGCGCATAGCTCAAGACGCGCAGGTTTTTTATTTGTCGTCTAAAGGTCAGTATTAATCTAACCCTTTACCACCTTTTTTACTCCATTTTTAATAAACCAATCCTCCGCTCTGTCGCAGATATCGCCTTGGAGGATTATTTTCCCCTCTTCCGCCCTTGAGCCGCAGCCGAGAGCTTTTCTCATATCCTTTGCCAGAGCCTCAAGGTTCAAAGGACATTCTTTAGGCAGAGAGACGACAGTCACAGTCTTGCCTCCGCATCCGGCCGTTCTGCGCTGAAGCGAAACTTTTGCCAGCTTTGAAAGAGGTACGGGCTGAGCCTGCCGGCTAGAGGCGATATCCTTTTTACTCTCGGATTTAGCTTCCGCTTCTTTTTTTTCGTGCTTTGTCTCTTTTCCCAAAAGAGCTCCTATGGAGAGAGAGAAACCTCCTTCATCGCCTAAGGAAAAACCCTCTCCCGAAGTTACTTTGCCTTTTTTATCTTTTGCCACAATATACACCCCCCTCTATTTTCTCTTTTATCATTTTGCCGTGATTAAGTCAATTAATTGCCCGTTTTCAGACTATGCATTAAAATAGATGGCGTTAAAAGGCTAAAAAGAGAGGAAGCTGAGTAAATGGCTGAACTTGAAGCTTTCAGAGAGAATTTTTACTCAACGGCCGCAATGCTAGGCGGAAACTCCGGCGGATACATGAGCTTCATGCCCTCCGGCTCGCTTGTCGCAATGACCGGACTGCCCTATGCCGGAGAAAACTATGCCATCTTTAATTCGGATGCCACTCACTGCGAAGTAGCTGAAGCCATAGACATTTTTGCGCTCCGCAATATACCCTTTACCGCCCCCCAGTTTCCCGAAGTGGGAGAGGAACTTGCCGCGAGACTTGAAGCCAACCGTCTTCATGTGCGCAAAAATTACACCGCGATGGTTCTTGAACGCGGCGGCAATTACCAAAGAGCATCATCCGAAAACACTGTAAACGCGGCGGACGAAAATTCTGTGCGCGATTGGGCTGAGACAGCTTGGCGCGGCTTCGGAGGCGATGATGTGCCTGAAAGCTACTTTGCCTTCGCTTCGTACCTATTTAAAGTGCGTGAAAATGCCCTCTATATTTACAGGGAAGATGGAATTCCCGCGGCCTGCGCTCTTCTCCATAAGAGCAAAAAAGCCTGCGGGCTCTACTACTTCGCGACACTGCCATCATTCAGAAGGCGCGGAATAGCCACTAAGATGCTAGCCTTTTTGGCAGAAGAGGCATTTGCGGAAAGAGAGTTTTTTGTCCTCCTTGCAACGGAAGAAGGACTCCCTTGCTATGCAAAGTTTGGATTCAGATCTCTCTCAAATGTACCGATAAGATCCGCGGAAGAGGATATATAACATAGGGAGGAGGACACCTTCTTGAAATATACGGAAGAGTTTTTGCGCGGCGCTCAGGCATGCCAGATAATATGCGGCGAAACAAAGGCAACAAAAAATATGGTGCTCCAAGCTGTTATGGCAGGAGCAAAAACAGTGGAAGATACAGAGACAAAAGTTACCATCTGCGGCAAAGCTGAGTGCGGATGCGCGGAAAATGTGCGCACTCTGCTTAAAATATATCTTCCGATATATGCCTTAATGTTTGAAGGCGGCGGCTGTCACCATAAACACACGAGCCATGCTGAGTGCGGAAGAGAAACCTGCACTGATTGTATACATTCAGATAAAGATGAATAGAACAGTAACAATTAACTGATAATTTAGCGAATTGCCCATTGACACAGCAAAGCCTTTTGTTTATTCTTTAGACACAATAGCCTGGCCTTATACATAAATATCCCACGGTCATTGCGGCGCGGCCGCACAGGCTTCACCTCTGTTTCCTACAGAGATGAAGGAGGGCTCCAAATTATCTTCATTATTTCACTTCCATGAGAAAGAGCGGCTGCGCTGATACGCGTGGCCGCTCTCCTACATTCTGCCTGGTATAAGTTAATTCGGAGCTTTGCGTATAAGGTTCTTAAGCTCTTTGATAAGAGGGGCGACCCTTGCGTCTGTCGCAGGCTTTTTGAGTGCGGCCTGAGCTGACATGTCGCGTCCCCAATATGCTCTGTTCGCATCTCTGTTCTGGTTTATGACACATCCTTCGACAGATACTCCGGCAAAAAGTCCCTTTGACATTGAATAGCTGTATATAGAGGCTTTCGCACGTCCGTCCGTAGCGGCGGAGGCGTCGCGTCCCACAGGGCCCGCGGCAATGGCCACGTCCGCTCCAAGCTTAAAGCTGTTTCCTCCGGTAAAAGCGCGGAGTCCGTCTTCATTCGTTATGACGAGAATCAAAGCTACAGACTGAGCCCCTATTTGAAAGCCGACAGAAGCTCCCGAAAGTCCCATGAAAGCGGGGCCTGTCCAAGTTCCGTTAGGCTTGCGCAGGAATACAACTCCCTCGCCGACCTGTCCGCCCACAATAAGTCCGGCCTTTGTCACAGCAGGGAATATAGCGACTCCCTTGCCCGACTTTATTACATCGGCAAGACTTGGTGCGTCGCTTTCAATCGCCATTTTGCGGATAAGCTCTGTGGACAGGCGTATGCGCCTCTCATGAGCCTTCTCCTCGGCAAAAGATCCTGCGGCAAAAGCCAAAACCATTAAAGCAGCCAAGAACCATATCACAGATTTTGAAAATTTCCTCATTTATCAGCCCCTCTTTCTTGTTTAACCTATTATTAGTTTATACTATTTTCTCATGACAGCAAGAGCGAAAAAGGCCTGATATCAAAAGGCATAAGCTCGGACTCACCTCTCCGCTGTTCCTCCGAGAAAAAACAGGTGCACGCCGCTGTTTGAAAGAAATTCTCACTGCCAAGGGGGCTATGCAGGATAATCAAGAGGTCTGATTGCCTTTGCCGCTTTCACACACTCTCCGCTGCTGAGAAAGTTTTTACTTATACATACAGCACCTTAACCGCAACTCCTCATATTATTTCAATATAAGTTTATGTCGATTTTGTTTTTGAATCGACTTCAATACCCCTTTTCTATTTTTACGTTACGTATTTTTTATAAAAGGATATAATATATTCTGAATGCAAAATTAAAGCTGAAGGCCGGTGACTTATGTGAATTCTATTTTTGCGCCATGGCGCATGCAATATATACTTTCAAATTCCGACAACGGAGAAAAAGGAAGCGGGTGCATCTTCTGCGACTTTCCCAAACTCGATGAGGACGAAAAACATCTCATACTGCACAGAGGAAAACTCTGCTTTGTAATAATGAACGCATTTCCCTACAACCCAGGACACTTAATGGTCGTGCCCTACCGCCACACAGCAGATTTTCCGGGGCTCTCTGCTGAAGAACTAGCCGAAATGATGTCCCTTTCTCAGACGTGCCACAAAGTGCTGACCAACCTCATGCAGCCGCACGGCTTCAACATGGGCATGAACTTGGGCAAAGTGGCGGGAGCCGGCATAGATGCTCATCTCCACATGCACATTGTGCCGCGATGGAACGGGGACACAAACTTCATGCCGGTTCTGGGAGACGTAAGAGTTGTCTCAGAAGCCCTATCCTCGACATGGAAGCGCATCAAAGAAGTATGGCCCAAGTAAATAAGAGCTTCACCGCCCCGAAAAAAGAGTGCGATGTCGAAATGACTGTGAAAAGGTCGCGCTTCATAGGCTCGGTGCGCACAGTGCTCTCCGCGGACGAGGCAGCGGAGCTCATAAAGAGCTTCCCGACCCTCTACCCAAAGGCTAATCACCACTGCTGGGCTTACAGAGTCGGCATAGACTCGCCTCTGGAACACTGCTCGGACGCAGGAGAACCGGCGGGCACAGCGGGACGCCCCATACTCGGAACTCTGAAACGCCACATGCTCGAAAACACCCTTATCGTAGTGACACGCTACTTCGGTGGCATAAAACTCGGAGTAAGGGGCTTGATAGAGGCATACGGAGAGAGTGCGGAACTTGCCGTCGCAGAAGCAGGCACAGTGGAAATGGAATTTTTCAACTCCCTCTTTCTCTCATGCGGCTACGACTACTCAAAGACACTCGTAACCACCCTGCACAAAAACGGCTTCACAGACGATAAACTCTCCGTCAGCTACGGAGCGGAAGTAGAGATAAAACTGGAAGTGCCGTGCAGAGAGAGAGAAGGGCTCGCACCCTTGCTCTCCGAAATGTCCCAACGCGGCTTTCTTACAAATTTAAGCTGGAATGACGAGCCTTTGGTAAGAGAAAAGAGTATATAACAACTGACTATTATTGACGTAAATAAGAAAAAAGATGATTTAACGGGAGGAACTTGCCCTGATTGAGATAAAAGACTTACAAGTTAATTTTGGAGAACAGGTCGTAATAAACTGCCTTGACTGGTTTATCACGCCCAAAAGCAGAATAGGACTGGTCGGAGACAACGGAGCGGGAAAGACCACAATGCTTCGTATGCTCGCCGGAGAGGCAGAACCTGACGGCGGAACCATATCCATGCCCAAAGACCACACAGTGGGATATCTGCCTCAAGACCTAGTAGAGATAGACAATGTTCCCCTGCTCGACTACTTAAAAAGACGCGCCGGGCTTGAAAAACTCAGTGCCGAGCTTACCGAGACAGAGAGAAAACTCTCCTCTCTCGACGAAAACTCCCCCATGCTCAAATCGCTTCTCTCCCTCCACGAGAGACTTCAGAGAAACTTTGAAGCCAAAGGCGGCTTCGGCTTTGACATAGAGGCGAAGCAAGTCTTAAAGGGACTCGGCTTCCGCCCCGAAAGAGACTCACTGCGCCTCACATCCGAATTTTCAGGCGGCTGGAAGATGCGCATAGCCTTGGCTGCTCTGCTCCTTTCGCGCCCCGACATACTGCTCCTCGACGAGCCCACGAACCACTTGGACACAGAAAGCATGGAGTGGCTCGAAAGCTGGCTCCGTGACTATCGCGGCACAATAATAGCGGTGTCTCACGACAGACGCTTCCTCGACAACATGGTGACATCCGTCGCGGAACTCACAGGCGGCAAGATAAACATATACTCCTGCGGCTACGAAAAATTCCTGACAGAGCGCGAAGAACGCCGCGCCCGCCTTGAAGCCGAGTGGGAACAGCAGAAAGAAAAAATAGAAGACATACAGAGATTTGTAGAAAGATTTCGCTACAAAGCGACAAAAGCCACACAGGTGCAAAGCCGCATCCGTCAGCTTGAAAAAATGGAAATAACAGAACTTGAAGGCCCGTCAAAAAGCGTCAGCTTCAAATTTCCCGAATCTCCAAGAAGCGGCCTTGACGTAATATCAGGCAAAAACCTCACAAAAATTTACGGGGAAAACATCGTATTCAAAGACCTCAGCGTCACGATACAGAGAGGCGAAAGAGTGGCATTAGTCGGAGTAAACGGGGCGGGAAAATCAACACTCCTGCGCCTCTTGAACCAGTCCGAAGAGCCGACCGAAGGCACAGTAACATACGGCCTCAACGTAAAGAGGAAATACTACTCGCAGGAAAGCGCCCAAAACCTAGACTACAACCGTACAATATGGCAGGAAGTCAACAACACCGGCTCAAAACTCCTCGAAGGAGCCAAGAGAAACCTGCTTGGCGCGTTTTTATTCTCTGGAGACGAAATATACAAACCCATATCAGTACTCTCAGGCGGAGAAAAGTCCCGTGTGGGGCTTCTTAAAATGCTCCTCTCCGAGTCAAACCTCCTAATACTGGACGAACCGACAAACCACTTGGACCAAAGCACAAAAGTTCTATTCCAAAAAGCCCTTATGGAGTACGGCGGAACAATACTCATAGTATCTCACGACAGATCCTTCCTTGACGACCTAGTGGACAGAGTAATAGAAATAAGAGACGGAGTTCTATACGACTACCCAGGCAACTACTCATGGTTCATAGAAAAACGCAAGAGACAAACGGAAGCGCAAATCCCGACTCAGACAAATAATCAGGAAAAACAGGAAGCCGCGCCTGAGCGCACAAAAGAACAGAAAAGAGCCGAAGCCGAAGAACGCAACAGACTCTACAGAGAGCGCAAAGTCTTCCAAGCTCAGCTCGACCCAATCGAAAAAAGCATAGAAACAGACGAAGCAAGAAAAGAAGAGATATCCTCCCTGCTCTGCGACGCGGAAGTCCTATCAGACTCAAACAGAGTGCGCGAACTCATGCTCGAACTGAAAGAGACAGAAAACCGCCTAAAAGAAAACTACCCAAAATGGGAAGAACTAGCCGCAAAGATAGAGGAGATAAAGTAGGGGCAACAACAAAACATCCCATCAGCCAATGCGCCTTGCCGCGGCAATTTGCACACCACGCTGATTGACGATTTTAAAAGAGGCCTAACCTTGCAAGCACAAGGAAAAGGCCTTTTTTTTGTCATGTTTTTTGACAAAGTCCTGCACTCTCGCGCCTAGCAAGAAAGCCGCCAGCTTACAGCAGCGCAGTCATATAAAGCGGCAAATGTATAATGCCGTCTTTTATGGCGACATCCTTAGTATATAGAACATATGAATTTTGAATATTTGGCTTGAACTTTTTTCTGAACTTATCTAAAGATACATGTGAACGGTAAGCGGAAGACTTCACCTCAATGGGCGAAATCTTTTTTGCCTGTGTAATAATAAAGTCTATCTCCATATGATTTTCCCTGTTGCTTGTATCGCTTTTAGCATAGAAATAGAGTTTATGACCGTTGCTGCGGAGCATCTGAGCTGCTGCGTTTTCCATTATCATGCCTTCGTTAATATTCAGTTTGTCAAATAGAACGGCTCTATAAAGCTCGTTCTCTGCATATGGTTTATCCATGAAGGCAAGAGTTATCAAAAGCCCTGTATCTGCGAGATAGCATTTTTGTGAGGCCTTGTCACTGCTCAAAGCAAGTCCTATGTGCGGATCTGTTGAGTTGAGGCAGGCATTTACTATCATTGCTTCATTAAGCCAAATAAACGAATCTTCATAATTTCTGAACCGTGCATTTGCCGACAGGGATGATATTTTGTATTTTTTCTGTTTCTTGGAGAGCTGTCCCGGAATGTTGTCAAAAACGGCAAAGACTTTATCCTCATATCCCGGGGCAAATTTGGCAACATCATTACGATAAAGCTGCAAAATTTGTCTTTTTATCCTATCTACAGATTCAAACTCCTTTGTTGTAAGATATTCCAGTACAGCTTGAGGCATTCCGCCTACAAGGAGATATTTGCGGAAGTCGTTCATTATCTTCCTGTGAAGCGCGTTTCCAAGCGGCTCAAGCGATGCAAAACAGCGTTTTATAAGCGGCATTGTTGACTCATCTTCCAATGCCCACAAAAATTCTTCAAAGTCGAGAGGAAACATTTCCATGTGCTCCTCCTCGGAAGGAAGGATAATGTCCTGCACATTTTTTTTCAAACGTATTAAAGAACCTGTCTCTATATAGTCATAGCGCCCGTCTGCAACAAGATATTTTATAAGCTGCCTCGCTCGCGGAAACTGCTGAACTTCATCAAAGATTATGACAGAGTGCCTTTTGTGAAGCACTGTGGAATAAAAAGCAGAGAGCTTGGCAAAGAAAAGATCAAGATCATAACTTTCGTTCTCAAAAAGATTCTGTATTTCGTAAGGGATATTTCCGAAGTCTATTATAATGTAGCTTTTATATTCCTTTTCAGCAAAATAACGACAGAGATAGCTTTTGCCGACGCGTCTTGCTCCATCAATCATCACGGCGCTTGTCCCCGCACTTCTCCTCTTCCATTCTGAGAGGCGGTCATAGAGTTTCCTTCTCAGAACAGCTTTACCCCCTTGCTGATCCATGCCAACACCCCTTTTCACACATATTCCGCTATCTGCTCCCTTAGCGCGATATTAATATCATATGACCAGCTGCACGAAAAAGCAAGTTCAGAAAGTTTAATCTGACACGAAAAGGCAGATTTAGAAAGGCGTATTTGACACGAAAAAGCAGGTTAAGCAACAAATGGTGAAACAGGCAATTTATATTTAAACTGACTTTAAGCTAAAAATATAGTGTCGGAGCGCCTTTTAGATATTGAATTAAAGTTTAAATTACGAAGGCAAAACAGAGACAGAGAATTCAAAACTGCTCATTGTAGGATAGGACTTCAAATAACAGGCCGACAATGTCAAATAGATTGACAATCCCGGCTAAAAATAGTGGAAAACCTTGGGGCCGTCACACCGAAACACCAAAGATGACATAGCTCATAAAACAGCCGAACTCTGTTTAAGTCCGGCCGTTTGTCAACACCTTCGCCGCATTGTCATAGCACGCGGTTTATTTTTTCTTTGAAGCTGCTTTCATCAGAAGGCAGATGTTGTATCCCCATACAGCGGTCAGCAGAATAATTGCATTAATTTTCCACATTTACATTACCTTCCTCTCCTGTGAATGTCTGTGCTTTGCTCTCTCCAAATAGCCTTGCACACCCTATCATCATGCTTGCCTCTGTTCCCCGTTTCAGGGAGTTTTTTGTTTTCGCAAACATAATAATACCTGATTCAAGGAGGTGTTACTTCAAATCCTTATCTTGGACACAAGTGACTTATATTTAATATATTGCAGAAGCCACGGAAATATCTTTGTCTTTGGAGTGCGAAACTCGCACTCTTTGAAAGTTAAGCCGCACCTCTAACCCGTCAGCTAATGCGGCTTGCCGCGGCAAATGGTACACCACGCTGATTGACGATTTTAAAAGAGGCCTAACCTTGCAAGCACAAGGAAAAGGCCTCTTTTTTGTAATATCTTCCGACAAACTTTTCACACAATATCAAAGAAAACAACCCTCCCGGCAGAGCATAGCCATATAAAGCGGCAAATGTATAATGTGCCCGCTACGGTAAAATCATAAATCCCAAACATAAATGCAGGTTTTGCATAACCGCTGATTTGTGACTTGCTAAAAACAGATTACGGATATGCAATGTTTTTCGACGGCAAAGCCGCCGGCGATTTGCTTTTATGGTTGGTTCTATAAATACGTCTTTTTTTATAAAAAAATCAGAAAAAATAAAATGTTGTAAATGATAGGCAAATATGATAGAATTTTTTGAAAGTTGAATTACTGATATCTGTTGTATCAGATATCAGTAAGTTTTAAATCATTTAAGCCATTTCTTTGGCATGATTATTGTAATCGGAGTTTAGCTTGGGCTGCTGGTTTTGAAATACAAAATGGCTTTGCGAATGTTTTGGAGGTGTCTGATTTGGTTGGAGCAGAGACAGAATCGAAGTTTTATACAAAGCCGCTGAGGGAGCAAGTCTGTGATTATTTGAAGAAAGAAATAGGGTCACGCCGTATCCGTCCCGGTGATTTTATAAATTTAAGGCAGCTTAGTACGGAGCTTGGCATAAGCATTACACCGCTGAGAGATGCTCTGCTGCAGCTTGAGTGCGAGGGTATGGTAAATATTCTGCCGCGCAGGGGGATTATGATCAGGGAGTTTACCTTGAAGGATATTGAAAATTATTACGATATGCTCGGTGTTTTGGAGTCTTATGCGTTAGAGAGTGCAATTTTTAATCTAAATAAAGAACATTGCAAAATTATGAGAAGGATTAACGAGGAGATTCTTGACTGCGCTTATACAAACCAGTTTGATAACGGGCGCTCTCTCAATAAGACATTCCACACAATCTATCTTAGTTTGTCGGAGAATGCCTATATCCAGACACTTTGGTCAAATACGTGGTCGCGTCTCTTTTACTGTCCCACAAATATTGTTCATTCGACAGAGTGGGAGATTATTTGCTGCAAGCAGCACGAGGGGCTGATAGAGGCCATAGAGGAAAAGGATTTAAGCAAGGCTGTGCATTTTATTAAAGACGAGCACTGGTCATTCAAGAAGCAGAAGAAATATATTTTGAAGTATTACGATTTTGGAACATCAGAAGATGAAAACTCTGATTGATTCTTTTTGCGGAAGGGGGCTGTGGGAGCAAGGTCTTTGTCTTTTTTATCTACTAAGTGAGATGGGAGGGGTTTTATGCAGGTCATGGAAGCAAGGCGCAGGAAGGCTTATGAATCATTGAAAGAGGCGGGGTTTCAAAAGGCTGTTTTGGGCGACCCGATGTCTGTCAACTATTTTACAGGCATACATGTAACGCCCTATGAGAGGTTTTACGGTCTTGTGCTCGATGCTGTGGAAGAAAAGTGCGTGATGGTAAATCCCAGTGTAGACATCGGCTGTATGAAGGGTCTTGTCGAGGAGATAGTATATTCCGACACAGACGGCCCGGAGGAGAGCATTAAAAAGGCTGTGGGAAAGTGTTCCTCTCTTGCCGTTGAGACAAAGTATTATTCCATGGCAGTCGGAGAAATTTTGAAGAGCGCCGCCGCAGAAGTGCGGGATATTAAGGATGTTGTTTCAAAACTCCGCATGTACAAGGATGAGGACGAAGTAAAAATAATGCAGAGGGCTGCTGATATTGTAGACGAGGCTCTGGTCTATATTTCCGATAAGGTAAGAGTCGGAATGACGGAGAAGGAGCTCAACCTTATGCTTTACACCTATATGGCGAATGTGCCGGGCGTTGTTACGGATGAGTTTATAATTCTCGTTCTCGGAGCGGAGAATTCGGCAAATCCGCACGGAGTCTCGGGAGATTATAAGTTCAGAGACGGGGACATAATCCTGATAGATTTCTGCGCCTATTACGAGCACTATTGGTCGGACATAACACGCTGTTTCTTTGTCGGACATATCGGCAATCCCAAGCTGGAAGAGATATACAACATCGCAAAGGGTGCAAATCTTGCCGCCATAGCAGCGGTGAGGCCCGGAGCTGCGGCGCGCGATATTGACAAAGCCGCGCGGGATTATATCACTCAGGCTGGGTACGGTGACTATTTCCTACACAGAACGGGTCACGGACTTGGGCTCAGTGTCCATGAGGAGCCGTACATTACTCCCGTAAACGACCTCATTCTGGAAGAAGGCATGACCTTTACCATAGAGCCGGGAATTTACCTTGCCGGCATCGGCGGAGTCCGAGTCGAGGACGATATTCTCGTCACAAAGGACGGATGCCGCGTATTGACAAACACATCCAAAGATTTGAGAGACCACATATTAAAAGTATAGACACGGCTCGCCGGTCAGGAGATGAAATTCATAATGAAGGTATTACACTTAAACGGTGGTGGCACACATTGCAACAGAGACAGAGCTGCAACTCTCTCTCATACGAAGCCGCAATATGCACCATCTCAAGCCGAGAACGTGCCCACCGTGCTTTAGTGTAACTCAAACCTCGTATAAATTAAAGGAGGATGTTGCATATGAGCGTGACAAAAAGTAGTTTAAAAAGGAATATGCCTACACTGTTTATACTGATTGTTTCCGGCGCCTTGATTTATGCGCTTCCATATTTCAGATATTATTACTACGATGCTTTTATCAAACTCTTCAATATAAATAATACTCAGATGGGTGCTCTCGGAAGCGCCTTTGGCGGAACGTCAATTATAGGCTATATGTGCGGCGGCTTTTTTGCGGACAGGTGGCCTACTCGGAACCTGCTCACAATTTCTCTTGTGACGACAGGGCTCTTGGGGTTCGCTCTTCTGACATATCCTTCTTATCCGGTTGTTCTCGGAATACATCTGGCATTGGGCATCACTTCGATAGTAACATTCTGGAGCGCTCTCATTAAGGCCATACGCTCTCTTGCGGACTCTGACGAACAGGGACGGGCATTCGGACTCTTCGAGGGCGGACGCGGAATAGTAAACATGGTGCAGTCTGCCGTGATTCTTTCTCTCTTCGGATATCTTGCCGCTAAATTCGGCGACAAAACGGCTCTTTCTGCCGTAATTACAGTATATTCCGCGATATGTCTGCTCTTGGGAGTCATAGTCTACATTCTCTATAAAGACCCGGAAGTCCGCGGCGGCGAAAAAGTTGCATTATCCAAAAAAGTCTTTGATAAAGCCGCATTTCTGAAAGTGGCAAAGATGCCTACCACATGGCTCTGCACAATAATCATTTTCACTTCCTACTCAACAATTATCAGCTACTTCTATATAACACCTTATGCGACTCTTGTTTTCGGAGCGTCCGCAGTCGTTGCCGCGGCAATGGGGTACTTCTCCCAGTACTGCCGCCCCGTAGGGTGCTTCACCGCAGGATTTCTTGCCGACAGAGTAGGATCTTCAAAGATGCTGAGCATATTGTACGTCATAATGACAATAGGTTTGTCCGCTCTGGTTCTTATGCCGGGAAAGCCATCTCTCATCTTCCTGCTTCTTACCTTCTGCGCCGCCATATATGCCTCTATGTACGGCATTCAGTCCCTCCATTTTGCAATACTTGAAGAAGGCGACTATCCCCTCTCCACAACGGGAGCGGCTACGGCAATAATCACGCCTTTGGGATACAGCACTGAAATGATAATGCCCATAATCGCAGGCATGTGCCTTGACGCCCGCCCGGGCCCGGCAGGCTACAAAGTTTTCTTCACCATCCTAATCGCGCTCAGTGCGGCAGGCTTCTTCACATCTCTCGTATGGCAGTATGTTACAAGAGAGAAAAGAGCATTTCTCAGACAGCAGAGAGTGTTGGCCGCATCTGTCTCCTCCGTTGATGCAGCTCCGGAGACGGCACCCGAGGCATAAGAACATCCAACAAACGCAGAGACCAGAGCTTCGCACCGTTTTATCTGCCGGAAGAGACAAAACACTGTCTACTACAGCATTTTTCATTACATCCGAATTTGTGTGCCGCGCTGATTTACAAACCAAAAGAGGCCTAACCTTGCCAAAACAAGGAAAAGGCCTCTTTTCTGCAATATCTTCCGACAAACTTTCTGCTCTATATCAAAGAAAGCCGCCCGCTTACAGCAGCTAACCTATTAAAGCAATGTTTTTAATACAAGCTCTCAGTGTTATTTTCATTTCTTTTGATATGTCACAATTGTTATTTTGTTTTCTTGCAAAAGATAAAAGATTTCTATCTATAGCGGATGGAAGCGGTGTTCGGCTTGAAAGATTTTTTATGATTTCTTTTTCCTCTTTGTTTAGAGTATTGAAAAACAATGCCACTGTCGTTTCGGTTGCCACTATTTCCGTGCTTTTCGAGATGCAAGATGCCTCTTGCGCCGAAGCTTCTTCATCTGTCGTCCTGTCGGTGCTCTTTGCTTCCGGCTCGGATTTTTCCTCAACAACGGGAACATTCTCCGCTTTGGAAGCAAAAGACCTGATATCGGTGTCATTCCATAAGATATTTTTATCAACTTCGGCTTTAAGGATAGGGGAAGATGATTCTTTGGGGTTCATCTCGATACGAATAACCCTGATTCCAAGATTTTGTGCTGTTACAACTCCGGGGACTAGGTCGGCATCGCCTGAAACAATAATGGCATCTGCGATTGATTTGCTTTGGGCAAGGCTGATAATATCCGAGATAATCAGCCCGTCAACCGCTTTTTGATGTCCTAATGAATTAATAGAACCCAGACGCAGTTTGAAATAATCCAATTCTTCAATACTCACATGCTGAGGTGTTTTTGATGACAGACACCCATCATACCAATACACACGCAGCAGCTCGCTCCTCGGGAACTCGACTAGTGCAATTTTCAAAAGGCTGTTCCTCATCTTTAAATAATCAACACATACGGAAGTTCTTGCTTTACGAGAGCCGTAAACAACCTGCGTCAATTGCGTCCAAAAGTAACCGGCATCAACAAATATGGCCACTCTGTCCATCTTAATCAGACAACCTCCTTATAAAAGTTCAGAGGAGAACATGAACGAATCCACATTCTCCTCTGTAGTAATAGGGGCGCCTTTGGGGCACCAAATATTTAAAATGTGTCATTATCATAGCTAATTGTTATAATTTGTCAAGCGAAGGAGGCTGGTATATCCTGTTCTAGATTTTTGTCAAGTGTTTTCCATTGCAGTCTATAAAAATTTAATTACAAAACGAAATTCTGCCTCCGGATATAATTTAATCCTTCCAATTTGAGGCTTGTGAGACTAAGCCGGCGGCTGCTGTCTGTCTGTATCTGCGCTTACATAGAGCGCGCTGCTTGGGCTGGAGTGAATGCGCTTTAGTGCTGTTCTTTTCTCACTGCTGTTTTTCTTCTTTTATTTTCCTCTGTATTTCTTTGAGTTTCAGCACTAAATCTCTTGGGTACTCTTCGGTTCCGTCCAGATTTATGCAGACTGTCTTATAGCCCAGTTTTTTATTTGCTTGGATGAGGATTCTTTTTTTTGCAGAGATTTTTTTTAAGTAGCTTTCCTCATTTTCGAGAGAAAAGGCTATAAATTCCTCTCCGCTGATTTTTAAAAGAGAGATTTCCTTTATCTCTTCCCATGGCATGAAACCTAAAGACATCGCCGATGTATTGTCTGTTATGCCTTTTGCATTGACCAGCAAAACAGGATTTTTTGCCCCGATTCTCTTTAGAGTATAGATAAAACATGTTCCGAAAAAGAGGGACGCAAATACTGAAAAGCTTTTAGCCACAAAATCAGCACTTCCGGCGGGGCCGAATTTGTCAAGAATACGGGCTGCACCGCCCAATAAACCGTACTCGGGGGGGTCCAGAAAAAAACATCCGACACTGAGAAGCGTCATTGCCAAGGCGATAAGCGGCAATTTCAGAGCTTGCTTCATGCTCTTGTTTACAACAATAGGTTCAAAATTCATGACGCACCTCTTTTTCATCACAAGTCACAAGGTTTAGTCTATACGGAGTAAATATTTATATGCCGTATAGCGAGGTATTCAAGCTTTACTTATCCAATTTTACGTTGAATCTCTTTGCACATCAAGACTTCTTTAAGACGAATCGCTTTGTTGATGGTGTGTGATTACGGATTATGAGCTATCTGCACATTACATCTGGCTATAAATCTATACGGGAACGAGAATCCAGGTATGGGATAAAAAATAGAATTTTTGTCTTATTTATGATCATCTTCACATTTATACGAAGCTCTCGGAGATGCTACCCTTGAGAAATTTTCTTGTGGATAAAGCTCGTAAATCTGTGTCGCGTGCTTAGGTTCAGCAAAGGACGGCGAGCCGCCAATGCCGAAGAATTTCTCAAAGAATGCTTTCAGCTTATCTATAAGCCCCTGTTTTTTCATGGCTCTGTTTCCGCCAAAGCGTGAAAGAGGCGGCATCATGTCGTCAATTTCCGTCCCTGTTGTCTTAATTTCTCCGTCACGGAAGGCGTTCTCCAAGAATCTGCGGGTATTCTCAGGTTTTAGTTTTTCATCCGCGATAAGGGTCCGCAGCTCCTTTTCTCGCTGCTGTACAACATAATCGTGCCATTCTCCTGTGATGTCATCCACATCGTTGATGCCCGCGATAAAAGTTTCGATCAGTTCCCTTTTGCTGCGAAGCTCTGGGCTGGCATCAACGGCTTTTCTGATGGTGATAAGCACCTCTTTATCCTGGCAGTGGGTGTCATGATACTTCTTTACAAGCATCAAGATATAATCTATGTTGATTTCAATCTGCTTGATAAGTTCCACTTCAAAAACAATATCATCAATAATATCGGTGCTTTCTCCCTCTTGGTGCCTACGCTTCCACTCATCGCGCAAATCCTGATATCTGCCCAGATAATCCTGCAAGTCTCGTTCTGTAATCAGCTCCATACCTTTAAATTCATCAAAAGAGACGAGCAAATTGCGCATACGCAGGATTGCACCGAAGAGAGCGATAAAATCCTTCTGGTTCTGTTCGCCCACAATTTGAATTTCTGCCAGCGGGAACTTTTCGTTCAGTTCCTCAATCATATCTACGTAGCCCTGTACCTGGTTTCTATCATCGGTTTCGTAGCCGTAATAGTAGTCATTAAAGCTGTTCAAAAGCACGACACCTCCGGCACTCTTATCCCCGAACAGAGATATGGCACTGTCCACGCGCTTTTGTAAATTGCGGAAACATACAATATTGCCGAAGGTCTTGATAGAGTTAAGAATACGGTTTGTCCTTGAAAATGCCTGAATAAGACCATGCATTTTCAAATTTTTGTCCGTCCACAAAGTATTTAATGTTGTCGCGTCAAAGCCGGTCAGGAACATATTTACCACAATCAGCAAATCCAGTTCCTTGTTCTTCATGCGAAGCGAAACATCTTTGTAGTAATTCTGAAACTTATCACTTGAGGTGTCATAATTTGTATGGAACAGCTCGTTATAGTCGCTTATGGCAGATTCTAGGAAATCACGGGAATTACGGTCGAGAGCGGAAGTATCCTCGGAATTTTCCTCGTCCAGAATACCGTCTGATTCTTCCTCATTTGCTCCGTAACTGTAAATCGTTGCGATACGCAATTTTTTTGCCGCATCCCCAGCCATCTGTTTTTGAAATTCCTGATAGTACAGCTTTGCCATCTGCACGGAAGATACGGCAAAAATAGAGTTAAAGCCACTGATACGCTGCTGCTGTTTAATTTCGTCCACTGCACCTCGTTTGCCGGAAGCGACTTCATGGATATTCATCAGAGAATTGAAAATATAAGTTTTGTCCCCACGATATGTCTTCTGGTCGAAATGCTCCAGAATATACTTTGTAACAAGCTCAATTCGCTTTGGTGCCATCATGGCTTTTTCCCTGTTGATATCCCACACCATTTCATCCGTTATTTCCTCGTCCGTGTCCATAGTTTTGATATAGTCCACACGGAACGGAAGGACATTCTTATCATTTATGGCATCTACAATAGTGTATGTGTGCAGTTGGTCGCCGAAGGTCTGAGCTGTGGTAAAAAATCTGGGATTCTTGGACGTACCGGAGTTTGCTGCAAATATCGGAGTTCCGGTAAAGCCAAAGAGATGATACTTCTTGAAATTCTTAATAATAGCCGTGTGCATGTCACCAAACTGGCTGCGGTGGCACTCGTCAAAAATAATGACAACGTGCTTTGTGTACACCTCATGTCCGGCATATTTTTTTATAAAGGTCGCGAGTTTTTGAATAGTGGTAATGATAATGTGTGCGTTTGGGTTTTCCAACTGCCTTTTTAGAATAGAGGTGGATGTATTGCTGTTCGCAGCTCCTTTTTCAAAACGGTCATACTCCTTCATTGTTTGATAGTCCAGGTCTTTGCGGTCTACCA
This sequence comes from uncultured Synergistaceae bacterium, assembly GCA_964422205.1. Classification (GTDB taxonomy): domain Bacteria; phylum Synergistota; class Synergistia; order Synergistales; family Synergistaceae; genus CAZNYN01. The sequence goes on along the minus strand of CAYRAI010000029.1, from coordinate 1,751 downwards.
CAAAAAGAACCTTATCGATATAAGGCAGCTGAGATGCGATGCGCGCAGTCTTAAACGAAGTCAGAGTCTTGCCGGAGCCTGTAGTGTGCCAAATATATCCGCCGCCTGCCACATCTCCGTATTTCTTATAATTGTTGGCAATCTCGATGCGGTTTAAGATTCGCTCTGTTGCTGTAATCTGATAAGGGCGCATGACCAGCAGCATATTTTCCGAAGTGAAGATACAATATTTAGTCAGAACATTCAGCAAAGAATGTTTTGCAAAAAAAGACTTTGTGAAATCGATCAGATCGGCAATGACACGGTTTCCGGCATCAGCCCAGCAACAGGTGAACTCAAAACTGTTGCTCGTCTTTCCTTTTTTTGCCTTGCCGGAATTTGCGTCCTTTATTGCATTAAATCTTGTGCTGTTTGAGTAATACTTTGTGTTCGTGCCGTTGGAAATTACGAAAATTTGCACATACTCATAGAGTCCGCACCCTGCCCAGAAAGAGTCACGCTGGTAGCGGTTGATCTGGTTAAAGGCTTCCCTTATTGCAACTCCTCTGCGCTTCAGCTCGACATGCACGAGAGGGAGACCGTTTACAAGTATCGTCACATCATAACGGTTGTCATACTTCGCCCCGTCTTCTTTGCCCAGCACATATTGATTTATGACCTGCAGATTGTTGTTGTGAATATTTTTTTTATCGATTAAGGCGATATTCTTGGAAGTTCCGTCATCCCGTTTTAGTACTTGGACAAAATCCTCTTGTATCTTGCGGGTTTTCTCCACTATATGCTCATTCTGATTTGCTATACAATTCGCGAAAAAAAGCTTCCACTCAGCATCAGAAAAGCGGTAATTATTAAGTGCCTCCAAACGGGTGCGAAGGTTGGAAATTAAATCTGCCTCTTTGTGAATGGTAAGATACTCATATCCCTGTTCACAAAGCAGGCGAATAAACTCCGCTTCCAGTGCGGCTTCGCTCTGATAGCTGTCTGCACGAGTTTTGGCAGGTTCGTATTTCGTTACAACCGTGTTCTCTGACGTTTGTGCGACAATATTAAAGTACGGCACAGCCTCGCCCTCTTTCAGTTTTATCGCTCTTCCTGCCCATCCGGCAGACGAGTGAATGACAGCAGCTTATCACGATAGTATTCATACTGCTTCCTACGAGCCTCAATCTCCGCAGGCAATCCCGCAGAAATATCATTACAGAGAGTGTCAAAACGGTCAAGAATCGCAACGATGCGTTTCTGCTCTTCCAGCGGAGGCAATAAAATCTGCATTTTTTCAATTACAGTTCGTGACAAACGCGGAATACTTGCAGTTCTTACATTTTGGTGAATATAACCTTGTTTTGAAAGTAAATAATAATAGATATATTTATTTACTATTTTAGTTAGATTACTAAATACTAAACAATCATCTGCCGCCCAAAAAGGTTTTTTAGAATAACCAATTTCTCCCGCAGCACCTGCGCTTATTACATAAGTACATTCCCCATCACAATTATAATTATCATAATATCCCATTGGCAATAGACTGTTTTGATAAACTGCATATTGCCCACAGTCAACTAATTGTTTTTTTACAACCCTAATGCCACGCGATATACATGCTATTTCATCAATTGAAACAACAGCATACCCAAAAACATATTGACACAAGAGAATTAAAGAGCTAAGCTCTGTCTGTCTGTCTGTCTGTCTGTCTGTCTGTCTGTCTGTCTGTCTGTCTGTCTGTCTGTCTGTCTGTCTGTCTGTCT
>CAYRAI010000028.1:0-29418 GCA_964422205.1 uncultured Synergistaceae bacterium | reverse complement strand
ACGGAGAGCGGAGACGGGATAGTATCAAGAATATAGTCGAGAGCTTCGTCTATAGAGGAAGGAAGCTCCGCCTCCTCACATATTCTGTGAAGCTCGGGAGCGTCGCTGTGCTCCCGCAAATCGAGAAGCCTGTCCCAAAGCTGGTTCTGCTCCATAAACTCTTCAAAGACAGAAGTTGTTATTACAAATGTGTATTCGGGCAGCTTAACCTCGTCCAGCAGTCCGTTTTGTTCGAGAATAGCGTGGGCAAAACTCAGTCCCTTCGCCTTTCCTCCTATTTTGCCGCTGCCGATAAGCCATCCCCTCTCCCTATAATATGGAACGGGATCAAAACTCCTGTAAAATTCGCCGTACTCCATCCGCACACCTCCTATTTTCTCTAAACAGATAATTTTTTATTATATACTCACGGATAAATTTTTAGTACGGCAAGATGAAATTTTTCATAGAATATCACAGTGATGCGTCATAAAATACAAATGCAGAATTTCATGCGGTGATATACAATGAGAATAGTTTTAAGGATTGGCAAAATTTAATTTGTTAGGGTGATATGCTTGCCGCTGCTCAGAGTCGGAATTATACAAACCACCGTAGAGGTAGGAAAGAGGGACGAAAACTATGCCAGGCTTGAATCCCTGCTTGAGCAAAACTATGTCAGTTCCGAAACGGAGACGGTTCTTGTGCTGCCCGAAATTTGGGACGTCGGATATGCCATAAGCGAGCCGGACTTATGCGGAGATGCAGAAGCCGGTATGGCCGCCGAGTTTTTGGGCTCGCTGGCGAGGAAATACAACTGCTGGTTTGCCGGAGGTTCCGTTCTTGCCCTGACGGAAGAGGGAGCAAAAAACAGAGCCATGGTAATAAACCCCAACGGAGAATATACGGCAAGCTACGACAAAGTCCACCTTTTTGCGAGAATGCACGAAGACAAATACATCAAAGCAGGCAGTTCGCGCACGCTTTTTGACATAGGCGGCACACGCTGCGGCATAGCGGTGTGCTACGACCTGCGCTTCTGTGAATGGTTCAGCCTCTACGCCCTTGATGGGGCGGAGGTTCTCTTTCTTTCCGCTCAGTGGCCGATGGAGCGTATATCGCACTGGCGTGCATTGCTTCAGGCAAGGGCAATAGACAATATGATGTACATAGCTGCATGCAACCGATGCGGAAGAACTAAGCGTACTCTCTTCGGGGGAAATTCCATGGTTATAGACCCAGACGGAGAAATCCTCTGCGATTTCGGAGAAGAAGAGTCCTTTTCGTTTGTCACCTTCGACACGGAAAAAACCGCAGCCGAGAGAGACACTCTGCGCACATTCGAGTCCAGACGCCCAGACCTCTATGGAGGAATCTGCGGCTAAATGAAATAAGGCTGTCATCCCAAAAGAGAGAATTATAAAAAGGCGCAGCCTGCTTTGAGTATAGGGTGCGAAGAATTTTATAAAATTATCGGAATACAGCCTCTATTTCAACATCTTATCCAGCAATATTTCAGATACAGCATCCCGTACCATTTTGTTCAGCCTGCGGACATTGCCTGCCTCGCCGATGCGAGGCGCAATCGACGTGATGACATCCTTTTCGGAAACAGCCGCCTGAGTCAGCGGATCAAGACCATCTATAACCTTACTGCATTCTTTGACCATTACTTTCATCATAGATTCATCCGAAAGGGGAGAAAATTCTATTACAGCATCAAAACGCGCGAAAAGCGGCGCTCCCAGCTTCTCTTTAGCCTCGGCGGCGGAAGCGTAGTTTGAAGTGCATATTATAACGGCCCTCTCTGCATCAGCATGGTAATTTCTATCCTCATATACACCCTCGTCAAAAAGCTGATAGAAAGCACTGTGGAAAACGGGGCTCGGCTTGTCAAACTCGTCAAACAAAATAACATTGGATTCTCTTTCCATAAGGTCTTTTGCAAGCGAGGACTGGGTGTGCCTGCCGCCAAAAAGATAGGACGCAAATTCACTGCTGTGAAACATGGAGAACTGCCTGCGGAAAAGTTTCTGCCCCATTATGCGGCTTAAGAACTGCGCCGTCTCCGACTTACCAACTCCCGTCGGCCCGTAAAAAAGCAGAACAACAGGTTTTGTCCGAGCCGCCGAGCAGAGAGGATACAAAGATACAAGAAGGCTGTGCAGTGCCTTCTCCTGCCCTATGATATTATTTTCGTATTCGGCGTTAACGGCACGAATCACATCCTCATCCACACTGCGGCAGTGATATTTTATTATCTCGATTGGGCATTCAGACGCGGAAAATTGGGCTAGGATTTGCATTGGCGGATTTTGAAGATATAATTTATCTATGTCATACATGCCGATAAAGCTGGAAAATGACTGCACGGCGCTGTCACTAAGTGAAGCGTATTGTTCGGAAAATGCGACAACTGTCTCTATTTTAATTTTGGACTCCGCGGCTTCAGGCTTATTTCCATTGCGCCCCTGTATTTTGAAAACATGCTCACGCATTTTTTTGTCACTTTGAATAGCCAGCTCACTCACAGTAGAAAAAGTTGGTGTTTTTTGAATAATATTTATGAAATCAGACTTTGGGCCATAGTAAAAGGTAATTTTCTTCAAAGATAACGCCTCAATTCTATATGAGTGTATGGTGTTTTTTGCTGAAAACTTGAATATTCTGTATTGACCGAGTTATCAGATAATTCTATTGACAATATCACTAGCTAGTGATATTGTATCCATATTAACTCCATTGTCAAATGGAATTAATGCGATGAAGGGTTTGAGAAAATGAACGAGAAAGATACTTTAAACGGCAAGCTCATCATTGCGCTTGGCAGAAGTTACAGGTATGCGCACAGAGGCTCCAATGAACTGTTCAGACAGAATGGCATCACCTTAGCACAGTTCACCGTACTGGAACTGTTGTATAACAGAGGGGAACACACCATTCAGCAAATTATCGACAAAGTCCTGTCCAGCAGCGGAAATATCACTGTTGTGATAAGGAATCTGGAACAGCTTGGGCTTATATACAGAAGGGAAAATCCGGAGGACAAACGCTCTTTTCTTATTGGTATTACGGTAAAGGGAAAAGGCATAATGGATGTAGTATTCAGAGGACATATGGATAGTTTGGCAGAGGCATTTTCCAAGCTTACCGATGAAGAGAAGCAAACAGTCGTTACAATTCTGCGAAAACTACGTCCTTAGATTAAAGAAAAAGCTTTAGCTTTTTCTTTAATTTCACAACATATATCACTAGTTAGTGCTATCTATGATTGTTTATAAATCTGGATAATTTGGCATTGTTGTGCATTAATATCAACCATGACAAATCTATAAGCGAACTAAACACTGTCCATATATCACAATCGCGTGGTATATAAAATAAAACCCCACACATTCTTTACAACCAAATCCAACAAAGGAGGCCTGTTCGCAAAAGTAACTAGCATCGTAATCCGCATGATTTTATCTTTATGATTTATGAACGGAGGGAAAACATGTTAGAACATTGGACAGAGTACCAGCCTAAACTTGCTAAGAGTTACGAAGAAAAGGGTTATTGGCAGAATGAGAATTTTTCTCAAGTGTTTGACCGTATCGCAGGTCGTTTTTGGTTCAGAGAAGCACTCGTAGGCGGAGAGCAGAGATACACATACGGTGATCTAAAGAAAGGTTCTGACCGCCTTGCCCTGCATTTTCTGAAGATCGGACTAAAACACGAAGATCGCATTATAGTACAGCTTACAAACATTCCAGAGTTTGTCTTTATCTATCTCGCTCTACAGAAAATAGGTGTTATTCCTGTAATGTGCCTGGCACAGCACAGATACACGGAAATATCACAAATAGCCGCAAAGGCGAAAGCGGTCGGGTATATTATACCCGGTTTTGCAAATAAATATAACTATGTTGAACTTGTCAATCAGGTTGCAGCGGAGCTGCCCTATATGAAATATAAGATGATTGCCGGACTGGGGCAGGAGATTCCCGATGACTTCCTTTATATCAACGATTTGCTTGAAGATAGACTCGAAGAATTGCCCGGAGCTGAAGCAATCTTAAAAGAAGCTCTCCCCGATCCCCACGATGTATGTATACTTCTCCTTTCGGGAGGAACAACCGGAATTCCGAAACTTATCCCGCGCGAGTATAACGCTTACAGATATGTAGCGGAAGAATCCAGCAGAGAACTCGGATATAACATGTACACAGTGCAGCTTGCGGTGGCACCCGTAGCTCACAACATGGTTCTCGCCGCACCCGGAATACAGGGAGCATTTACATTCGGAGGAAAGGTCGTCATGTCCACCTCTCCGAAGACAGAGAATATATGCAAGCTGATAGAACAGGAAAAAATTACACACATTCCTATGGTCCCAGCGATGATTATCAATATGCTTAATTTTGAAGAGAGAAGTAAGTACGACCTTTCTTGTGGCAGATTGTCATCAACGGAGGTTCTAAAATCGAGCCTGTCGTTGCGGCGCGTGTTCAGCCCGAGCTTGGATGCCGCCTTGTCTCACAGTTCGGTATGTCCGAAGGAACCATCACTCAGACAAGCCTTTTTGACGATGAAGAAGTTATCTACAACACTATAGGACTTCCCGTGTCTCAGGCCGATGAATGGAAAATAGTTAATAAGGATACAGGAGCTGTGATAGCCGAAAGTGTTCACGATGGCAGCGCTCTTTTCCGCGGCGAGACAGAGGTTCCTGGAGAAATTATTTTCCGCGGCCCATACACGATTCGCGGCTATTATGACGCTCCCGACCACAACAAGAAAGCGTTTACGGAAGATGGCTTCTACCGCTCCGGCGACCTGGCCGCAATGCATAAGAGCGGAAAAGGTTTTGTAATTATGGGACGTATCAAGGACGCTATTAACCGCGGCGGAGAGAAGTTTAGCTGTGAAGAAGTCGAGAACTTGATGCTTCTGCATGAGAAAGTTCATAATGCGGCGCTTGTTCCTATGCCTGATCCAGTATTGGGAGAAAAGGCGTGCGCTTTCGTATCTCTCAGAAATCCTGACGACACTCTCACATTGGAAGAAATGCTCGAATTTTTAAGCGGCAAGCTGGCGAAGTTTAAGCTTCCTGAGCGTCTCGAAGTTCGTCCGGAGCTTCCTCATACAAATATCGGCAAGGTCAAAAAGGAAGAGCTGAGAGTTGAAATATACGCCATTATGGCGGAGGAAGCAAAGAATAAATAATATCCGCTGTTTGATGTAAACGGGGAAGAGGAGACTTCTCTTCCCTTTAGAAAATTAAAAATTTTTTACGGAGGCAACTATCATGAAAATTCTTGAACCTGTTTCATTTAAAAATCTCGAACTTAAAAATCGTCTTGTGTGGCTCCCCGCTGTTACATGCCTTGCCGATGAAGAAGGCTATGTGACGGATGAGCTTATAGAGCGCCACGTAGCGCGTGCAAAGGGCGGATTTGCCCTTATAGATGTAGAAGCGTGCGGAGTTCTTGACAGAAAGAGTCCCCACCTCCTCAGGATTCACGATGACAAATATATCCCCGGTCTCAAAAAGATGGTTGACGCTGTTCACGCGGAAGGCTGCAAAATGACGGTACAGCTCATTCACTATGTGAAACAGTCTGTACGTACAGGCTGGAAGCAGGCTGTGGAAGACCTCACATATGAAGAGATCGAGCAGTGCAAAAATGAATTTGTGCAGGGAACAATACGCGCGAAGAAGGCAGGTTTTGACGGAGTCGAGCTTCACGTAGCGCACGGATATACACTCTCTTCCTTTATATCCCTGCTTAACAAGCGCACGGATGAATATGGAAGAAATACAGCAGGACGCTGCAAAATAGTCACAGACATAATGGCGGAGATTCGCAGACAGGTAGGAGACGACTACTGCGTAGGCTGCCGCATTTCCGGCGAGGAGTTTGTAAAGGGCGGCAACACCCTCAAGCAGACGACAGAGATAGCCAAAATTTTCGCAAAATCTGGAATGGACTTCATTAGTGTATCGGCAGGAGGAAAGACCGAAGACGGAGCGTGGTACACGGGCTACAGCGGAAACAGATGTATGCCGACGGCCGAGTATCCATGGGGGCTTCACGTATATCTTGCTGAGGGCATAAAGAACGCTCTGCGTGAAATAGGCTCTGATATTCCTGTCATAGTGTCGGGCAAAATCAGAGACTTAGCCCACGGAGAAGAAGTCCTCAACGCAGGGCAGGCTGACCTTATAGGCGTTTGCCGTCCTGCATTGGCCGACCCTGACTGGATTGTGAAGCAGAGAGATGGACGCGAAAAAGAGATAGTCAAGTGCGTTTACTGCAACGGATGCTTGGAAAGAGACCAGAGGCACGAACCCGTAAACTGTGTCATTGCCGACAAAATAGCCGAACTTAAAGCTAAGAAGTAGCGCCTCAAAAAAAGGTGCCTCAAAAGGCAGGAGATACAGAAGGGGGAAAGTCTATGGACATACTGGGCAAAGTTAATAAAGTACCCGGCGGAATAATGATTGTACCTATGCTCATTACCGCAATGATAAATACATTTGTACCTGCGCTGCTTAAGATAGGCGGCCCCACAACTGCGGTATTCAGCGGAGCAGGGGCGATGTCAACGATAGGAATGCTCCTTTTTGTCGCTGGAAGCCAGACTAAATACAGCGATTTGGGAACAGTCTGCGCGCGCGGAGGGCTTTTGGTACTAGTGCGTCTGGCAGTGGCTTATACAGGCGCGTGGCTGACATTAAAATTTTTCGGAATGAACGGAATCTGCGGAGCTTCTGTCCTTGCCGTTACTATCGCATTGGCAAGCTGCAACCCCGGCGTGTATGCCGGATTGATGCAGTCCTACGGGGACAGCGTTGACAAATCGGCAATGGGCATTCTAAACCTTATAGCCGTTCCCGCCACGCCGTTGGTTATACTGGGCATCGCGGACGGAACCGGCTTTGACTACATGAGTGCCGTTGCATCTTTAGTCCCCTTCGCATTGGGCATGATTTTGGCAAATACTGATGAAAAGGTTCGCAAACTCTTTTCAACTGCGACACCGGTCATTTTGTTCTTTCTGGGCTGCTGCCTCGGCGCAAGTATCAATTTGAAAGCGCTGAGCGGGGCCGGAATTGCGAATGTGGTGCTTATAGGCCTTATCATCTGCGTGTTCCTGCCCATAATGATAACAGCCGACAAGCTCATTTTAAAGAGACCGGGATATGCCGCTGTTGCTGCGACTTGCCTCGGAGGGCTCTCCGTGGTCGCTCCCAGAGTGATAGGCGAAAGGCTCCCCCAGTATCAGCCCTATGTCGAGTCTGCAACAGCTCAAATGGCTGTAACTTTGGTATTCTGCATATTTATATTTCCCTATATTACAAAGTTTACGGTAAACAGGTTCGGCAGCGGAGCGTATTCCGAAACAAAGTAAGTCATCAAAACATTTTTGCTATGCGTCCCGCCGTTTATATGACATAACGGCGGGACAAGCTGAAAGAGGGCGGCAGTTATGGGCAAAGTCATATCGTCTGATACGGCAATATCACTAATTAGAGATAAAATGACAGTGGGTATAGGCGGTTTCGGCGGCCATTCTGCGCCCGATGAGCTGCTTTTGGAGCTTGCTGCCCACTATTCTTTGCACAAAACACCGAGAGAATTGAATATTGTCGCCGGCATCTGTCCGGGAGATTTGACTGAGAATGGTTTTGGGCTTTCTGCAATAAGGGAAGAGGGGCTTATCTCTTCGATTTACGCATCTCACGTAGGAATGCCGCCTGCTATAGGGCGCGCCATAGCGATGAATAAAATAGCGGGTTATACCGTTCCTCTCGGAGTTTTTTCTCAGCTGCTGAAGTCTATCGCATCAAAAAGACCCGGAGTTTTTACAAAGGTGGGACTTAATACTTTTTGCGACCCTCGCCTCGAAGGGTGCAAAATAAATAATTTAGCAGCGGAATCGGGGCGCGAGGTTGTCTCGCTTTTTGATATAGACGGCGCGGAGTATCTGCACTACAAGCCCTTCAAAATTGATTTGTGTTTGCTGCGCGGCACTTATTCCGATGAGAGCGGGAATATCTCTCTGGAGCATGAGTCTTTTTACTGTGAGCAGGCATCTATGGCGGAAGCTGTGCATAGCTGCGGGGGCACGGTAATTGTGCAGGTAAAGGATGTTTTGGAAAACGGAGCGCTTGATCCGAGACGTGTTCAGATACCTGCTGTGATAGTGGATTATGTTGTCAAGGCACGTGCGAAAAATCACCCTCAATGTTATGACGGAGGCGGTTTTAGGCCCGAGTTGGTAGGGGAAAAGAGAATACCTCCCGACAAAATAGTTCCCATGCCTCTCGGCATTCGCAAAGTATGCGGAAGGCGCGCGGCGTTTGAAATTACAGAAGGCGACATTGTAAATCTGGGTATAGGAATGCCGTCGAGCGTGGCAAGTGTTGTAAATGAAGAGGGTTTATCGGACAAAGTCACTTTTTCGATAGAGACAGGGGTATTCGGCGGAGTTTCTTTGCAGGGAGTCGGCCACGGCGCCGCTGTCAACCCGGAGGCAATTATCCCCATTGCAGATAATTTCGATTTTTACAACGGAGGCGGGTTGGACTGTGCTTTTCTTGGCCTTGCCGAAGCGGATGCGGAAGGAAATGTGAATGTATCAAAGTTTGGCTCCAGATGCACAGGACCGGGCGGCTTTATTGATATAAGTCAGAATACCCGAAATCTATGTTTTATGGGCACTTTCACATCCGGCAGTACCGAATGTTACGCAGCGGACGGAAAACTGTCGATAAGGGAGAGCGGCGGCGGAATGAAGTTCCGGCGGAGGGTCGGACAGATAACTTTTTCTGGCCGTCACGCATGGAAAACAGGACAAAACGTTCTTTATATAACGGAAAGATGTGTTTTTAAGCTGACGGACAAAGGGCTCTTGCTGGTTGAAATCGCTCCCGGAGCTGATTTAAGGAAAGATATTTTAGACAAGATGGAGTTTGTTCCGATTATTTCGGAGAAGTTAAAGATTATGGATGAGCGAATTTTTAGGGATGAAAAAATGCATTTCTGCTTTAAACGGCGCAAATATTAATTATAGAAAACTAATATAAATCGAGAGGAGAAAAAACATGGCAACAGAGGAAAAAAAACATACCACTCTATCCGGCTATGAGCTTAAGAGAGTATATGACAAAGAAGACCTCGGCAATTTTGACACTGCCGAAAAGCTCGGTGAGCCCGGTCACTACCCTTTCACCAGAGGCATAAGAGAGAATATGTACCGCGACAGTCTTTGGACGATGGGGCTTTACTCCGGCTTTGCATCTGCGGAAGAGGCGAATGAACGTTTTCGTTACCTCATCGAACAGGGACAGACGGGTTTTTCCGTAGCATTAGACCTTCCGACTCAGATGGGATATGACTCGGATGATGTTATGTCTGAGGGCGAAGTGGGCAAGGTCGGAGTTGCCATAGACTCTCTTGCCGATATCGAGGCGCTCTTTAACGGCATCCCGTTTGAAAAAGTTCGCCAGATACGCACTACCGCAAATGCAAATTCAATAATAATGCTGGCTTTTTATGTGGCATTCGCTAAGAAGAACAAAATAGACCCAAATACAATAGGTTTTTTCCTTCAGAACGATATTTTGAAGGAGTACATGTGCCGCGGTGCTTATATTTTCCCGCCTGCCGCAGGTGTAAAGCTCAGCGTGGACGTGCTTGAGTACTGCGGAAAATATCTGTCTAAGTGGACACCAATCGCCGTTTCGGGCTACCACATCCGTGAGGCAGGAGCTACTGCCGCTCAGGAGATAGCCTTCACCGTTGCTGATATGATCGCATACTTTGACGCGGCAGTGGCGCGCGGTGTCGATATAGTCTCAGCTACAAAGAACAGTTATTTCTTCCTGGGAGCTCAGATGGACTTCCTTGAGGAAGTGGCGAAGTTCCGCGCCGCACGCAGAGTTTTTGCCAAGATTATGAAGGAACGCTACGGAGTGACAGACGAAGAACCGCAGAGACTTAAAATTTTCGCTTATACAAACGGCTCCGCCATGACGGCAGAACAGCCTATCAATAATGTTATACGAGTGACAATCGAGACTATGGCTGCAATAGCCGGAGGCATACAGACTTTGGCGACTTCTTCCTATGATGAGGCTTTGTCTCTGCCGACACAGGAGGCCGTCACCATATCACTGCGCACACAGCAGATTGTCGGCTACGAGGCCGGAATTACAGGCACGGTAGACCCGTTGGGCGGCTCTTATGCCATAGAATCTCTGACAAATCGTATCGAAAAAGATATTTTTGCACTTCTTGACGAGATAGAAAAGAAGGGCGGAGCAGTCAAGTGTATAGAAGAAGGCTTCCAGCAGAAGATGCTTGCCGCAAACGCTTACAAGTACCAGAAGAGCGTTGACAACGAGGAGAGAGTCGTTGTCGGAGTCAACAAGTTCAGGGATGACAAGCCGATAGAGTGTGCGGCTTTCACCGTTTCGGAAGAAACAGCAAAAAATCAAAAAGCACGTCTTGATAAGCTCAAGAAAAATCGCGACAACGAGAGGGTCAATAAGGCTCTGGCAGAGATAGAAAGAGCCGCGCGCGCAGGCGAAAATTTAGGCGCGCCCATGATTGAAGCTGCCGAAGCTTATGCGACTTTGGGCGAGATATGCAATGTGCTGAAGGGTGTCTATGGCAAATACACACCGATGAAGATTTATTAGCTTCGGAAAGGAGGTCTCACGATGGTAAAAGTTCTTATTTCAAAGCCAGGCCTTGACGGACATGACAGAGGAGCAAAGGTAGTAGCCCGCGCCTTTGAGGAAGCGGGAGCGGAGGTCATTTATACGGGTCTCCAGGCGACTCCGGAGGATATAGCCGATATCGTCGAGCGCGAAAAGGTTGATGTTGTGGGGGTGAGCCTGCTCTCCGGTGCGCACAACACACTAGTGCCGAAAATTATAAATAAAGTCAAGGAACATGGGATTGAAGACGTAGTTTATGTACTAGGGGGAATAATCCCTCAGCAGGACATCCCGGGGCTCATGGCACAGGGCGTGAGCGGAGTCTTTGGCCCAGGAACGCCTCTTGACGAAGTTACCGATTTTACATTTGAACAAGTTGCAATGATCAAGGCAGAAAAACTTGTCGAAGATATGGGAAGCGAGCTTGCAGAGAGAAAGTCAAATATTTAGTCTGCGGCGGCACGGAATTCTAAAATTATGGGAGGAATCACTATGAAAGGAATACTCGACGGAGTAAAAGTTCTTGGAATAGAACAGCAGGTCGCAGGCCCGACCTGCACGATGATGCTGGCAGACCAGGGGGCCAGCGTCATAAAGGTGGAACGTCCCGGAAGCGGTGACACGGCGCGTGAAATGGCCCCTCTGCTAAAAAATGAGAGCGGCGATGTTCAGAGCGGTTATTTCGCGCGTTTCAACCGCGGTAAAAAGAGTGTGACTGTGGATATGCAGTCTCCTGAGGGACAGGCTGTACTTTGGGATCTTATCCGCGACACAGAGATCATTATCGAAAACGTAAAGCCCGGTCTTATGGACAAGCTTGGCTTTACCTATGAAAAAATTAAGGAAATAAATCCCGGAGCGGTATATGTTGCGATAAGCGGCTTTGGACGCTCTAAGAAGTACGAAGGCCCGTTTTCCAAACGCCTTGCCTACGACATAATAGCTCAGGCTATGGCAGGCCTTATGCACACATGCGGAAGCGATCCTATGGGCCCCCCCACATGGCTCGGTTTTGCGCTTGGCGACTCGGGCACAGGAGTGTATGCGGCTTATGCGGCGATGCTGGGCTATATTAACAAGCTCAAGACGGGCAAAGGCGAATTTTTTGACGTTTCTATGTATGACTGCATGGTAGCTCTTGCGGAAAGATCACACAATATCTATTCATTTACAGGAAATATAGTAAACCGCGGTCCTGACAAGCTTATAGCTCCGTGGGGCCCCTTCGCATGCAAGGATGGATATGTGGCTCTCATAGTTCCGACCGAATCAATGTGGAAAAAGTTCCTGACCGCAATAGGACACACCGAGCTGCTTGACAACCCGGAGATTCAGTCCGGCCCGGGACGAGGGGCTCATATGGAGACACTTATCAGACCCATAATAAACGAATGGCTGTCCGATAAGACAAAAATTGAAGCATGCGAACTGCTTATGGCAAGCGGACTTCCCTGCGGACCTATACAGAATGCTGAGGAAGTAGCGCACTGCCCGCATATTGCAAAGCGTGACCTTCTTGTCAAAATCCCCGACCCTGTAGTGGGAGAGCTCACTGTTGTAGGATGCCCGATAAAGATGGAGGAGCACGAGGCTGCTTATTCGCCGCTTCCAAATCTCGGAGCGGACACGGACAGTGTTCTCGGAGCTTTGGGCTACAGTCCTGAAAAGCTTGCTTCTCTTCACGATAAGAAAATTATATAACTACGAAAAGGTAAGGTGAAGAAATTATGGAAAAAGTAATAATAGCTTCTGCTGTACGCACACCATTTGACAAATTCGGAGGACTCATGCGCAGTGAGACCACAGTTCAGCTGGGTTCAACAGTGGTAAAAGAAATAATAAAAAGAGCTGAAATAGACCCATCCGAGGTGGATGAAACATATATAGGCATTAATATGCCGACATCAAACCGTTCAATAGCCCGCCAGATAACTCTTGCGGCAGGCATGCCTACTGAGAACAACTCCACAACAGTGGACCGCGCCTGCTGCTCCTCAATGGTGGCAATAGCTATGGCGAAACGGGCCATCGAAGTCGGAGACGCTAAGATAACAATCGGCGGCGGTTCCGAAAATATGAGCAACGTTCCCTATTTCCTCGAAGATCTGCGCTGGGGCAAACGCATGGGACACGTCACACTAAAAGACATAATGATAGTCTCATGCCCTTACACAGGAGAATCAAGGGCGAAACAAGCGGGAGAAGTAGGACTGCAGAACGGAATTACAAGAGAGATGCAGGACGAATGGGCATACCGCAGTCAGATGCTTTACAAAAAAGCACATGAGGCGGGGAAATTTAACGATGAAATTCTTCCCTACGTCGTAGAGACAAAAAAGGGAGAGGTCGTGATATCGGAAGACCAGTCTCCGCGTCCCGATACAACACTGGAGGCTCTTGCGAAGCTCAAGACAGTCAACGAAAGCCCTACAGTCACAGCGGGCAACGCCCCCGGGCTCAACACAGGAGCAAGCGGACTTGTCCTTATGAGCGAAAGTGAGGCTGTACGCCGCGGCACAGAACCTCTTGCGACATTTGTATCTCATGCTCAGGCATCCGGACATCCCAAATACATCGCGACAATTCCCGCATTCGCGGCTCAGAAAGCTCTTGCAAAAGCCGGTATGACAATAGACCAGATGGACATGATTGAAATCAACGAGGCTTTTGCCGTAATGCCTCTTGCCTCAACACTGCTGCTAGGCGACAATGACCCAGCCAAAGTGGAGGCCATAAGAGCAAAGACAAATATCAACGGCGGCGCAATCGCCATAGGACATCCCACAGGAGCCACAGGGGGACGCCTTGTCATGACAATGGCTTATGAGCTAAGACGCCGCGGCGGCGGTTACGGACTTTGCACTATATGCGGCGGAGTCGGTGAGAGCGAGGCCTTCATAATCAGAGTGTAAGAGTTTCTCCCCAGTTCATTATTCGTTAAAAAAGGAGGCTGTTACGGATATGGAATTTCAGGATATACTATACGAAAAGTATAATAACAGGGCAAAAATTACAATTAACAGACCTGATAAAATGAATATGTTCACCAACCATACTTTGTGCGAAATGATAAGCGCGCTTCAAAATGCTTGGACGGATAAGGAAGTCGGAGCTGTCATAATAACCGGTGCGGGCAATAAAGCTTTCACAATAGGAGGCTCCCCGGAAGAAGTCGATTCTGACGCCTCTCCCATTGAAAAACTTCCTATGCCAAGCCTCTTTGCCCAGCTCCTGCAAACCATTCGCAATATTCCAAAGCCTGTGATAGCGGCAGTGAATGGTTATGCTATAGGCGGCGGTCATGTTATACAAGTAGTGTGCGACCTGACTATAGCCTCATCTTCGGCAAAATTCGGGCAGGTCGGGCCAAAGGTCGGAAGCTTTGATGCGGGATACGGCAGCGCGTACCTCTCCCGTATAGTCGGGGAGAAAAAGGCGAGAGAATTCTGGTATCTGTGCAAAAAATACGGTGCGGAAGAGTGCATGCAGATGGGGCTGGTCAACGCTGTAGCGGCACCCGAAGAACTGATGGAAGAGACAGACAGATGGGTTGACACTATTGTTAAGCACAGTCCGACATCGCTGGCAGCGCTCAAAATGTCCTTCAATGCGGACACCGACTCCGTATGGGGCATTCAGTCAATGGCAGGAGTCGCGCTCAATATGTATTTTGAAACAGACGAGGCCAAAGAGTGCGGCAAGGCATTCAGAGAAAAAAGAGATCCCAACGTTGCCCAATACCGCTGATTTTTTAATAATCATGAATTAGTTCCGAAAGGAGAGCAAAAACCATGACAAAACCGCAGGAAGACAGAACACCAAAAACTCTTGAAGAAAGAGGATACCATATAATCGACGTTCATGCTCATCCGTTTGTTGCAGGGGGATATCCGCCGGCAATGAAGGCTATGCTCGCATCCAGAAAGTACACACAGCCAAATTGGGTCGGCAAGTCGGGCAAAGGAACACTTGATGACTTAAAAGCCGAGTTCGACGAGACAGGAAGAGAAGTAATGGCCAATGACGCCATAGCGCACGGCGTAAAAATGCAGCCCGTAGGCTGGGATGCGTCGAGCGGCATGGGTGAACCTCCTACAAAGAACGACTTTGTCTACGGTTTGTGGAAGGAATTTCCAGATGCGTTCTTTGGCGCATGGGGCTCTGTTGACCCGTGGCAGGGGCAGAAAGCCCTTCTGGAAGCGGAAAGGGCACTTGTCGAACTGAAGCTGGTAGGACTTAAATTCCAGCAGTGCACGCAGAAATTCCGCGTAAACGATAAACAGTTCTACCCATTGTGGGATCTGTGTCAGCAGCTGGAAGCTCCGGTTCAGTTTCACATAGGATACACAGGAATGGGCAGCGGTGCGCCGGGCGGAGACGGACTTTACAGCATGACATACTGCCAGCCTCTCGATGTTGACGAAGTGGCGGCGGACTTTCCGCACCTCAAAATAATAGCCCTGCATGTAGGCGAGCCGTGGCCGGAAGTTATCAACCACGTAGCTATGCACAAGGCTAATGTGATGCGTGAGACATCAGGCATGTGGCCAAAATATTTTCCGCACTGCATGACATATGACATGAACAGGCGTTTGCAGGACAAATTTATTTTCGGTTCAGAATGGGGAGTTTTCAAGCTTAGTGAAATCTTGAAGCAGTGGGAAGAGCTGGATCTTAGACCCGGTGTAATGGAAAAAGTCATGTACAAAAACGCTCTTAATTTCCTCGGCGAAAGATTTGAAAAGTGCGGTCTGGATTTAAGTCCATGGAAGGGATTAATCTAGCGGAGCAATAGAAATTCAGCGTGTGCGGATTTGGAGCAAGAGCATCTTCGCACACGCAGCCGCTTTGCGCGGCCGGTAAGATACCTTATGCCGGTAGCTGTTTTTCAAAAAATCAAAGTTTAGGAGACTGGTAATATGAATCAAAATCTTCAAACTATGCTTGATAAAAAAGCGCATATCCTGCTCCAGGGCGGACAAGAGAGAATCAATAAACAGCATACCAAAGGCAAGCTGACAGCAAGAGAGAGAATTGACTTGCTCTTCGACCATGGCACTTTTGTTGAATACAACATGTTTGTAAAGCCCAGAGCAACACGTTTTGGCATGGATAAAACGGATGCTCCGGCTGACGGAATCGTGACGGGACATGGCCTGATCAACGGCAGAAAGGCATTTGCCTACTCTCAGGACGCTACAGTTCTTGGAGGGTCAATGGGTGAGATGCATGGGCTGAAGCTCGCCAGAATGCAGGAACTGGCACTTGAGGCAGGTGTGCCCATAATCGGACTCAACGACTCAGGCGGAGGCAGACTTCAGGAAGGCCCCGGGGCATCTGTCTACGGCACGGTCTTTTACAATAACGTGAATTCTTCGGGAGTTATTCCGCAGATTTCCGCCCTTATGGGCAGCTGTGCAGGAGGCGCGTCTTATTCCCCCGCACTCAATGACTTTATTATCATGGTTGACAAGAACAGCAAAGCTTTTATCACGGGACCTGCCGTCATAAAAGAAGTCACCGGTGAAATAGTAGATTTTGAAACTCTTGGCGGAGCGACAACTCACAGCACAAAATCCGGACTCTCTCATCTAATTGCCAGAGATGACTATGACTGCATAGAACAGATAAAATGCCTGCTCGGATTCTTCCCTGACAACTGCAGTCAGCTTCCCCCCATTTATCCAAATGAGGATGATATCTCCCGCAGAGTGGAAGAACTCAATGACATTATTCCCGAAAATAAACGCAAAGCATATGACATGAAGTCTATCATCTCAAAGATAGCCGACAATAACTTCTTCTTTGAAATAGCTCCGATGTACGCCCGTAATATCGTTGTGGGGTTTATCCGTATGGGCGGCATGCCTGTAGGTGTTGTCGCCAACCAAACAACCTGCATGGCGGGCTGCCTCGACATCAACGCATCCTGCAAAGCTGCCCGCTTTATCAGAACATGCGATGCATTTAATATTCCACTCCTCTCAATAGTCGATGTACCGGGATATCTGCCCGGCGTAAATCAGGAGCACGACGGCATCATCAGACATGGAGCAAAATTGCTCTACGCATGGGCGGAAGCGACTGTACCCAAAATTATCATGCCTATCAGAAAATCCTATGGAGGTGCCACACCGGCTATGTGCAGCATAGACATGAAAGCGGACTTTGTCATGGCGTGGCCGAGCTGTGAGCGTGCTGTCGTCGGAGCTGATGCAGCAGTGGAGGTACTTTACAAAAATGAGATAGCGCAGGCAAGCGACCCTGCCGCGGCCAGGGAGACGTACAAAAAGGAGTACGAGAGGGAATTCCTAAACCCTTATCGCTCCGCCGAGCTTGGAAAATTTGAGGATGTAATCGAGCCTGCAGAGTCGAGAATAAAAATAATCCAAACTCTGCGCATGTTTTGGGGCAGAAAAAAAGAACGTCCCTTACGCAAACATGGAAATATTCCTCTTTAAAACAAGCTCTCAAATAAAACAAAGCCTTCCCAACGAATGGTGTCGTTTAAAATCTCCATGCGGCACCATTTTATTCAAAATTTTAAGCTAAAGAATAACCAAAGGAGGTTCTTCAGCAATGGAAATTATGGGCATTATCGGAGGTATAAGCGTACTGGCACTTCTTTACGCCGCGTTTGCCTCGAGCAAAATCAACGCTTTTAAAGTGGAGCACGACAGAGTTAACGAACTGTCAGGCATTATACAGAGCGGCGCTATGGCGTTCCTTTACAGAGAATACAAGGCGCTCGTTCCGTTTGTTATAGCTGTCGCCGCACTTCTTGCGTGGAAGATAAGCGTCCCCAGCGCGGTCTGCTTTATAGCAGGAGCGATCTGCAGCGCGCTCACAGGTTATGTCGGAATGAAGGTTGCCACAAAGTCAAACGGCAAGACAGCATTCGCAGCAATGAACGGCATGAACGGCGCACTTAACATAGCGTTCCTCGGCGGAAGCGTCATGGGAATGACAGTCGTCGGAGTTGGACTCTTGGGTGTAATAGGAATGTTCCTTCTCTTCGGAGACGCCAACATTATAACGGCATTTGGCTTTGGAGCCAGCTCAATAGCTCTCTTTGCCCGTGTCGGCGGCGGTATCTACACAAAGGCCGCAGACGTGGGAGCAGACCTCGTAGGTAAAGTCGAAGCCGGTATCCCCGAAGATGACCCGCGCAACCCCGCAGTTATAGCCGACAACGTCGGAGACAACGTAGGCGACATAGCGGGAATGGGAGCCGACCTCTTTGAATCATACGTAAACTCAATAATCGCAGCAATGGCGATAGGAGCCATAGTTGCTGGCATATCCGGAGTCATGTATCCCATGATGCTTGCGGCTGTAGGTATCCTCTCCTCAATACTCGGCATGTTCTTTGTCCGCGTAAAGGAAGGCGGAGACCCGGCAAAAGCGCTTCGTCTCGGACTCGGCTCAACAGGCCTCTTCATGATTATAGGCACATTCTTCCTCACAAGATGGGTATTCTTGGGCGACCTCACCCTCTTCTACGCTGTCGTATCCGGAGTTGTGTCCGGACTTCTCATCGGAGTCGCGACAGAGTTCTACACCTCAGGCGACTACAGCAGCGTTAAAGAGATAGCTCAGGCATCTGAAACAGGAGCAGCAACAAACATCCTTGCCGGACTCGGCGTAGGAATGAAATCAACAACAATCCCCGTAATCCTTGTCTGCGTCGCGATCCTCGCAGGCGTAAAATTCGGCGGACTCTACGGAATCTCCTGCGCCGCTGTCGGAATGCTTGCAATAACAGGCATGGCTCTTTCTGTTGACGCATACGGCCCTATCTCCGACAACGCCGGCGGTATAGCCGAAATGGCGGAGCTCCCCGAATCAGTCCGCGAAATCACGGACAGACTTGACGCTGTCGGCAACACAACAGCGGCAGTCGGCAAGGGACTCGCAATAGGTTCCGCAGCCCTTACCGCTCTTGCTCTTTTTGTCGCCTATGCTCAGGCCACAAACCTTCAGACAATAGACCTTAAAGACCCCAAAGTCATGGTAGGTCTCTTCATCGGAGGACTTCTTCCCTTTGTATTCAGCGCACTTTCAATCCAGGCAGTCAGCCGCGCCGCTGAAAAAATGATAGAAGAAGTGCGCCGCCAGTTCCGTGAAATTCCCGGAATAATGGAAGGCACAGGACGTCCCGAATACGAACGCTGCGTTGACATCTCTACTGCGGCGGCACTTCGCGAAATGATAGTCCCCGGAATAATGGCAGTTGTAGCTCCTATCGTTGTAGGACTTGGACTTGGAGCGGCGGCACTCGGAGGACTTTTGGGCGGTTCTATTGTTACAGGTGTCATGATGGCAATATTTATGTCAAACGCAGGCGGAGCATGGGACAATGCGAAGAAGTACATTGAGTCCGGCAACCACGGCGGCAAGGGCACAGCTCCTCACGCTGCGGCGGTCGTAGGAGACACAGTCGGCGACCCCTTCAAGGATACAGCCGGCCCGAGCCTTAACATACTCATAAAGCTTATGTCTGTTGTTGCCACAGTTTTAGCCCCGTTGTTTGTATAAAAAAGCCTCCATAAAAGATCTGCCCCACCATGCAGGATCTTACCTCATAAAAAATTGCGGTGCCGGGTTCACCTTGCACCGCAATTTTATGTAAAACTATAGCCTCCGCTGACCGCTGCGGTCAAACAGAGGCTAATTATATTGTGTATCCTATCAACACTAAATCTCTGTTCGGCCTTTTATTTGTATCCCCGCATGAGCAGAGAACCAAATCAGCGTTTTTCAGATTTGTGTGAATCGCTTAGAATCTTCATCAATGTGCCAAGTGTCCTTGGTCTTGAATCGCCGAAATTTTAAAACCAGAGCCGCTGCAGCCGCACAGAAGCATAGCGGGCAGAGGGCGAAGGGGCGAAGTCAGAGGCTAACTCCAAATTTAGCTCCTGACTTTTGTAAGTTTTTGATGTTCACCGGTTTTGGGCAAGATTATCTTAAAGCCTGTCATAGCATGGGATAGTGCCTTATCCTTTTATGTCATGGGTGTACCGTATTTATGAATTTCCCGTGCCGTTGATTTTGTTTTGCACGGGCACGGTACTTCCGCCGGTACAGGCAGCATCTCTGTATTTGTGTGATACTCCCGTTCCGTCGGAATTGCGAGTGTTAAATTCACCTGGCGGCGGCAAATTTAAGTTAGGTTGCTATAGTCACACTTAGATATTAATTTATATATAAAGATAACATATTATTATCATAAATGCAAGCAGGAAATCGGCCAATCGAGAGCTCGCCTTACTGTTAATATTGCCTTGCTTAAATAAAAGAACAAGAGACTCGTCGATTTTAATGAGTCTCTTGTTCTTTTATTATCTCTTAGTGCTGTCAGTCGAATATTATAATTCTTTCACTGCTGTCTTCTATAATTTCGTAGATATAGCCTTTTTCTCTGTCCCATGCGTAACGGCCGTTTGAGGCAAGAGAGCCAAGTCCGTCTAAGTACTGCATGTTATCAGAATCGGCTCTGTTTCTTGTTATGTAGCCTCTGTAAAGAGGCATGAGAGGCATTTTGCCTCTTATTTTGACTGAGCCCCAGTCTCCTTTCATTGCCGTCTTTGATATTACGTCATCAAGGACTGTGCGGAGGTCTTTTGGAATATCGTCAATAAATTTTAAGCGTCCCGCCGCAGATTTGCCGAATTGCCTAAGCAGCAGAGCAGAGCCATATACTCCGTCAGGCAGTTCTCTCATTGCCGATATAGCAGTGAAGAGTCCGTCCATTGCGGCAAGCTGTCTTGGCTGTACGGAACGGCGCGGGAAAAATCCGGATACTTCTTCCCAGCGTGAAGGGTCTCTGTCAGGAAATATTCTGTCGGCAAGAGCGAGTCCTGCCGCGGCTTTTGAGCGAGCATCGCCTGTGAAGAGCATCTTCCAAAGCTCCTCTTCCGTTCCCGAGGGAGCGGCGGCGCGAAGCTCAGTCAAAACGGATGCTCCTTTTTCCTTTATCATCTCTTTGTTGGCCTGTTCCGCTGCAAAAGCGTCCCACTCCGATGATGCCGAGGCCGGCATAGCGAATATAAGGGACAGTAAGAGCAAAAACATTGTTAATGCGGTTTTTTTCATTGCGTATCAACTCCTCTTAGTATAGGCGGTCGCCTCTTACAGTGACTTCCCTCTCCCATTTCGCTCCGGGCCAGCTCTTTGAGTTGGTTCCGGCCGGGAGGATTTTCCATATTTTCGCATTTCCTCCCTCTTTGCCGTAGAGGTCTATCTTTAGGATGTCTGTCTTGGCAATGGGTATGAATATTGCATTTGCGCTTATATAGAGCCTTTCGAGCTTACCTGCAGGTGCTTTTTCCTCCGGCACGACTCTCAGAGGATGTCCCCTTCTGCGGCTTCCGTAGGCTGTGAATTTCTCCACTGCCTCTCTTGATATTACCGTCACTCCGACTTTGGCATAGCCTTTGACGAAGCTTCCGAGGAATTTCACCTGTGAGTCAAGGTCTCCGGCACTTTGCAGAACCGTTCTGCAGTAGTTTCCGAGCCAGCCGGAAGGGGTGTTTCCCGCGGCTGCTCCAGCCGCCGCTCCCAGTTGAACTATGGCTTTCTCAGCCTGACCTTCTTCTATAAGTTTTCCGCTTGAGACTTTCAGCTCTTCCGCCCTTTTATAATTGCCCTTGAAAATATTGTCTATTGTCAGGACAAATATTTTAGGCAGAGAAACTGTTATGTCAGACGACAAAAGCGCGTCTGGGCTTTTTGTCTCGCTGCTCTGCGGCGTCTCCGTCACATCACGGCTTACATCTTCCGCATAGAGAGGCATTGCCTGGATAGACAGAGCAAGGGAAAAAACGAGCGCGGCAAATAATTTGGATATATCTTTCTTTGCAAAAAACATTTTAATTATTACCTCTTTTTTATATATCAATATATCTTTTCTCTTCCTCTTCCGCTCTGCGCGAAGATTGAGGATGGGAAGGAGCGGAGCTGTCAAACGCCATTATCAGAACGGGAAGTCCCATGAGCATAACCGTTCCTATTCCCCAGAGCCAGAAATTCTTGCCTAGCCTCCGAGCTATTGTCCCCCATAGGTATATTGCCGCGGCAACTGCTACAAGAGCCGAAGCCGGTTCGAGAACAGGGGCAAAGATGTAGAAGGTTACTGCGTTCATGACGAATGTGACGATTCCCGGGGCTACAAGAGCCACTGTAAGCCAGCGGGTGATTTTAGCGCAGTCGCAGAGTATCATGATGTCGTAGACTGGTATCAGGAAGAGCGGAAACGAGCCTACTCCAAACTTTTTCCCCAGTCGGGACAGTACATAAGCCGTGAATATGTATATTCCGAAGCAGAAAAACACCAGCGCTATCACGGCAAAAGCGCCAAACATGAGTGTGAACAATCTATTTTGACCTCTTTTCCATTTGAGAAATTATTTCTCCGAGTTTCTTTATATCTGTGCCGTACTTAGCCCAATTTCCCTGACGCTGGGCTTCTTGAGCAGAGTTGTAAAGCTCCTGGGCCTGTCCTGCCAGATATGCCATATCCTGCGGCCCGGACTGAGGCGCTCCGTTTTCGCTCTGAGCTTTGCCGGAAATTTCGTCGGTCTTGGATATTTTGGCTCCCGAGGAGGAGACTACTTTCTGCCCTATCAGCTTTTCAAGAGCGTCTCCGAAGCTCTCGGCCCATGCGACTCTGCCTCCGGTGGAGACTATAACTCTCTTAAGTTCGGGAAGTTCTCCCTTTTCCGCTTTCAGGTAGAGAGGCTGTACATAGAGCAGTGATTTTCCTACAGGTATTACAAGGAGGTCGCCCCTTATGACATCAGAGCCTCTTTGACTCCAAAGAGAGAGCTGAGCCGATATTTCGGGGTTCTGATCTATGAGTGCCTCTATCTGAGCAGGGCCGTATATGAGCTTCTGCTTCGGGAATTGGTAGACGAGGAGCTGACCGTAATTCTCCGGGTCGCACCGTCCCGCCATCCAGCCTATGAGGTTGTCTCTGCCGACAGGCATGTAGGGGACTATTATCGCAAATTCCGCGTTCTTCTCCTCCCAGAGCTTCATTGTCACATAGTTTGGCTGTATTCTGCGCTCTCTGCCGACAGGGGTCACTTCCCACACGTCCTCGCGGTTGTAGTAGGTGTTTGTGTCTGTCATGTGGTAGGTGCGGTAGACATCCGTCTGAACCTCGAAGAAGTCCTCGGGGTAGCGCATGTGCTTCCAAAGTTCCTTTGACATCTCGCCCGACGGCTTTAAAAGTCCGGGGAATATTTTATTCCAAGTCTGAACCAGCGGGTCTTTCTCATCAACCATGTAGAAGCTGATTTTCCCGTCGTAAGCGTCAACAGTGGCCTTTACGCTGTTCCTTATATAGTTGACTCCGTTAAAGTGCATCAATGTAGGATCTGCCGTAGCTACCGGTTTTGAGTATGGATAGCGGTGCGACCATGTGAAAGCATCCTGCACCCAGAGGATTCTGCCCTGGTATATGACGGGATATGTATCACTGTCATATATAAGGAAGGGAGCTATCTCTTCCAGAGCTTCGCGGACGTTTCTGTTGAACATAACGCGGCTTTCCGGTTTAAGAGCTCCGGTAAAGAGAATTTCCGTGTCGTGGAAGCGCAGTGTGAAAAGTATCTTGCGCCAGAAAGAGCCTATGTCCACTCCGCCCTTGCCCTTGTAAGCACCTCTGACGTTCGAGTCTCCCATTGGATAGTCAAACTCTTTGACATCTGTGTTTACGAGAACATAGGAATCGGACTTTGTGCCGTAGTATATTTCGGGACGTTCAAGAGGAATGTTCACACTGGAACGGGAGGGCAGATCTTTCATAAAGAAGAGGGGCAGTCCGCCCAAGGCTATCTCGTTGACGGGGTTCATGACAACTCCGTAGCCATGTGTAAATTCCAAGTGAGTGTTGACCCATGTCGGGTTCTGCAGCTTTGAGAGGTCAAGCTCGCGCACAGAGAGCATGACCTGCCTGTTGCGTCCGTCAAGGCTGTATCTGTCTATGTGAACATTGTTGAAGTCATAGTAAGTTCTTATAGCCTGAAGCTGTTTGTAAGTACGAAGGAGGGGAGAGTAATCCCACAGACGCACGTTTTGTATAGTCTCCTGATCCGCTTTGATTTCAGCCGCAGTGACTTCTGCCTCCGGAGTTACGGAGAGGGTCTTTACATTGTTAAGTCCGAAAGCCTTGCGCGTGTAGTCGAGATGGTAGCCCAAGTATTTCTTTTCCATTTCATACTCGTTCGGCTTGACTCTGTACTGCTGAACAAGCCCGGGCACGAAGGACTGAGCCGCCCAGCCGACAACGAGCAGACAGCCTATGAGAACGCCGGAGAGCTTCCACATCGGTTTGAAGATGTTGACCAACAGCAGGGCCGCCGCTATGAATGCCGCAGCGGCAAGCAGGGTCATGGCTGGAAGCAGTATGTTTATGTCTGTGTAGCCGCCTCCGAATACCACTCCGGTCGGAGAGTAGAGGAGCTCATAGCGTCCGAGTATGTAACCGACTCCCCATACCGCCAAAAGCAGAGAGCCCAGAACAGCCAAGTGCAGGCGCGCTTTTTTTGAGACGTTAAGTGACGTTCCCATAAGAGATACGGAACGTGTCATAAAATATGCCACTCCCGAACCTATGAGAGAGACCATTATCACACCCTTAAGCCATGCCTGTATAAAATTGACAAATGGCAGTGTGAATACGTAGAAGCCTATGTCAAGGCCGAAGAGAGGGTCAACCTCCCCAAAGGGCGTAGGATTCAAAAATTTAAGAAACGTTCCCCATGCTCCCATTGCTCCCAATGCGTTGATAATTGCCATGACAGCGGCAATGCCGGCAATAGTCCACTTTGCCGAGCGCATCTCGACCGCGCCCGAAGATTCTGTTAAGAGACGCAGACCGTTATTAAAAGCATAGCGCCAGTTTCCCCAGTAAATCAGGAAAGCGGGGACAAGAGCGACAAAGAAAAGTTCCCAGCGCGCGGTGACTCGCCTCCAGAAGAGCGATTCAAACCCCATAGATTCAAACCAGTAGAGGTCTGTGAAGAACGTGGCCAACCACGGAAGAATCAGGGAGAAGAAAAAGAAAATCGCTCCCAAAATGAGCCATACTTTGGGGAGTTTCGGAATTTTGATGACGGGGCGCGTTTGGCGTTCTTCCTCGTAATATTCCTCATTGTCTCCTCTGCCCTGCGACCATTGGCGGCCCGGTGCATTATTAAGGCGTTCAAATATATCCTTAAGATCCATGACGGTCTCCCTTCATTGTTTAACGGATTATATTGCGTATTTATATTGTTTATTATAATGCTATATGTGTCCAGAGCAAAACAACTTAGTAAACCATTTATTATTCCCCCTCAAAAATAAAATTTTTATTCTGATGACAAAGGAAAAATCAGTCCGCCTTTAAATATTTATTCCTGCGACATTTGACAGAAGGCAAACCAGACTGTATTCTGAAAAAAGAACATCTGACAGAACAAAAACAAGGGGATAAAAAAATGGTCACATCAAAAGAAGAAGTCTACTCGATATTAAAAGACAACAACGTGGAGTATGAGCTGCTCGAACATGACGCGGTATATACTATCGACGATATGAAGCTCGTCGAAGGCATGAAGATAGAAAACGTCTGCAAGAACCTCTTCCTGCGCGACGAGAGGGGAAAGAAGCACTTTCTTGTCGTAATAAGCGAAGAAAAATCCGCAGACCTTAAAGACCTGCGCGAAAAGCTCGGCACATCACGCCTCGGATTTGCCTCCGAAGAGAGACTTATGAAATATCTCGGACTTATCAAAGGAGCTGTCACACCTCTCGGAGTCCTCAACGACAAAGAGTGCGCGGTACAGGTAATTTTTGACAAAGATCTTGCCGGCAGAGAGAGCCTCGGAGTGCATCCATGCGACAACACAGCCACCCTCTTCCTCTCCTTCGACAACCTCAAAAAAATTATAGAGGGCACAGGACACACAATAAAGTACCTCAGCCTCTAACACCTGCAAAAAAAGCGGTGCTTCTCACAAAGAGAGCGCCGCTTTTATTTCGCCAATCAACCGCGATTCTTAGTCTCAAAACGCCATGAATCCCGACACATATCCTCAACGCTTCTTTTGGCCTTCCACCCCAGCTCCCTTTCGGCCTTGGAAGCATCGGCGTAATACTCCGGCAGGTCGCCGGCCCTGCGCGGTGCTATCTCATAAGGCACATCAATTTTATTCGCCTTGATAAATGCATTGACAAGCTCAAGCACGGAAGTTCCTCGCCCGGTTCCGAGGTTATAGACACTTACCCCGCTTCTCATCTTAGATACGGCCGCGACATGCCCCTCAGCCAAATCCATAACGTGTATATAGTCGCGGACGCCAGTCCCGTCAGAGGTATTGTAGTCATTGCCGAAAATTCTGAGCTTCTTGAGCCTGCCTCCCGCCACCTGTGAAATATACGGCATAAGATTATTTGGAATGCCGTTTGGATCTTCACCTATAAGACCGCTCTCGTGAGCTCCTACCGGGTTAAAATATCGGAGCAGAGATACACAGAAGCCGGGATTCGCCTTGGCTGCGTCAGTCAGAATGCGCTCACTGGCCGCTTTAGTCTCACCGTAGGGATTCGTCGTTGGCTTAAGGCTCATAGTCTCGGCAAAAGGAATGTCATTATCCCCGTAGACAGTGGCGGAAGAAGAAAAGACAAACTTGCCGACTCCGTGCTCAAGACAGAGCTCCGCCAAAACAATGGTGCTTACAAGATTGTTATAGTAATAGAGCAGAGGCTTCTCCACAGATTCCCCAACGGCTTTAAGCCCGGCAAAGTGGATAACTCCGTCTATATCATTCTCCGCAAAAATCCTCTCCGAAGAAGCTTTGTCAGTCACGTCAGCCTCATAAAATGCGACATCTTTGCCTGTTATGAGTTTAATTTTCTCTATGGCATCGGGCTTGCTGTTGACAAAATTATCCGCGACAACAACAGAGTGCCCCGCCTCAAGCAAAGCGGTGCAAGTATGAGAACCTATAAATCCGGCACCGCCGGCCACAAGAATTTTCATCAAAACACACCCTTCGGTTATCTTTAAACACAGACAATTATACTATGAAAAACTTCGCACTTCATAAATATTGCGGCTCCGCCTCAGCACCCTAAGACACACTGCTTTTATTTTGCCGCTTTAACACGTATACATAACATAATCCGTAATTTTGTTGATAATATGTAACAATATTTTTTACAGCCGGAAATAACGTTACGGACATATGATAAATAAGATATAATCTTTTCCTGCACGGAACAGCAACCTTCGCCTCACGTGCGGGCGAGGCAAATAAATAAATCAAAAAACGGAGAGGAACGATGTTAATGGAGATGGCTGCAAATATAATGGCGGCAGTTACTTGGCAGAACATAGTCATGATGGGGGTCGGAGCTTTTCTGCTTTACCTCGCTATCAATAAAGGATTTGAACCGACACTGCTTCTGCCGATGGGGTTCGGTACACTGCTCGTCAACCTGCCGCTCTCATCAGCACTTGACCAGATGGCCGGAGGAAAACTCGTCGAAGGTGCTCTTTCAATGCTCTTCCGCATGGGAATCGCCACAGAAATCCTGCCTTTGCTCATATTAATAGCTGTAGGTGCCATGTGCGATTTTGGCCCTCTGCTTGCAAACCCCAAAGTTTTCCTGTTTGGACTCACAGCACAGATGGGTATCTTCCTCACAATGGGAATAGCCCTCTTCTTCGGCTACGACATATACGAAGCCGCATCAATAGGAATCATCGGAGCCGCCGACGGCCCAACCTCGATATATGTAGCCACCCGCTTCGCACCTCACTTATTAGGGCCGATATCAGTGGCGGCGTACACCTACATGGCTCTTGTGCCTCTCATCCAGCCGCCGGTCATAATGGCTATCACAACAAAAAAAGAGCGCGCAATGAAAATGCCCCCTGCGGAAAAACCTGTAACAAGACTTAAGAGAATAGTATTCCCGATATTAGTCACAATAATAGGCGGAATCATTGCCCCGGCATCAGTGGCTCTTCTCGGATTCGTAATGTTCGGAAACCTCCTGCGCGAAAGCGGAGTGACAGAAAGACTCTCCCTCGCGGCTCAGAACGAACTTGCAAACATAGTCACGATACTTCTCGGCTTCTCCATAGCGGCAACAATGACAGGCGAGAAATTCGTAAACATGAGCACACTCGTCATAATCTGCATGGGACTTGTGGCATTCGTCCTTGACACTGCGGGCGGAGTATTCACGGCAAAAATATTAAACCTATTCCTCCCCGAAGGAAAGAAAATAAACCCCATGGTCGGAGCGGCAGGAATCTCTGCATTCCCCATGTCAGCAAGAACAATACAGAAAATGGGACAGAAAGCCGACCCCTCAAACTTCCTCCTCATGCACGCAGTGGGAGCAAACGTAGCAGGTCAGATAGGCTCAGTCCTCGCAGGAGGAATCCTCTTGGCATATCTCGGAGCATAAACCAAAACAACTTAACACAAACAGTAAAAGACACCCCCGCGCAGACATATGCCGGGGGTGTCTTTTACTGCGGCGGCAAAATTCCAAAGCTGAGATGCCCCTTGTCGGCGCGGATACCTGCAGAAATTTCAAAACCCTCTAAATACAAATCTTCCGACTCTAAAATAAAATACCCACAGCAGATATTCTGCTCGTATATGACACAAGAACACCTATATTATAGATAATATAACGGAGCCTGATTTAACGAAATCAAACATCAGCTTTGCTCATCATTAATATTTTCAGCTAACAGCAAGGTTAGCCTATTCGTGATATATAATATGAAATATATCCATATAAAATAAGACAGCGGGGACATCTAAATTATTTAAAAGCAAATGCAGCTGCGGCAAAACAGAAGCTGTGCGGCGGAAATAAAAACGGCTCTGAGAGAGAGAAAAGCATATAATCCTTCGAACTGCACTCAGACAACATGACAATATTCATGCTAAAGGAAACGGAGACAGGGACAATGGCTGACGCAAAAAGAGAACAAGAGCGGGACGAGCTCCACCGCGCAATATGGGCAATCGCGGACGAACTGCGCGGCGCTGTAGACGGATGGGACTTCAAGAACTACATCTTAGGCACGATGTTCTACCGATATATTTCGGAAAACCTCTGCAGCTACATAAACGGAGGCGAAGCCAAAGCCGGAAACACAGATTTCGACTTTGCAAAGCTCGCTGACAGTGAAGCGGAAGAGGCACGCGAAGGATTGATAGAAGAAAAGGGCTTTTTTATCCTGCCCAGTGAGCTCTTCTGTAACGTCCTGACCAATGCTTCTAATAATGAGAACTTAAACGAGACATTGGAAAGTGTCTTTCGTCACATTGAAGAATCGGCAAAGGGCAGTGAAGCGGAAAGCAACTTTGCAGGGCTCTTCGACGATTATGATGTAAACAACAACAAACTTGGCTCCACTGTCGCAAAACGCAATGAAAAACTGGTAAAACTTCTAAACGGCATTGCGGCAATGAACCTGGGAGACGTCAAAGACCACTCTATTGATGCTTTCGGTGACGCATACGAATACCTCATGGCAATGTATGCCTCAAACGCAGGAAAATCAGGCGGCGAATTCTTCACACCTACGGAAGTATCCGAGCTGCTGACAAGGCTGGGAACTGTTGGAAAAAAGGAACTTAATAAAGTCTATGACCCTGCCTGCGGAAGCGGATCTCTGCTCTTAAAGGCGGAAAAAATCCTGGGGA
>CAYRAI010000027.1:0-30977 GCA_964422205.1 uncultured Synergistaceae bacterium | reverse complement strand
AAATTTATTTTATATAACTTGATAGAAGATCCAATACATGATAATATTAGCAAACTCACAACAGAAGCGTTTTTAGATATATGCGGTATTGGCTGGATATTTCTACATCGTAGGAGTTTATGTACTGCATCAAAATAACGATTGACTGCATAAATTTCTCTAAAGCGGACGGAGAAATTTATAGTTCAATGTTATTTTCTGGATGTTCTCGTCACAATGCGACAGAAATATCTCAAGCGTACTGTATATTATTTTTTTAAACGTTTCTTTGTCAACCAAAAGGGAGGTAGTCTTTATGTCAGAAAGCAACTCAAAGAAAAAGACAGCAAGGCTCCCGCATTTATGGGAAGCTCTGCTGACTTTTGCGGTAATGATTGTTGTAATGGCAATTGGAATAGTAGTTTTCCATGTCGATCCTCACATGCCTATGTTTTTGGGAACGCTTTTTGCAGCAATAATGGCTCTTCATCTTGGATTTACATGGGACGAAGTGGAAAAGAGTATGTTTGACGGCATTTACCGCGCTCTTCAGGCAATCATTATACTTGCCATTGTCGGTATCCTAGTTGGAGTATGGCTTGTATCAGGTGTTGTTCCGACAATGATTTATTACGGATTGAAAGTTCTTAACCCAAGCATATTTCTTGTAGCTACACTGCTGATATGCTCTATTACGTCACTTGCTACCGGAACTTCATGGGGAACTATGGGAACAATGGGAATAGCTCTTATGGGGGTGGCCCTGGGACTCGGATTCACTCCTGGCATGGCCGCCGGAGCTATAATATCCGGTGCCTACTTCGGCGATAAGATGTCTCCTCTGTCTGACACAACAAATCTGGCTCCTGCAATGGCTGGAACGGACGTCTTTACTCACGTTAAATTTATGACACCGTCAACGGCTGTAACATATGTGATATGCCTCGCTTTCTTCGCATTTCTTGGAAGCGGACACCAAGGGAATGCCGACTTGAGCAAAATAGATACTATTCTCAAGGGCTTGGGAGATCTGTTCAAAATCAGTCCTCTCCTTCTCCTGCCTCCTCTTGTGGTCATTTTCGCAATAGCCTTTAAGATTCCTGCAATACCAGGCATAGTATTGGGAATTATTGCCGCTGCAATACTTGGCCCTATCTTCCAAGGCGGAAACTGCACATTCGGAGATATGCTCAACTGCGGCATGAGCGGTTTTGAATCAAAAACAGGAATTGAGGACTTAGACTCACTGCTTTCTGCCGGAGGACTTCAGGCTATGATGTTCTCAATATCAATGACAATACTGGCCATGATGTTCGGCGGTATAATGGAAACATCAAAGCAGCTTGACGTAATCATCGAACGCATATTGAAGTACGTCCACAACGATGTCGCGCTTGTCGGTGTCACCGAACTTACATGCGTCGCATCAAACGCCACCATACCGGAGCAGTACATATCGATAATACTGCCAGGCCGCATGTACGCAGAAGCTTACGATAAACGCGGACTTGCCCCGGAGACTTTGTCAAACGCTCTTGAAGGAGCCGGTACAGTTACATCAGCTCTTATTCCGTGGAACACCTGCGGTGTCTACATTTTAGGCGTCTTGGGCGTCGGAGTGGCGGACTATCTGCCTTATGCGATATTTAACTGGCTGATGCCCATTGTTGTTTTAGCCATGGCGTTTATGGGAATCACCATTCGTTACAAGGACGGCAGGAAGGGCAAGAAAGCGGCAGCCTCGGTGTAATAATGTAATTACGGCAAAAGAGACGGGATGTTATCCCGTCTCTTTTTTCTGCTGTCGCATCACAAGCTTTAACTTACTTTTTTTGATATGGTTTTGATTGTCTCTCTCAGAAGTTCAGGAAGAATATCTAGTGAGTAGTTTAAGTGCAGCTTCTCCATTTTTTTGTGAGGATACTCTCCGCTTGGCCCGATATTTACAACAGGAAGTCCAAGCCCATTCATTTCAGTCAAAGGTATGCTGTATATATCTTTCCATCCTGGAACATTGCTGCTGTAAGACTCTAAATCTTCGTCAGATACCTTTCCTCCTACATAACTTAAATCACAGAGCCCTGCAAAAAATTCTTCTTCTGCGATTTTTACGCCGTATTTGCCGCAAGCAAACTCTTCTATTTCGCGAATGCTGGCTATTACTTCTTTGTCGCGCGCATTTTCGGTAAAATCGGTTCTTACCGGCAGCCATGGCGGCAGGAAGAAGCATACGGCATAAGGGCCGTCCTCACCGGACATATCGGCAATTTTATCTACTATTTTTATTCCGCGCTCTCTCATATCTCCGGAAGGCAGATTTTTTGCAAAGCTCTCAAGTTCCTCTTCAAAACTCGGCCCATATGACTTACGCGCCAAATCTGTCAGCTCGTTCAGGGTAAATACTTTGGGGCGCGAGGGAACAAAGTCGCAGCCATTATAGCCGGCGGCAACCATGTTTCTGTGTGATTCCACAAGCTGTGCTGATGTCTGAGATATAGAATAGGAGACTATACTCTTCATTTGTTCCATGACAATAGCAGGGGTGTTCACTGTCGTAAAGCAGTTAAAATAAGCGTAAGCTCTGTCTGGAAGTGTAACGCTGTATCCTTCTTTCATAACTCTCATATCAAGACATATCCACGACGCTTCCGTCTTTCCGTGGAGAGGATCCGCAAGATATGGATTGCCTTCCGCATAGCTGATTAGACGAGAAACAGCAAGAGCAGAGGAAAAACCACCGTAGCAGTTTCCGACATGTGCAGCCCGCCCGCGAATGTAGAAGCTTGGCATAAGTTTACCAAGAGTCCCTAAAAATACCATAGGGCCAACCTCTCCCGATTTGCCGGCTTCCCCCGGTTCTGTGTTGAGAGCAGCAAGGAAATCCGTCCCGTTTGTCTGCATTTCGGCAAGAGCCGGAAGCACGCCCCTCATTCCGGCGCTTGAGTTTTCCTCATCTCCGACAAACGCGGCAACAAGGTTTACATCAAAAAGATTCCTATCCGCAGCGAATTCTTCAAGCAAATCAACTTCAAGGGCAACACCGCACTTCATATCCATTGTTCCTCTGCCGTAGAGGACATCTTTTTCTTCTTCCGCAAAAAATATTTTTGCAAGCTCTTCAGGATTGAAGGCGTAAGGAGCGTCGTCACCGTAAATTTTTATATCTACGACATCATAGTGCGCCACCATGAGCACAGTTCTTTTTGTCTCTTTTGCAGAGTTGACTCTTGCTATAAGAGAGTGCAAAGCATGAGGCGAACCTTCAAGCGGAGTCTCTATCCATTTAATCTGCTGCGGATTTTCTTTAAAATATGGAAGAGTTGAGAGACGTTCTTTTATCCACTCTCCAGGTACACTTTCTGACGCGCTTTCCGTTACGCTTGGTATTGCAACAAGTTCTTTGATAATGCCTAAAAGATAATCCCTCTTACTCAAAATAACCGCCTCCACGAGCTTTTGCTTGACATTATAGCCTCTCTCGGTAACACTCATTATCATACGGTTATATCATAAAGAGAGAGGACAATGTTCAATGGCACGACCTTTTATCAAACCAATAATATCCCCCAAAGAGGCTGCGCGCAAGGTAAAAAGCGGAACTTCACTAATGGTGGGGGGATTTAACTACGGAGGAGCGCCATACACTCTCATTGACGCTCTCTGTGAAGAAGGTACCACTATGATAGATCTTATCTGTGTTGACACAAGTTATTTTAATGACAAAGTAAAAGAGCCTGTAGGCGTTGCAAAACTGGTTGTAAATGGTCAGCTCCGTTCTTTTATCGGATCACACATCGGTTTAAACAAAAGGACACAGGAACTCTGCACAAGCGGAAAAATAAAAATAGACCTAATTCCTATGGGCACATATGTCGAAAGGATAAGGGCCGGAGGTGCAGGCCTCGGCGGTGTTCTTACAAGGACAGGAGTCGACACGGTCTATGAGGAGGGCAAGGAAACTATTGAGCTTGACGGTATACGCTACATTATAGAACGGCCTCTGCGCGCAAATGTCGCATTTATAAAGGCAAACATAGCGGACAAAGCAGGAAATCTGACATACTTTGGCACAAACAGAAATTTTAATCCAACAATAGCAACGGCGGCTGATATTGTGATTGCGGAAGTGGACAGCATCTCTGAAATAGGAGATATAGAGCCAGACATGGTGGTAACACCGGGGATATTTATTGATGCTCTTGTTTTGAAGGGAGATAGTTTCTATGCTTCCAGAACTTAACGAAGAGACAGCAAGAGAGAGGATAGCCTCTATAATAGCATCGGAACTTGAAGACGGAGCTTTGGTAAACTTGGGAATTGGGATTCCACAGCTTATTCCTAATTTTGTGCCTCCCGGAGTAAAACTTATCCTCCAGACAGAAAACGGAGTTATCATGGCAGGCAAGGGTAAAGATCCAAATGATTTAAGAATAATTGACGCAGGAGGGACTCCTGTCTCTGTACTGCCAGGCGGAGCCATAGTTTCAAGCGAGCTGAGCTTTGCCATTATGCGCGGGGGACATGTAGACGCGACTGTCTTGGGAGCTCTGGAAGTCGACCAGGAAGGCAGCTTGGCAAATTGGATGATTCCGCAGGTACGAGTTCCAGGCATGGGCGGAGCAATGGACATAGTGACTGGCGCAAAAAAAGTTTATATCGCGACAAGGCATTTCAACAAGGACGGAAGCTGTAAATTGGTCAAAAAATGCACTCTGCCCCTTACCGGCTACGGAGTTGCCGATGTTATTGTCACAGAATACTGTATTATCAGAAACACATACGGACGTATGGTTATGACAGAGATAGCCAAGGATGTTTGCATAAGCGAAGTTCTTGAGAAAACGCCTATGGAGATTTCTGTAAGTGCTCATATTAAGAGATTTTAATTTTTATATAAAGCAAAGAGACGCTGGCGTTACGCGTCTCTTTGCTTTCCGGAAAATTTTATTTTATCATAGCGAATAGATCGCTCAATGCCTCTGTCATTATTGGATGAGTATACATATGGTCTCTCAGAGCAGTATAGGGAAGATTATAGTCCATTGCAAACTTTACAATGTTGACCATTTCATGCGACTCTTCACAGAAGAGGGAGACACCCAAAATCATATTTGTATCTGCATCGACAACAGCTTTAAGAAGTCCTCTGTACTTAGCTAAGGCATGACACCTTGGGATTGAGGTCGGCAGCATCTTTGCAATTTTAATCTTGTAGCCCTGCTCAAGAGCAGCTTTTTCGGTAAGGCCGACTCTGGCAAGAGACGGGCTCAGGAACATCGCATATGGTATTGTACGCTTTGTTGTTCGGTCTCCCCCATTCATATCGGAGATAACTATCCTGTAATCGTCAAGCGATACATAAGTGAACTGAGCTCCTCCTACGACATCCCCTATAGCCCATACATTTGGATTGTCGGTGCGAAGCCTGTCATTCACCGCAACAGCTCCCCTTGCAGTTGTCTTTATGCCTGCCGCTTCAAGGTTCAGCCCCTCTGTATTGGGCTTTCTGCCTGTGGAAACAAGCACTGTATCGGCAGTTATTTCTTTGTTCAAGCCATCAGCGTTATATTTTATAACAGCTTCGTCCCCCTTATCAAAGACAGACTCTATTTTCACTCCAAACTCAAATTTAATTCCGTCGCCGTCCATACCCTCTTTGACGCACTTTGCTATATCCTCATCTTCGTTCGGCATAAATGAGGGCAAATCCTGAAGGACAGTGACTTCAGATCCGAATCTCCTGTATATTGAAGCAAACTCAAGACCGATATTTCCTCCCCCTATTATTACAAGATGTTTCGGCAACGTTTCGAGCTCAAGCATCCCTTCACTGGTATATACATGTTTGCTGTCAGATATGCCCTTAATGGGGGGAATAAACGGGACAGAGCCTGTGTCAATAACTATCTTATCCCCGTATATTACCTCTTTAAATCCATCCCCATCAACTTCTACTTCATTTGGGGAGACAAAACTGCCTTTTGCCGTGTAAAGATCAACATTTGAGTTTGAATCAAGCATTGTAAACATTTTTGAGAGTATCATCTCTCTCATTTTCTTTTTCTGAGCGATACTCCATGTATAAAACTCTGCTTTTTCTGCAAAAGATGCAAATGCTTTTATTTCCGATATTTCTGATTTATTGACAAGGAATTTTGTAGGCACACATCCGACATTGGGGCAGGAACCTCCGTACATCTTATTAGATTTCTCGACCATTGCTACTTTTTTCCCTGATGCAGCCAGGTCTGTGGCGAGAGTCTTTCCGCCCTTTCCAAATCCGATAATAATTGCATCGTACCTTTTCATTAATAGACCCCTTTTCTTACTTAAAATTATTATACAAATTGTATTTTTATATTCTCTCAAGGGCAAAGCAAAGTCAAGGGCAGAGAGGGCAAAGCTTCTGCTATTTAAGCCATAATACGCATAGATTTCATCACATAGGATACAAAAGAGCGCCTCAGGATAAAATCAACCGAGACGCTCTTTATGATTTTTTTACTTAAAAAATATTTACTTTAAGCTCAGGAACAAATCGTATGCTTCATCGACTGAGGCATTATCGTGGACAATTGATCTTACCGCTCTTATCATAGCTATTGGAGATTCTGACTGGAATATATTGCGTCCCATATCAACTCCTGCCGCTCCATCGTTTATCGCCTTGTAGGCCATTTCAAGAGCGTCTCTTTCTGGAAGTTTCTTTCCGCCGGCTATTACTATCGGAACAGGACACGCAGCCGCGACTTCTTCAAAGCCTTCGCAGTAATATGTTTTGATTATATTCGCACCAAGTTCAGCAAGTATTCTGACTGCAAGCTGGAAATATCTTTTGGTACGCTCCATTTCCTTGCCTACCGCAGTAACTCCCATAACGGGGATGCCGTATCTCATTCCTTCATTGATAGTTTCACTCAGGTTCTTAAAGCTGCCGACTTCATTTTGGGAACCGACAAAGTTCTGGACAACCATACAGGAAGCATTGAGACGGATAGCATCTTCCGCATTAACGGCGGCACAGCCTAAACTCAGGTCTTCATGCAGAACAGAAGTGTCGGATGTGCAGCGCAAAGCTATGGCTTTGCCATATGTCGGAGGGACACAGGCGCGAATGGCTCCTCTTGTAGCCATTAATACGTCAGCATATTCAGCAAGAGGCGGAATGGCAAGGTCAAGCCTTTCAAGTCCTGCCGTGGGCCCCATGATGTATCCATGGTCAAACGCCAGCATAATGGTTCTTCCGCTCTTAGGACTGAATATCCGAGCAAGCCTGTCTTTCATTCCCCAGTCAAGATGCTCCGCGCCCTTTACGTAAAAGCTCTTCTGTTCTGCAGGCCTTTCTAATCCGTAATTTTTGGCTAAAATATTTCCCTCTTTATCGGCCATAATTACTCTCCTTTCACTCTGTCCGCAAAGGCTCTGAACATGAGAGCGACTGATACTGACCCCGGGTCGGGAATACCTATTGCCCTTTCTCCCAGATTTTTTGCCCGTCCATGTTTCGCTATATAGTCTTTTGTTTTTGCGGAGCCCTCCTCAGCCGCTTCCGCCGCAGCTTCAAACATTGTCGTAATACCATCGGCACTGTTTTCTTTAAGGGCGCTGACAGCAGGAATCAGAGCATCGACAAGAGTTTTGTCACCGAGAGATGCCTTTGAAAACTTTAAAAGACGATCCTTGCCGGATATAAACATTTCGGCAATCAAAGCGGCATCGGCTCTGTCTGTCTCTGCTCCTTCGGCTTTTGCAAATCCGCCGAAGAAGGAACCAAACAGAGGAACGGTAGCACCTCCGCCCACATTGAGTATGTTGGTTCCTATTCCGGCAAACAGCCCTTTTAGGTCACTGCCGGAGTAACTTTCCGCCGTAGAGGCTACAAGCTCCATAACTTTTGACATTGTAGTCCCGTGGTCACCATCGCCTATTTGGGAATCAAGATTAGTGAGCTCGTCTTTTGCATTTTCTATTTTTACCGCCGCGGCTCGAAGCATGGCGGTAAAATCTTTGGCGTTAAGTCCTTCCATTACTGTACCGTGTAATATGGTGTGCTGCAGGGCGCCTTCCAATATTCAAGCATCTCGTCATCCATGCGCGCTATAAAGAGCTGGAATCCTGCCGCTTCCTGTACTGTCAATATTTCTCCGACCATCTGTGCTGCCACTGTTATTCCTTTGGAAGCGAGGAATTCAACACAATCTTTAAAGACAATAAGCTGTTCCATAAGAGTGGTTGCCCCGGAACCGTTGACGACAAGCATAACTTTCTCTCCGGATTTAAGTGAGAGGTCTTTAATAAGTGCGTCTGTCATTATCGCCGCAACTTCACCGGCTGTTTTCATTTTCATGCGGCCGCCGCCGCCTTCTCCGTGCTGTCCCATGCCTATTTCCATGTCATCATCGCCGAAGGATGAAATTTCGGCACCATTGGCAGGGTGTGTGGCGCCTCTTGACGCAACGGCTATCGTAGCCATATTGTCGGCAAATTTCTGTGCTATGCTATGAACCTCTTCGAGGGTTTTGCCTGCAGCCGCCGCTCCTCCTGCTATTTTTGAGAGAGGAACGCAGCCTACAAGTCCGCGGCGATTTTCACCATCTTCACGGGGAGCGTTTGATATATCTTCCTGAGTGTTGATGCGAAGCACTTTGATACCTGCGTCAGAAGCCATTTCCATAGCCATGTCGGC
Organism: uncultured Synergistaceae bacterium; assembly: GCA_964422205.1. Classification (GTDB taxonomy): domain Bacteria; phylum Synergistota; class Synergistia; order Synergistales; family Synergistaceae; genus CAZNYN01. Next base: position 22,312 of record CAYRAI010000027.1, on the reverse strand, counting down.
GGCCATCATGTCGCCTGCATGGTTTAGGACTACAAGCAGAGCTCCCTTGTTCCCTTCCGCGAGTTTAAGAGCCTCAAAGACCGGGGCCGGTCCAGGTGCCGCGAAGATATCTCCCACTACGGAGATATCAAACATTCCTTCTCCGACAAAGCCTGAGAGAGCCGGTTCATGTCCAGCTCCGCCAAGAGTCACGATGTGCACTCTGTCTGAGCAGGCCATCTTATTGTTTACAACAAGGTTATTCTCATTGACTTCTATTTTGTCCCCAAATGCCAGAGCAAGTCCTTTAAGCAGTTCTTTTGTAAGGGTTTCAGCGCTGTTGATAAATTTTTTCATGACCATTGCAAACCACTCCTTTAGCTTTTATTCTGCACATTCCATAAGTTCAAACAAGACACCGTCGCGCCATGCAAATGCTATTTTTGTTGTGGGATTGACTTCTGTTATAGGGAGGACAATCTTTTCACATGCGGCCAATTCGGCGGCAAGATCCTCCACTTTGTAGGCAACATGAGGATATTTTTTCAAGTCTTCAGGCATCTGCGAATCAGGCTCAAAGCGCAGGCATTCATACTGGTAAGGATGATCGTTAGGATTTGTCAGGAAGAGCTTCATTTCAGGAGAGTAGACCTCATTGGGCTGAGGTTTGGTAACAGGTACTCCAAGGTGCATATATTGTGCCATGGCAATTACCCCCTTATTGTGGTTTACTGCTTATATATTTTATCACCCAGAATAAAGAGAGACAACTTTAACAAAAAATACCCCGCTAACGCGGGGTATTTTTATTTTATGCTGATATTGGCTGGTGCAAGTTACGGTCTAATCTTCTTGTAGAATACGGCCTTGCCGTCCTTGGCCTCGAGAATGAATCCGTCTTTGTCCTTAGGATCGTGGAATTCATCCATTGTAAGTGTTGCATGCATGAGCTTCAGGTTCTTTGTTGTTTCGAGAGCAGCGCGAACCTTCACAGGGTCGTCGCTCTTTGCACGCTCGATAGCGTCTTTGAGCCAGAATACGCAGTCGTAAGCCATAACAGCGTTCATGAATTCCTGGCATTCTGTGCCGGCCTGCTTCTTATACTTCGCAAAGAAATTTTTAAGCGCAGGGTCTTCTTTCGCAACATGGCTGATCCAGAATGTGTTCTTCATTGCTTCTTTGCCCGCAATTTCCCACATAAAGTCGCCATAGCCGTCTCCGCCGATTATGGGCTGCTTCATTCCCATTTCGCGAGCCTGTTTGACTGCGAGGGGAAGGCACTTACCCATTGTCGGAAGTACGAGCACGTCGGGGTTTGACTGCATTATCTTTGTAAGCTGTGCGCGGAAGTCAACATCTTCACCGCGGTGACCTTCATCGGCAACGATTTTTCCACCGTACTCTTTGAAGCTCTTTGTGAAGAATTCACGAAGTCCGTGTGAGTAGTCGCTGGAAACATCATAAAGGAGAGCGGCTTTCTTCCATTTCATATCCTTCGCTGCGAATACTGCAAGCATTTTACCCTGGTAAGGATCGAGGAAGCATATACGGAAGTTGTAGGGTTTTACTTTGCCTTTTTCATCTTTTGTTACGTTGGGGTTTGTCGGAAGTGTTCCGAGGTGAGGAACTTTTCCTGAATTGAATACGGGGGACGCTGCAATGCAAAGTCCGGAACCGCTCGGGCCGATGACAGCAGTAACTTTGTCCTGCTGTACAAGACGACGGGCTGCGTTAACCATGTCTTCGTTGCGGGTACGGCAGTCGTACATGACAACTTCGACCTTTTTGCCAAGAATTCCGCCTTTGGCGTTAATTTCCTTAACCGCCATTTTGACTGCTTCAACTTCTGCGACACCATAAGCCGCAAAGTCACCGGTTACCGTGGCAATTTCACCAATTTTGATGGTATTGCCGGCAAATACAGGAGTAGCCAACAGCATAACTGCCAGAATTGCAAAAATAACTGATCTCCGCATTCTAAGAACCTCCTATTCTTTTTACCGATAATTCTCGGTTTTCAAATAATATCACATTTTACTTATTGCTGTGTAAGTATTTTATGCAAAGAGCTAAACAACTATCAAATTATATTGCGAATATGTTCAAGATATTTGAAACAATCACGAAGCGGTCCATCCAGCATTTTGCGCCGCTCTTCAAAAATTTTAGTATATATAGCTCGGTTTTTTGGATCGGGTTCAAAGCGCCCCCTAAATGTCACCCACTCTTTCATAGTATCCTTCAGGCTGTTTATATCACCGACACCATAGGCTGCGACAGCCATATCAGCCATGAGGCCGCCTTCGCTCCTGGTGGGTATATTGTAAGCTCCCCCCAGAATGTCGGATTTTATCTGAGTCCAGAGCGGGCTTTTGCTGCCACCCTCAGTACCGATTATTTCATCTATCGGGATGTCATATTTTCTGTAAATTTGAACCATCTGCAAGTATTCAAACGCTATTGCTTCAAGAATAGAACGCCACATCGCAGCTCTGTCACTTGCGCCGAACAACCCCATAAAGGCTCCGCATGCTCCGGAAAGCTCAGGGCCGGCACCTTGAAGATAGGGGTAAAAGATGATTCCCCTTGAACCTGCGGGAATCTCTCCTGCCAGCCTGTCCATTTCGGCATAAAATGACGGATCCCCTCCCCTGTCGGCTATACTGTCTCTGAACCAGCGCAGAGAGAGCCCTCCTGCTCTTATCATACTCCAATAGAAATAGGAGTTTTCTAAAGTTCCGGTAGCAAGCATCATTCCGGGTGTTTTTGAAATTTCCGGTATCATTCCAGGAACGGCAACAGCAAATATTGATGCCGTTCCTGCTACATCCGTGCTAAGTCCCGGTTCAAGAAGCCCCGAGGCCATGGCCGACTGCATAGTGTCACCTGCACCGGCCACGATTGGAATACCTGACGGAAGTCCCATCTGTTCAGCCTCTTCGGGACATAGATATCCTACTACATCCCAAGGTTTTACTATGCGGGGAAGAATGTCCATCGGTATTTCAAGCGCGTCCATTTGGCGTTTAGACCACTGTCTGTCATGAACATTATAGCCTATCAGCCATCCCGACATTGTAGCCCAATCCAGAAAAGCCTCATCCGCCTTGAGGCCGGCCAAGGTACCGAGGACGAATGGCCCGTTATTAAGAACTTTTGCCGCTTTTTCTTTAAAACCTGTGTAGTGCTTAAAAAACCAGCGCAATATTATGGGAGGCATGAATTCGTCTACTGTTATATTACCGCTTTCTTCCTCCCAGACAGGCTTCACATTACGCTTTACCCATTCTGCCTCACAGCGCGCTCTGTTATCAAGATACGGTACAAACGGTGTTACAGGATTCCAGTCCTTGTCTATTCCAACTATGCCGCATATTATTCCGCTTGCCGATATTGCTCTTATCTCTCTGGGGTTTACTCCTGACTTGCAAAGGCACTCTCTGACACCCTCCCGCACCGCACGCACAAAGCCGCAGGGATCCATTTCTGCCCAGCCGGGATGAGGATAGGATATTTTATTTTCCCTGTAAGCTTCAGCCATTCTGGTTGAGTCCTCACGGTAAATGGCTGTTTTTGTTCCCATAGTCCCGCAGTCAAATCCTATATAGTATCTCGCCAAAATTTATCCCCCCATTAATATAGACAAAATCCACCTGAGCCAGGATCTCTGAAACCGCGGTGGATTTTATAAATTTTGCATTAGTACAGATATAAAATCATCTATTCGCTGCGCGGCAGGAGCAGTTCTTTCATATCTATGAGAGTCCATTCCTGAATTCCGGGGACTTTAAACCATAGTTCGTAGCGTTCAGGAACCGTGACAAGCTGGTAGAGAGTCATCTCTGTTGTCGCGCCGAGATCCTCTATTTTTGTATCCATAATTTTCATCATTGTTCTTGCATCGATTGTTCCCTTAAGATGCTTGGCTAATGTCAAAAGATTCTGGCGCCTCGTTCTGGTCATCCAGTTGCTTTTGTCATCAGGACGTGGCAGCCCCCACGCAAATTCTGTAAAATGGTTACTCATAACCATAAGTCCCTGGCGTGAATGGGATTCTCTGCGTTTCACTTCAAAGACGGGCCACTCATAGCAACGGGCTGTCTGTCCGTCGGCGACACCAATAATATAAGCGAAATTCGACTTGGTTGTCTGAAAGAAGCTCTCTATTTCATCTAACGAAGCGCCGTCAACAAGGAATCCAAGCAAGGAAGCTACAGACGGGACCCTGCTGTCATACCATAGAGCGCCTCCTGACGGCATACCATTGTTGAGCTCCATGAATATTCCTTTTTCATTCATCCCGTTTACAGCATATATACCTCCGGCATATCCCAATGTTGCGGTTGCAAGAGATCCGTCTGCGGGATGATAAACAGCGATAACTATGTCATCATGAAGCTTTTTGAGCCATGGCAGGTAATCATAATTTCTGCCGTATATCAGAGTGTCGGCCGCATAATCACCCCACGTCGCTATCCCTGTACACTGAGGAGGATTTAACATGTCGGAGGCTATAAATTCCAGCGCATTGACAAGCTGAATGGCTTCAATGTCAAGACCTGATGTCTCCGCCATGCCTCTCATAACCTCCTTAAATCTAAAAGGAAAGTTGGCAAACAGCTTATGTGCCCTGTTTTTTATTTCGTCGGCATCAAACCCAAGCTCATCAATAAGTTTTTTGCATACGGCGTTCTCGTAGATATCGGCAAGCTCAGATGACATCATAGAGCCATACTGCCGTCCCATATCCCTCCACGTACCATAAAGATTTATGATACTTAAAACACCGTTTTTAATTTTTGTGCCTTTTTCAAAGGATTGCATACTTAGACCTCCCGCCATCGGCTTTCTTGGGTTATTATACACTTGTATATCAATAATTATCCCGCAGTTTGGAGTGTTTTTCATGGAAAACGAAAATTTTAAAGAATCAGTCCTAAAAGAAGTTAACGATAACGAAGAAAAGCTCCGTCATTATGTGTCACTTCTCTCAGCTGCCAACCAAAACGCCCGCCTAACAGGACCGTATGACAGCGAAACACTGTGGAACCTCCACATCATCGACTGCGCATTTGCCCTGCCGCTACTGCCCCAAGAAGGCAGAATCATCGATGTCGGGACAGGAGGAGGACTGCCAGGCCTTGTCTGGGCTATATGCCGCCCTGAATTAAAGGTCACCTTGCTGGACAGTATAACACGTAAATGTGTTCAGGTAGAGAAGATTTCGCAGGCTCTCGGGCTTAAAAATGTAACAGTGGTGTGCGCACGCTCGGAGGATTATGCAAAAGAACACAGAGAAAAGTTTCATGCGGCAACAGCAAGGGCGGTTTGCGCTTCCGGAATACTTGCAGAATACCTTGCGCCCTTTGTGAGACTCAAGGGACGTGCAATCTCATTCAAAGGCCCTAAGGTAATTGAAGAACTTGAAGAAGTAGGCAACAAGTGGAGAGAGCTAGGCCTTGCTTCTCCGAGACTTGTACCGTACATGCTGGATGAGATGAAACGTTTCTTTCTTATTTGGGATAAAATCTCACAGACACCAAAGGGAATTCCCCGCCGCCCGGGTATGGCAGAAAAATTTCCATGGTATAAAAAACATTGAATTATTGAATCTATGCGCAATATTCTCTTGACATATCACTAAAAAAATATATTATTAATAACAGTTTTAAATTGGATTATAGATTTGCGGAGGTGCACAACATGGTAATCGGAAAAAAAATGGAAAAAAGCATCAACAGTCAAATTCAGGCGGAATTTGATTCATCATATCTCTATCTCTCAATGGCTACATGGTTTGAGAAGGAAGACCTTCCAGGCTGCGCTCACTGGATGAAAAAACAGGCTGAAGAAGAATGGGGACACGGTATGAGGTTTTATAAGTACCTCGTATCACGCGGCGGAAGAGTCATTCTTGAGGGACTTTCCACACCGCAGAACGAATGGAAGAGCGCAACAGAAATATTTGAGCACGTACTCGGCCATGAGGAAAAAGTAACAGCTCTTATTTATGCTATGGCAGAACTTGCTGAAGCGGAAAAAGATTTTGCTTCACAGAGCATGCTTAAATGGTTCGTAGACGAACAGGTAGAAGAAGAAGAGGATGCAACAGCAATACTTAACAAGTTTAAGAAACTGGGCGAAATTCCTATCTCACCTGTAATGCTCGATAAAGAACTTGGAGCAAGAGCGTAGCAACAGAGCTGTCCTAGTGATTTGAAATAAGCGGGCTTCCTTAAGGAAGCCCGCTTATTTTTAATTCTGTCTGTTATTAAAACTCTGCAGCAGAGGCGTTTTCATCTCAGGAGCGGGTCCTATGACCTCTTTGGTAAAGTCAAGCTCAAAATCAAAGAGAGCCTGTGTTATCCTCATCTGAGTTATATTGTCCGTTTCATATGATATCGAAAAACGTCTGTACCCAAATTTTTCGGCAAAGAAAGACAAATTTGATTTCTTCTTTCCGGAAAAACTCTGAAAAGCATTGTTCAGCGAACCGAAAAAGATTCTTTCATCAAAAAATGGGTCTTCACTTATGATCATGACAACTTTGCACTCATCAACAAGCACATCCTCGCTCCATATGCCACACAACGTAAGTCCAGCTTTGAGCCCCGGGAATTTTCCGATAAGAGGTATTATAGCGTTCTCAATAAGTTCGGAATAAGAAAATACCATTGTAAAACCTAATTCAAGGCTTCTGTTTCTGATAGGATCTATTATATTCTGCCTAGCCATAGTCCCGACATTGCCGCTCTGAAAACTTCTGAGATACAAAAACTCGCTGTTCATCTCAAAAGCCAGACCTGCCAGGCTTCCAAGAACAGGGCTCAGCATGTTATTGACAGTGACGGGATTATAGTCTTTTCCATAAGGAATCCACGGCACAATATCAAGTTCTATATTTTGATCCCAGTATGGCAGAATCGAAGTCATGCCGTCACCCCCAATTTAATTTACATCAATTCGTAATTATAACATAGAGCTGAGAACCTCATTAGAGCCATTTCGCAAACAACTCTTCATGAGTCATTTCGCTTCTTATGCCAAAGCGCGTCATAGCAAAATCATACCGCACTGGGTCTTCAGGTGATATAACACTGAACTTTTCCGTTATCTCCTTTGCGGCATTGCCTCCCGCGTTTTTGTGAGTGCAGAGGCCTAACCCTGAACATATCTGGAACATGTGAGTGTCCAAAGGCACAAAAAGAGAGGAAGGGCTAATCCCCTTCCAGCCGCCGGGATCAACTTCATCACAGCGAACCATCCAGCGAAGAAAAAGAGCCAAGCGCTTACAGGCACTGCCTTTGGAAGGCTTCGGCAAAAGAAACATACTCTCTCTGCCGTCGCATAAAATAAGCTCGGCAACAAATTTCTCTGTGGCACTCCACATATCACCGCTAAAACCTGAAAGAAAAAGAGCTTCAAGAGTCCCTTTTCTCTTCAGCACTGCTGAGATACAGGAAAGAAAACTGACAATCTCATACTTATCGGTAAATCGATGTACAAACCCATCAAATTCATGTTCCAAGTCACGTCTTTGAACAGATGCCAAGTAGGCTGACGGAGACTTTCCCAAAACATCCAGCACCTTGCTTACGCTTTTCAGTATTTGTGCGACCTTCCCGTAAGCCAAAGAAGATGCGATAAGAGCAGCTATCTCTCTGTCTCTGACTGAATCATAGCTATACAAAAACTGAAGCGGGTCAGGTGAAACATAGACCCGCCTGTTATAGTCAAAATACAGTTTCTCAAAAATTTCGCGGCTTGCCGTTAAAGAACCTGGATCAGAAAGAACCCCCATGTACGCTACTTAACCGCGTTAAATCCGAAAGTTGGTGCGGTCTTAGGTGATTTTCCTTTTTTAATACTATGATAATCCGCATAAGTCAAGGGCTTTGCTTCCTTCAAAAATTTAGCAGAAAGCACCTCTCCGACAAAAAGCATGTGAGTAGGCAGGTCAAGAGAATGGCATACACGCATGTCAAAAACAGCAAGAGACCAATCAGTTACCATGGGAGCTCCTGTCTCTCCGATAATATAATTAACATTTTCAAACTTGTTAATATCGCGTCCCGACTTAAAACCGAACTGTCCCAAGAAAGTCATAGGCACATCAAATTCCAAGATTGAGATTGAAAAAATGCCGCTATCGCGCACCATTCCTGTGGTAAGATTTGCTTTGTTTATGCAAGTAGCAATACACTTTGGCTCGGCCGTAATCTGCATAGCGGCGTTCGCTATCTGTCCGTTAAGTTTTCCGTCAAATACGGTGCTGACAATATACATACCATACGTCATACTGAACAATGCTTTCATATCTATATTTTCCAACGACATGGCACAGCCTCCCACAAATAAATTAAAAACAATCCAATATAAATAGTATTATATTTAATCTGCCATAAGTCAAGTCAAGAATACACATCAAAAAACTGAGTGCTTGATGTAAAATATAATCAGACTGTTAATGTGTCTTATAAATTCTCACACATACGGGGGTGCCGTCAGTTGGAAATAAGACCGGTCTCACTGAACGATGCGGAAAAGATATCTCAAATAAGACGAAAAAACGGAGTCAGAGAAGGGATACTTGCTCTGACAAGCGAAAGAACAGAGACAACCGCTCAGTTTATAAGTTCCATTGCGGAGGATGACAGAGCTTATGTGGCATTGGAAAACGGTGAAATAACGGGCCTTGTAGTTCTTGTGCACAACAGAACATATAAAAGGACTCACAGCGGGGTAATCTCTATCATGGTAGACACCGAATTTCAGAACATAGGCATTGGCACTGCTCTCATGCGCAAAGTAGTAAACGCCGCAGACAGGGAGCTGAAACTCCACAGGCTTGAACTTTTAGTCCTCTCCGACAACAAACACGCCATTAGGCTATACGAAAAATTCGGCTTTATCAAAGAGGGAACACGCAAGCACGCAGCAGTAAAAGACGGAGCTTTCATTGACGAAGACTTTTTTGCAAGAGTCGCAGCATCGGAGGCATAACATGATTATAAGACCAGTAAAATATACAGATATTGCACAAATAAGCGCAATAGCGTCAGAACTTGCTTCTGATGATAAGGGAATGAATATATCCCATATAGATTTTAGCAATGCAAAAAAACTTATTGCAAATCTGACTGAATACGACCACATGCTTGTACTCGAAACTGAGATTCCACCTACAGAAATATGCGCAGTTGTTCTTCTAAGAGTTGACAGACAGATATACCTGCGCAGACTTGCAAAACTTGAAATAATAGTCTCTCCCAAATGGCAGGGTCAAGGCATGGGGAAAGTGCTCATGCAGTCAGCCCTCGACCTTGCAGAAAAAGAACTGATGATGGAAAGAGTAGAGGTAGAAGTCTCCATCGAAAATGTAGGAGCTCTGAAGCTCTGCAAATCCGCAGGCTTCAAAGTCGAAGGAATAGCTAAAGATTGGGCTGTTTCCGATGACGGGAAATATTTGGATGCGTACCTTATGGCAAAATGTAAAACAAAATAATAAAATGAGGCAGAGCTTTTGCTCTGCCTCATTTTTTAACATCTATCTATACGCATTAATAGCCTCGGCAAGCCGGCGGCAGCCTTCTTTTGCCGCCTCATGTGTGATCTTTGAGAGAGAGAGCCTGCATGTATTTTTCCCTGACACTCCGTCAGCAATAAAAGGACTGCCCGGCACAATGGATACTCCGTGGCTGACAATAGCGTGACGAACAAAACTAAACATATCATCTATACCTGCGATAGTTCCCCAGAGAAAGAAACCTCCAGACGGACAATTAATCTCCATCCCCAGAGGTTCAAGCTGAGAATGTATCTCTGCAACGATAATATCCCTCTTCTTCGCATATTCGTCAGTCAGAAATTTAACCCTTGAGGAAAAATCATGCCGCTTTAAGTATATATGAGCCGCTTTATGTGTAAGCGGCTGCTGTATCAGGCCGTTGCAAATCTGAAAAAGCTCAAATTTTTCACGCAGGGCATCGGGAAGAGCGAGCCATCCCAGTCTTATTCCTGGAGCTATAATTTTTGAAAAACTGCTGCAGTATATAACGTTCTCCCCGCCGGACATTGCAAAATATGTATCAGGCAGATGAGCTCCGTAGTTCAGATATCTATAAGGGTCATCCTCAAGAATCATAATTTCGTTTCTGGCGCAAATATCTAATACAGCCTTTCGTCTGGCAAGTGATGTTGTTCTGCCGGTCGGATTTTGGAAGCAAGGGACAGTATAGAACATTGTTATGTGGTTTGAATCACACAAGGCTTCGAATTTTTCGGGAATAATTCCATCCTCATCCATCGGCACACCTAAGCAGAAAGCCCCTTGCTTTCTGAAATTCATCAGAGCTTCAACATAGCTGGCCTCTTCTACTGCGACAATCGCCCCTGGCTCCAAAAACATTTCTGTAACAGAATTGATAGCCTCTGCTGCTCCGTGCGTAAGCAATATATTTTTATCGGAAAGAGAGCTCGGAGCTGTTCCTTCTGAAACCATCCACTCTGCCAGCCATTTACGCAAAGGGGCATAGCCCATGTCACTTGGGTAATAATTTAAAATAGATGGATCATCCAAGGCAAGAGAGAAAGCTTCTTTTAATTCCGCTGTGGGATAAAACGCAGCATCAGGCTCTCCTGCAGAAAAAGAAATAGACGGATGCTTTGCGCAAAGAGAACTGACAATTGATATATCCGACTCCGCCAATCTTTCTTTGGCAAGCAGACTCATTTTAGAGGCAGCAAAATCTCGCTCCACACAAAAAACCTCCTAACAAAACTCCATTTATCACTGCTGTTATATTATATATCCGACAGTGAAAAACTCAACTTTCGAAGCTAATTAAGCAGCTCTCATATTTCGATTAACCCAGGAGACGTTAATCGTACAAAATAAAGTATAGGTGACTGACTGACTGAGATTACTATATGTACATTTTATAATAAAAATACATCCATATTATCTCTGATTTGTACTACATTTACGAAAAGACAAAAAAATACCTTGGTATCTTCTGAGAACTCAGTAATACCAAGGTTATAATTTACAATGGTCGGGATGAGAGGATTCGAACCTCCGACCACCTGCACCCCATGCAGGTACGCTAGCCAGGCTGCGCTACATCCCGTAAACAACGAGAGAAATAATAGCATCACATCGTGCTTCTGTCAAGTTTTTCGTGTAGGTAGTATGTAATATTTTAATTGCATGTTAATTGAAAAACTAAATTCTACCCGGGGCATGTAAACAGTGCGGCATGCGGGAGAGAAAATCAGCGGCGAAACTTCGCTGTTAGGAGCTGCTTGTGTCTGTGCAAAAAATCCCGGCGTATAATTGTGCCGGGATTTTTTATAAAAAAGCATAAAGGAATGTTATTAAGAAACTTACTTCGCGTTGACAGCTTCTTTGAGAGCTTTGCCGGCGCGGAAGACGGGAACCTTCTTCTCGGGAATCTCGATAACTTTCTTAGGATCCTGGGGGTTGCGGCCCTGGCGGGCAGCTCTCGTCTGGACTTCAAACGTACCAAATCCTACTATCTGTACTTTGTCATCCTTATTAAGTGCCTCGTGGATACCAATGAATACCGCGTCAACTACTTCTGCAGCCTTCTTCTTTGTGATACCCTCTACCGACTTTGCTACTGCATTGACAAGATCTGTTTTTGTCACTTTAATGACACCTCCTGAGAAGATTAACACTGCTAGAGCAGTACACTACTGTTTTTACAGCCTTTTCACGATATCGTCAAGGCTATTTTGGCAAAATAGGTAAGTTATTCTTTGTCACGCAGGAAAATCTTTATCGGGACGCCCGAAAAGTCCGCCATCTCTCTGATACAGTTCTCCAAATGACGTTTGAAGGACTTGGAGCAAAGTTCTGAATTGTTGACAAAGAATATGAATGCGGGCGGAGCTCCATCCGCCTGTGTGCAGTAGTAAATTTTTAAATTGTGTCCTTTTCCGTCTCCGGGCATACGTTCAAAGATTAGGACTTCTTTTACGAGTCTGTTGAGTTCTGATGTCGGTATCCTGCGTCTTCTGTTTTCTTCTACTTTGAGTATCATTTCAGGCAGTTTATGAAGGCTTCTTCCCGAAACAGCAGATATGAATACACGCGGAGCATGTTTTGCAAACGGAAGCTCCTCCAGAAGCAGTTTTGTGATTTTATCACCTATGAGATTTTCCTTTGGAGCCAGATCCCATTTGTTGACAACGATTATCAGCCCTTTGCCTCTCTCAAGCACCTGCCCTATTAGACGCTTATCCTGTTCCGTAACCAAGTCCTGAGCGTCAAGAAGGACAAGAGCCACATGACATCTGTCTATCGCTTGGTAGGTGCGCACATTTGAGTAATATTCGAGATCCGTGTTTACTTTGGCTTTTCTGCGGAGCCCCGCTGTGTCGAGGAAGCGGAAATTAATTCCGTCTATTTCTATGTATGAGTCTACAACGTCCCTTGTCGTTCCGGCTATATCGCTAACCATTGAGCGTTCTTCACCTGCTATTGCATTCAGTAAGCTGGATTTGCCAACGTTTGGACGACCGACAAGAGTTACTCTGATGTCGTCGCTTTCTGATTCGAAATCGTTTTCTTTTGGTAATTTTTCTACAACAGCATCCATGACTTCGTCAAAGCCTATATTGTGTTCGGCGCTGGTGGCTATTACATCGTCAAATCCCAATGTGTAGGCTTCATAAAGGGTTTTATCCTCAAGTTTGGAACTGTCAAGTTTGTTCATTGCCACTATTACAGGTTTACCGCTTTTCCTGAGTTTCAAAGCGATTTCTTCATCCATTGTTGTGACTCCGTCGCGGCCGTCGACTACAAATATTACGGCACTGCTTTCGGCCAAAGCAAGGTCAACCTGCTTTGCGATAAGATCCATAAAGGGATGATCGACAGCAGACATTATGCCGCCTGTGTCGACTATGTAGAATTTTTTGTTGGCCCATTCCGTCTCTCCATAGAGTCTGTCTCTTGTTACGCCGGGCTGGTCATCAACTATTGCCGATCTCTGCCCCAGTATTCTGTTAAATATTGAAGATTTGCCTACGTTAGGACGTCCGACTATTGCTACTATTGCCATGTTTTTTCCAACTTTCTGCGTCGCTCATAATTGTATTTTAGATATACCTATTTTGGACGTATATTATTTTTTCTATTTTTTTAGTTCATAACGGCTCTTTCTTATATTTTACTTATAACGCCGTATCAGTCAAGCGACAGGGTTATCATAGGAAATCCTCGCCTTGTGTTTCTTATGTGGAAGTAGGGAGCTATTAAGGAACTGAGCTTGTCAAATTTCTTTGTCCTTACCCATATTTCGTCTGCCGACTCTTCAGTTTCCCAGTATTCCATTGCCGCACTGTCAAGAGTTTGAGCAAGTTCATGTCCGAGACCTGATGGCATTGTTATGTTTATCATTGGCACATATGGAGGAAGTTCCATCTCTTGTCTCTCTTTAAGCTCTTTTTCCCAAAAATCGTGCCACCCCAGCCTGAGGCTGTTTTGCCAATTTTTACATGGACGTCTGCTTTGAATGACTATTTTCCTATCATCAGGCACCTTGCCCCTCCATAGAGATTCCCAGATAAGTGCAAAAGCTCTTTGTTTCGCGTCATACTCTGAGCTTCTTGCCTCGGAATCAGAATCTATCCACCCAACAAGAGCAGAAGGTATATCATCCATGAGAGCAAGGGTTCTTCTCGTGCCTATTACCAGAGCTCCGTCGGCATATTCGCTTAACAGTTTTTTTGCCGTCGGTATTTTTTCGTCATCGTTTTGAAAGAGTAAAACGGGGCCTCGTTTTTGGGACATCAGAGAGGAGGCTTTTTCGGCAAGGGCCTCAAGACCAGGACGCACTCCTTCCAAGAAGGGACCTCCGCACGAGGGACATTTTGAAGGAATGTCCCTCACAGATTTGCAGCTTAAACAGGCCAGGCGGTTTTTTCGTCCTTCCCATCTCATTGTTCCTCCGCAGATACCGCAGCGTACAGGTGAACCGCAATCGTCGCAGAATATCTCGCCGGCATAGCCCTTTCTGTCTAGGAGCCAGAATGCCCACTTTCCGTTGTCTCTTGATTCTATTGTTTCTCTTATAAGAGGACGGCTTATCGGAATTGAGTCTTTGACAGCGTCAATGTCAAAATTCGACGAATCGTGCATGTCTACGAATATCAAACGGCGATCCAATGCCTTTTCTCTGCTCTCTGCTATATTGCACTGCATAAATGGCTTTGAAGATGGCATTCTTCCGCCAAGAACGAGTTCCGCTCCGGCAAATGCAACCCTAGCCGCAATAAGCGAACGGCGGTGAAACAAAGGATGTTTCTGTGTACGCCACGCGCGGCTGGATTCATCATCAACTGCTATGAGAGAAAGATTTTTTAACGGAACAAATGAGGCCGCCTGAGAGCCTATTATATATTTTATGTTTCCGGCTCTGGCTTCTTTCCAAAGTTCCCACTGTTTTGCGGGAGAGGACAGAGGCCATAAAATGCCTACATCTTTTTCTGTTTTCGGTATAAGGTTCCAAATTTCTTTGGCGCATAAAGCTTCAGGAAAGAGTAAAATAACTCCGCCCTTGTTTGATGATATAAGATCTATATATTGTTCCCAGCGTTTTGTGTCCCGCGGTTCGTATATATATTTTACTTTATGTTTGCTTGCCAAATTAAGGGGGCTCTCTGTTAAGCAGGGTAAAAACTCTCCTTCTAAAAATTTTGTAGGAAGGAGCGTTTTATAAGCCATTCCCAGTCCCGTAAACCATGTTTTGGCAAACCATTTTATAGTTTCGGCAATGTCGTATGGAAGGGGCTGCTTTTCGTCAAGTACGGATGCTATATTTTTTAATTTTATGATATCGACATCGTCAGCTATCTCTTCTGTCGAGACAATACCTACACGCTGTCCGCTGCCAAGAGGAACTTTAACTCTCACACCTTCCGGGATGGCAGAGTTATGCAAATATGAAAGATGTGTCCACCAAGGTCCGGGGACAGAAACCGTAATTTTGGGCATTACTTGCCTGATTTTTCTCTTACAACTGCGTCAAGAAGTACGTTTGCTGCCTCTTCTTTTGTGCCTGTAACTTTAACAGAGTCAAGTCCACGTATCATTATAGTCAGAGTATTTGTATCTGTTCCAAATCCGGCATCTGCAGCCAGAACATTGTTTACCGCAATCATGTCAAGATTTTTTGACTGCATTTTTTTCTGTCCGTTTGCTTCAAAGTTTTCTGTCTCAGCTGCAAAACCTACAAGGATCTGCCCTTTGGACTTTATTTTCCCAAGCTCGGCCGCAATATCTGCATTTTGTTCAAGATCAAGGTGCATGGGTTCCCCCTCTTTGCGTTTAATCTTATGCTCGGACTGTTCTGCGGCTTTAAAGTCTCCGACCGCTGCAGCTTTAATTATTACGTCCGAAGATGGGGCTTTTTCCATACAGGCTTTGTACATTTGTTCGGCACTTACAACTTTTATGAGATCCGCTCCTGCAGGCGGAGTTATGCTACACGGGCCTGAAATCAGTGTAACCTGAGCACCCCTGTACCATGCTGCCCTCGCTATGGCATAGCCCATTTTGCCGCTGCTGGGGTTGCTTATGTAGCGGACGGGATCTATATATTCGTGTGTAGGCCCTGCAGTGACGGTGACTTTTATTCCCGTAAGGTCTTTTAGAGGACAAAGAGCTCTGTAGATGTATTCGTGTATGACGCTGTTGGATGGAAGGCGTCCCTTTCCTTCGTATCCACATGCTAATATTCCGCTGTCTGGTTCAACAACTATGTGTCCCATTTTTTTAATTGTTTCGATGTTGCTTGCAGATGCCATATTCGACAGCATTTTAACATTCATTGCAGGGAAGAATACTATCGGTTTGTCATAAGCAATCATAGCCGCTCCAAGCAGGGTCTGAGACGCCCCGGAAGCGCATATGCTGAGTACATTTGCAGTACACGGAGCGACTGCAAAGCAATCAGCCCAATCTGTGAGAGTAATGTGAGGTATTTTCCACCCATTTTCTGCGGACAGGAAGTCTTTTTCAAGCCATACTCTTTTTTTTGTAATGGTTGAGATGACAAGAGGACTTACAAACTGTTCAGCCGACTCTGTCATTATTGTCTCGACTTCACAGCCCGCTTTGACAAGTCCATGTATGATGTCCGGGGTTTTATAAGCGGCAATTCCTCCGCTTATTCCGAACAGTACCTTTTTATTTAATTTCCAAAGGCTCATTTGTTACTTTTTCTCTGACAGGGTCCACAACTTTGTATGTGATATTGCCGTTTGTAACATCGTCGACTGCTTTAGTAATGAATTTTTCCTCATAGCCGGTAAGGGCTCCCTTTCTTTCGCTGAGCTGACGGGCTCGTGCCGCCACTACAAGGGTAAGTATGTATTTGTTTGGGATATCTCTTTCTCTGTAAATTTTTTCAAGATCCATGTAGATCATTAAAATTCCTCCCTGTATTTTTGAATAATTTTTATTAAATCTTCTACGGCTTCATCAACCGAATTGTTTACTATGGTATGGTCATACTTCTCCGCGTAGGACATCTCTTTTTCAGCATTCAATATACGCAGAGCCGCCTCTTCTTCCGTTTCGGATCCTCTCCCGATCAGCCTGCTCTTTAAGGCTTCCATCGACGGGGGCATTACGAATATCGTAACAGCATCTGGGTTTTTCTCTTTTACCTGCAAAGCTCCCTGAACATCTATCTCAAGCACGATATCCGTGCCTTTTTCGAGAGCTTTGTCCACGAGGTCTTTTCTAGTGCCGTAGCAGTGGCCGTGAACCTCCGCCCACTCAAGAAAGAGCCCTTCGCTCCTCATTTGCAGAAAAGATTCATCGTCTATAAAAAAGTAGCTCTTGCCCTCTATATCCTCAGCACGCGGCTTTCTCGTCGTGCATGAAACGGAGAATGTTATGTTGTCCAGCCTCTTTAAGACTTTTCTGAGTATGGTTCCTTTGCCTACGCCCGAAGGGCCGGAGAATACAAACAGATGTCCCTTCATTCTTTATCTTCCTTTGCATCGTCTCCCTCAAAGCGTCCCGTTATAGTCTCGGGCTGTATTGCCGATAGTATGACGTGTTTGCTGTCGGTTATTATTATAGCTCGGGTCTTTCTTCCCTGAGTGACATCAACGAGAAGTCCCGCCTCGCGGGCCTCCTCTTTCAGCCTCTTTATAGGAGCAGAAGAGGGACTTATTATAGCCACTATTCTTTCCGCCACAACCATGTTGCCGAAGCCTACATGCACTAATTTATAATTCATAATGTGATTACTCCAGGTTCTGAATCTGCTCTCTTATTCTCTCAAGAGCGGCTTTTGCGTCAACGGCAAGCCAGCGGATATCTGCGTCCGCGACTTTGGAGTCCAATGTGTTTACTTCCCTGTTCATTTCCTGAACTATAAAGTCGAGCTTGCGTCCCGCAGATTCGGAGTCATCCCCCGTGGCTCTGAACTTGATTATGTGGCTTTTAAGCCTTGCCAGCTCTTCCGATACATCCCACTTATCCGTAAGTATGGCTATTTCCTGCAGGAAGCGTCCTTCGTCGAGCCTTTCGCCGAGCCCTTCAAGCGTATCCGATATTCTTGTACGCAAAGCCTCAAACGCAGAGTCCCTTGTCGGCAGCCAGCGTGCTTCTATTTCCGTCGTGAGCCTTTCCAGCTCCGCCAAATGGGTAAGTATCTCTTCTCTCAAATGAGAACCTTCAAGAGCACGCATTTCCTGCCACGAAGCAACCGTAGTGTCAAGCAGTTTTTCAAATATTTTATCCAATGTTTCGGCATCTTCGCTGTCTTCAAACCTTGGCAGATCAAGCACTCCTGGGAGAGAGACAACTTTCTCAAGCTCAAGTTCCCTTGCCTGTCCCATAGAACGCTGAATTTGGAGTAATTCATCACAGTAAGACGAAAGAATCTCTTTGTTTATGCGCCCCATTTTAAATGTAGGAGACCAAAGTACCTCCATACGAAGCTGGACTTTGCCCCTTCGAAAAAGTTTTCTGAGCTTTTGGTGAAACCAAGGCTCCCAACTTACAAATTCTCTGGGCAGACGTACAAATATTTCCTGATACCTGTGATTTACACTGGAGACTTCAAGGCTTAACGCGCCCCACGGAGCCTGAATCTGTGAACGACCGAATCCTGTCATGCTGACATACATAAAATCACACCCTATCGAATTCTTTTACAGCTTCTTCTTCGGACATCTCAGCGAGCATTCGCTCCCAATCGCGTCCGAAAGCGTCCGAGCCCCTGTAGAGAGACTCTTCCTCAAATTTATGTTTAATTGTTTCAAGAAGTCTTTCAAAACCTTCGCCGGTAAGAGCCGAAATGCAGACTGTGTCTTCGCCTCTCGCCCGGAGTTCCATAGCCGTAAACTGCGCGGCCTCTCCTGTTTTGTCTATTTTGTTCAGTATTATGATTCTCGGCAGATCATCGGCTTCGAGTGATTTGAGAGTATCAAGCACTATGTCGAAATTCTCGACAGGGTCTTTATCCGAGGAATCCAAAACAAGCAGGAGCAAATCAGCACCCGCTACTTCCTCCAGAGTGGCGCGAAATGCGGCAACAAGCTCGGGCGGCAGTTTTCTTATAAACCCTACAGTATCGGAGAGCAGAAACGCTCCTCCGTCGTGATAAGGAATACGGCGCACGACAGTATCGAGAGTCGAAAAGAGCTGATTCGCAGATACAATTGTCGCATCTTTGGAAAGAGCCTTCAGCAGAGTCGACTTGCCGCTGTTTGTGTATCCTACAAGCGCAGCAAGTGGCACTCCGTCACGCCTGCGCCTGTCTCGCCTCTCTTTGCGCCTCTTTCTCACGTCTTCAAGACGTTCGGATATGCTCTTTATTCGTCGTTCCAGTTTGCGCCTGTGGCGCTCATATTCCGTCTCTCCTGGGCCTCTGGTTCCGATTCCTCCGCCCGTACGGGACATCTGGTGTCCGAGACCTTTTAGGCTCGGTATTTCGTATCTGTATTGAGCAAGTTCCACCTGAAGTTTTGCTTCGGCAGTGTGAGCCCTGCTCTCAAAAATTTTCATTATAACAAAAGCTCTGTCCCAAACTTCGATTGAGAGAGTTTTTTGTAAATTACTTTTTTGCGTCGGAGAGAGAAAATCGTCCACTACAACAAGAGTCGCGTCCGTCTTTGAGGCGAAGTCCTTTATCTCATCCGCCTTGCCCGCACCTATAAATGCAGCAGGGTCTGGCGTGTTTCTGCGCTGAATAACACGTGCCACTGTAGGTATGTGCAAATTCTCAAGAAGCAGGACAAGCTCATCAAGAGAAACTTCCGTGTCATCAGCTCCGAACCTGTCAATGGCAGCGATAATAGCCTTCTTGGGCTTTATCGTAAGGTCTATTGCTCTTTTCTGCCTGCTCAACGTGCCGTCTGCGCTCCGTATTGCTCTGCCAGGGAAGATATCGCATCGACGACATCATCAATTGACATAGAAGTGCTGTCCAGTATAACAGAGCCTAAAGCAGGTCTTAGCGGGGATATTTCTCTATTTATATCATACATGTCACGCTCGTTGACCTGTTTAAGTATATCATCATAATCGGCCGTCTCACCGCGGTCGAGACGCTCTTTGTACCTGCGGTTAGCCCTCTCCTCGGAAGAAGCGGTGAGAAATATTTTAAGATCGGCTTCGGGAAATACTATAGTTCCCATATCTCGTCCATCCGCCACAAGACCGCATGAGGCCTGCTCTCTTTGGAGGGAGAGCAATGCATCGCGAACAGGCTTCATGGCGGCATAGTATGATACAACCGCATCAATTTCCGCAGTTCTTATCTCCGAAGTGACATCCGTTCCGTTTACAAAAACTGAAGTGCCTGAGAACGAAACTTTTATCCCGCTCATCTCTTCTTCGACGGACTTCTCGTCTTTATATGAAATACCCTTGCTCTTCATCCACTGAGATATAGCTCTGTATATCGCACCAGTATCAAGATACGGAAGACCAAGCCTCTTAGCAACAAGCTTGGCAATAGTGCTCTTTCCCGCACCTGCCGGTCCGTCTATTGTCAATACAAGAGGAGCGTGAGAAATATTCGAGTCCATTTTTAGCGCCTCCCTGAAATATACAACTATCTGTCGTTAAGACTAATCAATAGTCTAATCATAGATTATACTATGCATTGAGCATATTTGTACATTTTTTAGTGAAATTTCCAAGACAAGATTTTGCGGAAAAAGTTGATTGCAGTTTTTCATTGTTAGGCTTTGCGGAAATTCAGGTTTAATTTCATTCGGTCCGTGAGGAAATATCAAGATACTCTTCCGCATGTGCAAGCCCAGTGAAGCCTCTCTGTCTAAGGCTGTTTTCTATCACTGTCTCCGGATAGATTACTCCAGCTTTTTCAACCTGCATTCCCGCAGCACCTAACAATGGATGAGAGTGTCCGGTGGCGCGACATCCATTGCCGCGTAGAGCTCTCTTTGAGATGTCGTTATTTCGCTTAGGAAGCTCTCTTGTCCGTGTCTTTCGTATTTTTCTATGGGTTCCAGCTCGTCCAAAAGCTCATGCATTGTGTAGCTCTTGAATAGCTCATGTTTTTGCATTTGCCTTTTTATGTATGACATGTATATTAATGCTATGAATTCTACAAAGAGTTTTCCTTCAAGGGAAGCTTCCGATGATACAAGTGTGCGTCTCAGGTTAAGTCGTTCTTTTAGGTTTTCAAATGCTTTTTCCGCAAGGTCTTTGTTTCTGTATATTTCAAGTGCCTGTATAGGATCACTAATGTCGTTGGATATTAGGATAAAGTATCCGTATAGTTCTTTTGCTTTTTCTATCTCTTTTGTGCGAGGTTTTACTGTGTTGCCGCCGGATGCGTTTTTTGTTGTTTCAAAGTATTTTTCATAGAGTTTTTCATGCTCAATTTCTCTTTTGCCAAGGCAGAGTTCTTGCTCAAGACTGCGTAGAAGTATGTTTTGTCTGCGCTCGTCTTCAGCTGCACGTTCAAGGCTGAAGTATGTATGTAGATGCAGTGTGCGTTTCTCTTTTTCTTCTCTTTGTGTCTTATGGTTGTATTGGCTGTATTCCCAGGTAAGCTGCGTTGTATGGGCATATAGGTCATATTGTTCTCTGTAGTTGTTCCACGAGCGGATATTTTCTTTTTCTTTTGTTATGCTTTCTCTTATGTATTTCAAGCCGCTTCTTGCGGCAAGAAGAAACTTTACGTCGTGCTTATAGAGTATGTCTATATTTTCTTTGCTGTAAAAACCTCTGTCCATTACAAATTTTATCTTTTCACAACCCATGTTTTTAATTTCTGTTATGAGGTTCTTCAGTGTTGTGACATCAGATATATTGCCGGGCATTTTGCGGTAGTAGAATGGAAGGTTTGATTCTTCCCCAAATACAAGTGCTAAATTTATTTGAGGCAGTAGGTCGTTGTCTTTATTTTTGCCGTACTTTACAGCACTTAAGGTTTTTGAGTAGCTGGAAATCGAGGTTGTATCATATGCAAGATATTCGTTATCACTTCTGCGCTTAAGCTGAAGGTTGAAGAATTTGTATTTTGCTGATTCACTGACAGAAGCAAACAGCTCACTGCTTCTCTGCGATGTAATGGCTTCTCCGTAAGGGTGGGTGTGTGATGTTCCCCACCTCGAAAAACGAAGCAGAGGGGTCTTATCTTCAAGAATAAGATAGTAGGCAATTGAAAGAATCTGCTTGTAAGTATCGGGAAAGCAACTCTCTAAATCCCTTGTAATGCCGGTCTTCTCCCCTATAGCATCTAACAGGTAAGTACAGCCGTAGAAACGGCGTGATACAGACATAATATCGCGAATAAAAGTCTCCTTTTTTGCTGATGAAGCGCGTCTGTGTGACTGATTAGTCGGCACAATCTCACCGGAAACAGGATCCACTCTTCCTATGAGAGTACGTTTAGCACGGGACTGCTTCTTCTCCTTATCCCAATGTGCAACAGAGTCATAAGCGTAAGTAATACCTGACCTCTTATCTTTCTGATAAAGCACAGCCATAATAATCACCCCAATCGTTATGTAATATACAACAAACTAAGCAAATCACAGAAATTGCAAATGCGGCGATTTGGTTCTTTGGTTATCCCACGAATATCCTTCGCAGTACCATCGGCGATGGAGGGCTTAACTTATGCCTTTGCTGTCACTGCGTGCGCCTTATGCACAACAGCGAAGCGGCTGTTAGGAAGGTTAGAATGATCTCAATTCACTATGTGTAAATACAAAACAAGCGTCACATCATACGATGCAACGCTTGTTTTTAATATTAATTCCGGCAACGACCTACTCTCCCACGAATACCCTTCGTAGTACCATCGGC
>CAYRAI010000026.1:0-31715 GCA_964422205.1 uncultured Synergistaceae bacterium | reverse complement strand
CAATGCCGTAACTTGCCTGTTTACAATTAGCGAGGTTGGCACTCATATACAGAAGGCGGCGTACAGAGGTACGCTTTTTATTCCGTTTTCAAAGCCAAAGTTTTTAGCTGTAAGCTTTATTGCATAGTCGGGATTGTAGAGTGAGCGGTAAACACCGAGACTTTTGGCCTTTGTATTGTCTGCGGATTTCACTTCAATGGGTATAATTTTGCCCTCTCTTTGTATTACGAAATCTACTTCCGCGCCTCGGTCCGAGCTCCAGTAGAATTTCCTGTAGTTATTTACTGTCAGTTGTGTTGCCGCATAGTTTTCTGCAAGAGCTCCTTTAAAGTCCTCAAGCTCGTACCTGTTTACAAGAATATCGTTTGGCAGTATGTCTTTTTTCGCGCACAAAAGACCTGTGTCAGAGATGTAGATTTTAAAAGAATCAATATCTCTGTAATTCTCAAGAGGTTTATCTGCATTTTCAATCCTATACACTTTGTCAGCTATTCCTGAAAGAGTCAGCCATTCTATGGCATTTTCAAATTCGGCGGCTCGTGCACCGCTTTTAATTAGTTTATACTGAAAGCGTGTGTTTTTCTTTGAGAGCTGGACTGTGATGTTGTCATAAGTAAGTCTTGTTTTTTTTATCTCATTTGCCGCATGGTACTTGCTCATGTCGTTAAGATAGCTTTGAAGGATGTTATCCTGAACGCTTCTCACAAGCACATAGTCACCTGTAGCGGAATAATGCCTGATACACTCCGGCATACCTCCAACAACGAGATACTTTCTATACAGCTCAAGTGCCTTTTCGTGTATAGCGGAAGGAATTGCTGTGTTGGTATCAAAGTGTAGTTTGATATCTGAGACCAGTCCGTCCTCTCCAAGCGCAAGCAAAAATTCCTCCAAGTCCATTGGGTGCAGTGTCTTAATATCAACCTTGCCTACGGGAAACGAAAACTGACTTCTGTTCACGGCGACGCCTAAAAGACTGCCTGCCGCAATAATATTGTATTCGGAAGCTTGTTCGCAAAAATATTTTAAAGCTGTAAGCGCCCGCTCGCAAAGCTGTATTTCATCCAGCACTATAAGAGTTCCTTTTTTTGATATTTGCTGTCCTGAAATTGCGGAAAGGACTCTTATTAAATATTCAGGCTCTATACTTTCGTCAAAGGTCTTAATAAGGGAAGGATTTGTTTCAAAGTTAAAATATACCGTTGCATCGTAATAATTTCTGCCGAAATCTAAAATGGAATATGTCTTTCCAACCTGCCTTGCTCCTTGAAGTATCATAGGCTTGCGTATTGTGCTGTTTTTCCACTCGACAAATTTATCTGTAATTTTTCTTCGCATAATTTCGCCTCCTGCTCTTACAGATATTATATGCGCTGACAATATTCATGTCAAATAATGCGATATTTAGTAAAATATTGGTGTATATATACATGAATATTTTAGAGTTTTTAGAAAATGCTATTGTGTATCTGGTATCATCAAGGTTTGATGCGGCATTTTTTGCCGTTTTGCCGGCACAGTCTATCAAGCACCGCCCCGGGATGGACGCGATTATTTTGTCTTTATCTCTTTGAAATTTCTTCGCAGAAGGCTCTTTTATTCTTGTATCTATCAAGAAGAGCTTGGCGCAGTTCTGATGCAGCATCTTCGCCGCAAGCCTGCTTAAAGGCATTCAGATTCCACCGCAGTTCCGCATATTCTTTTCTTTTTGTCATCCTTGCGGCATTTTCTGTAATGTCAGTTTCAAACATCTTACGGATTTCTGCACCGTATGTATGTTTATTGAGATGTTTGTAATTAGAATAAATTAGGCTTGTATCTTTTTTACACTCTTCTGCAATTTCCGGTTCCATCTTTTCCTTAGAGATAAATTTCAACCAAACAGGGCTGTTTTGTGCTTTATCGCGGAATACGGGGAAATATTCAGTCCACTGTGCTTTGCTGAACTGCTCCTTTAGTTTAGGATAGTATTCATCAAATTTATATCCAAGTGTAAGGTGTTCAAGCGTTTTTATTGAGTTGTCTCTATCCTCAAGAGCAAGATACGCTTTAAGCATATATTCTTGCCACATATCGCGCCGTATTCCTTTTTCAAGCCCCTCACCTGCAATTTCGAGCAGATGTTTCCAGTCTTTGGATTCCAGCGCGCAGTCTGCGGCGAATTTCCTAAAGCCATATATATTAATATTACTTTCGGCAAATTTTACAGCCGAAGCATCACCGTCAAAGCGTTGTATCAGAGAGAGGCGCGTTTGCATCAAATTATCTATGGGATATGCATCACTGCCTTTTGTGCGCCTTATCTCTTGTATCTTTCGAGCAAGCGCAGCGTCTATGGTTTCTTTTTGTTCCTTTGTTCGAATTGCAGCTATTGGGGAAGTAGCCAAAGTAAGGCCGTGTTCACTGTCTGTTTTTAATTCATTATTAAAGTAGTCCAGCATTGCTGCAAATATTTTCTCTGACTCTTGCTGTGACAGGTTATCTGACGATGCGATGTTGTCGATTTCACCAAAACATTCGTCAAGACAAGCACCGAGGTCACCATCCTTGTCATAGGCAGATTCATATAGCTCTGTCAGCATAGCTCCAGTCTGCCAATAGATATTAAATGCGGTTAAAGGTGCTGTCTCTTTTATGGTCTGAGCCTCGACCGCAATATCAATATAGGCATCGTAAATCGGAGCAGGGTCATATGTATCTGTATATATGTCGAGTGTAAGGGAGGCACGGATACGATCAGCGCAGAGAGCAAGAATATCTGCGTCCTGCTGTCCATACTTCAGAGCTAGTTCAGAACCATACTCAGAATCGTTTTCGGCGGCTGCGCAGATAATTTCAATTAACGTGTCCTTATCAAGCGTATTTAATAATTTTTTTATGTCGTTTATTTTCACTGTGCCGCAGCCCCTCTCGTGAACTAAATTTTATCTCTATCTCTACCGCTGCTATTCTATCAGATGTTCACAGGGAAAAGATAAAGCTGCTGACCAATGACTTTGAGCATGGCGCTTCAACGATAGGAAAGATATACAAAGAACGGTGGCAGACAGAGCTATTCTTTAAAGCAGTGAAACAGACGCTGAACGTGAAAACATTTATAGGGGCAAGCGAGAACGCCTTAAAGATCCAGATTTGGAGAGCAGTGCTTTTTTGTATTTGTTTTTAGGTTTAGGGATTATGCAGACAGAGGAGCTAAAAAAAGTGTCTTTTACCGGAAACCCAGCACTCCCATGGCACCCGAAAGATTCCTCTTAGTGCTGCTTCCTTCCGGACCTGACACGATTCGTGGGCTTTCGCCGCATGGGACTGGGCTTCCGGCAAAAAACACTCGGATTTTTTGCACTCAGATAGTATATACTATATTGGCGTGCCTGTCGAGATTCGAACTCGAGACCTTCGGCTTCGGAGGCCGACACTCTATCCAACTGAGCTACAGGCACAGGTGATTAACTTGTTGATTATAGCATATGTGAATTGGAGAGGCTAGTATTGACAGACGATGTTCTTTTTATGAAGGAAGCCTATCAGGAGGCTATTAAGGCTTTTAACGAAGGAGAAATCCCAATAGGCGCTGTTGTTGTTAAGGACAGTGCCATAATAGGCAGAGGACATAACAGGCGTTCTGCGGACTCATCTCCCTTTGCCCATGCAGAGATGGTTGCCATGGCAGAGGCCGCGAAAAATATAAGAAGCTGGAGATTTGACGGCTGCTCTCTCTATGTTACACTGGAGCCGTGTGTCATGTGTGCTGGGGCTCTCGTGCAGTGCCGCATGAAGAGGATTGTATACGGCGCGCGTGACCCGAAGGCCGGCGCTGTCGGTTCTTTGTATGAGATACCTTCCGATTTCAGGATGTACCACAGATGTGGTATTGTGTCGGGGATTATGAAAAATGAATGTGCGGAAATTCTGCAGCGTTTTTTCGCTACGAAACGGGCACAAAAGGTGAAAAATTTTTGACAGGGTTAGTTATATAAGTTATAATAGCCGCTGTCGATTTTGATGTCTCGACATGGAGGGGTGGCCGAGTGGTCGAAGGCGGGCGACTCGAAATCGTCTTGGCGGTGCTGAACTGTCACGTGGGTTCAAATCCCACCCTCTCCGCCAGAAAACTAAATATTGACAGTATGAGTACCATTTCATGCGGAGAGTTGTCCGAGAGGTCTATGGTGAACGGTTGGAAGCCGTTTGTGGTGACGAGCCACCAGAGGTTCAAATCCTCTACTCTCCGCCATTTTTTTCCTTCAATATATTCCAATTTTATAAAAATCCACTGAATAAAGAACAACAGCCCAAAAATCATTCTATCTCCCAATAAAAACATTTCGCCTTTCTTTGATGGCTATGATATTACATTGCCTATTATGATTTTTTAATATAATTCCCCCTCTTGATAAAATTTATGTTTTATTCGGTGATATACTTATTGTTGTAAAGAGTACAGCGGAGGTGGTTCAATGGATATGCAGCCCTGCGGCTGTCTGCCTTTAAAGGTTTATCCGGAAGAGGGAGACAAGCTTGTTTTATGTCCTTCATATATTTTCCCGATAGAAGTTTTTGAGCGCGGCATTCTTACACGTTTGAGGTATCTGTATCAAACAGTGCTTGTAAATGCTTATGACGGACGTTCGGAACTTATTGATCTTATATCTGTTGAGCCTGATGCCGTTTTCGATTTTTCATCTTTTGCGGCAGAGCGGCTTGAGACAAAGATAACGCGATATGCCGCAGCGGAGTGTGCTAAGTACGACGCTGTGCCCAAGCAGTCAAAAGGATGGCGTTCAGTCATATTAAATAGAAATGTCGCTGTCTGCGATGACAGGGCAAAGCTGGTATGGAGGATATATTTTGCAAGAGGTTCGGAGATGGTGGATACATTTACCGGTGAGAGCATAAGATCAGCGGGATTGCTCGGTATGTTGTTTTCATAATATTTAATCTTGCATTTAGTGCGTCTGCTTGATATACTAAGGAGCGGTGTATAAGTACACACGAATGCCGACTGTAAATTGTTGCCGCAAGGTTGTTTTACGGGACGAAGCATTCGGAGGAAAAAACAGGAGGGGTACACATGGGAGTAGTAAGCATGAAACAGCTTCTTGAGTGCGGTGTTCATTTCGGACACCAGACAAGACGCTGGAATCCGAAGATGAAGCCGTTTATCTTCACAGAGCGCAATGGTATTTATATTATCGACCTTCAGAAGACAGTCAAGGGACTTGAGAAGGCGTATGATTTTGTTCGCGAAGTTTCAAAGTCCGGCGGAAGCATTCTCTTTGTCGGCACGAAGCGTCAGGCACAGGATCCTATCCGTGACGAGGCTCTTAAAGCGGGTCAGTACTACATTAACCAGCGCTGGCTTGGCGGACTTCTCACCAACTTTGCAACAATTCGCCGCCGCGTAACACGCATGGTCGAGCTCCAGACAATGGAGGAAGACGGCACAATCAACAAGTATCCAAAGAAGGAAATTGTTCAGCTTCGCAAAGAGCGCGATAAGCTGGAGAAGTACCTTTCAGGAATCAAAGATATGAAAGAGACTCCCGACGCGCTTTTTGTCATTGACCCGCGCCGTGAGACAATCGCAGTACTCGAAGCACATAAACTTAACATTCCCGTTATAGCCATTGTTGACACAAACTGTGACCCGGATGTTATCGACTATCCTATCCCCGGAAATGATGACGCTATCCGTGCGATCGAACTTGTTGTCGGACTTATGGCAAATGCCTTTATCGAAGGACGTCAGGGACAGGATTCAAGAGTACCCGAAGCTGCGGAAGAAGCAGTGTCTGAGATTAAAGCGCCCGTGATGCCGGAGCACCTTGACGTTGTTGAGGAGGCAGAGGATAAGGCCGTAACGAAGGTTATGGAAGATCAGAAGGGCTGGAAGGAGAGCAACTAACATGGCAGATATTACAGCAGCACTTGTATCAGAACTTCGCGCACGTACATCAGTAGGTATGATGGACTGCAAAAGAGCTCTTGTCGAATGCGGCGGAGAACTTGAGAAGGCAGTTGACTACCTTCGCGAGAAGGGTCTTGCAAAGGCAGCCAAGAAGGCTGACCGCGAGGCTTCCCAGGGTATGATTTTCAGCTATATCCACAGCAATGCAAAGCTTGGCGTTCTCCTTGAGCTAAACTGCGAGACAGACTTTGTTGCCCGTACCGAAGAGTTCCAGAAGCTCGGACACGAAATAGCGATGCACGTTGCAGCCACAAACCCGACATATATCAAGCCCGAAGAAGTTCCTGCCGAAGTTATCGCTCACGAGACAGAAGTCATTAAGGCTCAGGCACGTGAAGAGGGAAAACCTGAAAAGATGCTCGACAAGATAGCCGAAGGCCGTATCAACAAGTTCTATGAGGAGAACTGCCTCATGGAGCAGAAATATATTCGTGACAATGATGTAAAGATTAAGGATCTCATCATTGAGAATATAGCAAAAATCGGAGAGAACATTAACGTTCGCCGTTTTGCCCGTTTCTCAATAGAAGCGTAACTTTTACAAACTTCAAAGCGAGGGAGTAATCCCTCGCTTTTTTTCTAAGCGTTTGGCGGCTGTATATTCGCTGAGCGTTTTTATTTATGCGATGACTATTTTAAAAAACAGGGGGGAACCGTCTTTATGGATTGTAAGTATAAGAGAGTCCTATTGAAGCTTTCCGGGGAGATTCTTGCCGGAGATGCTCGTTTTGGTTTGGATTACGACGCCATTAAGAGCATATGCGAAGAGATTGTGGAAGTGGCATCCGAGGGAATTGCCATATCAATGGTTGTAGGCGGCGGCAATATTATCCGCGGTGCTCAGACTGTCAGAATAGAGCGTGCTCAGGCGGATTATATGGGAATGCTTGGCACAGTCATTAACGCTCTTGCACTTCAGGACACTCTTGAGCGTCTTGGACAGCCTACAAGGGTTCAGTCTGCCATAGAAATGAGACAGATTGCCGAGACTGTTATAAGACGCCGCGCAATCCGTCACCTTGAAAAGGGACGAATTGTGATATTTGCGGCCGGGACAGGTTCACCATATTTTTCGACAGATACTACAGCCGCACTGCGTGCTTCAGAAATAGGCGCAGATTGCGTCTTGAAAGCTACGAAGGTTGATGGTATATATGATAAGGATCCTGCGAAGTTTTCAGACGCGAAGAAGCTGCCTACTGTTTCATACATGGATGCCATTCAAATGCAGCTGAAAGTTATGGATGCGGCGGCTTTCTCTCTGTGCCAGGAGAATAAGATTCCTATCGTAGTCTTTGACGCTCTTAAAAAAGGCAATCTTTACAGATTGCTGGTCAAAGGTGAAAATGTAGGATCAATAGTCAAGGACTAGAGCGTTTAACGCTTTAAGTCGAAAAAAATCAAAGGAGTGATCTGCGTGCCTCAGAATACTATCAAAGAACTAAAGACCCGCAGTGAAAAGGCGGTTGAGCACCTTAAGGCTACCTTGCTGGGTTATCGTACAGGCAGAGCCCATCCTGCTCTTGTAGAGGATATTAAGGCCGACTATTTCGGCACACCGACTCCCATTAAAAATATGGGAACAGTTTCCGTGCCCGAGGCGAGACAGATAGTCATAACACCTTGGGATAAGACCGCGCTTAAGGCTATTGAGAAGGCGATACAGACTTCTACTCTCGGCATTAATCCTCAGAATGACGGAGAATCAGTCCGCCTCAATCTGCCGGAACTCACACAGGCGCGCCGCGTAGAGCTTACAAAGTTGGTCTCGAAGTCAGCGGAGGAATCACGTATAGCTATACGCAACATTCGCCGCGACGTGATAGAAGCTCTTAAAAAAATGGAAAAAGCCGCCAAGATAACGGAAGATGAGCTCAAAAAGTACCAGAAGGATGCTCAGGATCAGACAGACATATTTATCAAAAAGATAGATGAGCTCTCTGCAGAAAAAGAAAAAGAGATAATGGATAAGTAGCTCCATCTTCTTTATTTGTTTGTCATATTATGGGCGAAGCGGCTTGTGCCGGTTCGCCCATTTTTGGATGAGAAGGTGTTCCTGTGGATGAAAAGACATTTCTTCTGAGCGTGAAAGAACATGGGGGAACAGCTTATCTGGTTGGGGGCTGTGTCCGTGATATGCTGATGAACCTTGCTCCTAACGACAGGGATTATGTCGTATGCGGATTGTCAGAAAATGATTTTTGCGCACTGTTTCCCAAGGCGTTTAAGGTAGGAGGAGGTTTTCCTGTCTTTCTGCTTGAGATTGATAAAGAAATGTGCGAAGTTTCTCTTGCGCGCAGAGAGTTAAAAAACGGCACAGGCTACAGAGGCTTTGCCGCGCTCTTTGACCCTTCCGTTACGATAGAGGATGATCTCTTTCGACGAGACACTACGATGAACAGTATGGCGTGGAACCCACTCTCTTCGGCCCTAACAGACCCATACGGAGGCAAAAAAGATATAGAAGCAAGGTTGGTGCGCGCCGTCTCTGATTCCTTCCGCGAAGATCCAGTCCGAGCTCTTAGAGCCGCAAGGCAGGCGGCTCAGTTTGGGTTTTCAATAGACGCGTTTACTATTTCCCTGATGAAAGAGACACTTCCCGAACTTTTAGAAGAACCTAAAGAACGCATAGTCGCAGAGCTTAAGCGCGCTCTGATGTGTGCCAAGCCCTCACTATTTTTCAGATTTCTGCGCGCCTCCTCTCTGCTTCGGCCGCTTTTTCCCGATATATACGGGCTTATAGGCAAGAGACAGGCAATCGAGTACCATCCTGAGGGAGACGCTTTTGAGCATACCATGATGATTTTAGATTACGCCGCCGGAATAAGCCCCAGAGTTGAAGTAAGGTTTGCCGCTCTTATGCATGATATAGGAAAGAGCAGAACTCCCGATGAGATGCTGCCTCACCACTACGGGCATGAGGATAGAGGGCTTTCTGTAATGAGGGAGATAAGAGCTTCTATGCCAATTTCCAAAAATTGGTACAGCTGTGCATGCTTCGCAATAAAAGAACACATGAGAACTTCAAAAATGACTGCTCCTGGCAAAGTTGTTGATTTGCTGGTCAAACTGTCAAAGAGCGCTATCGGTGCGGACGGTTTTGCAGCGGTAATAGCGGCCGACAACGGGGGCTCTCTGCCTGACTGCCTGATAAATTACGATAAGTATATGAGAGCCATAAAACAAGCCCACGAAACAGCTATTCCAGAAAAATTAGAGGGCAGAGAGATATCAGAATGGATGAGGCAGAGGGAGATTCAATTTTACAAAAAAGCGGCGAATGATAATTCACCGAACCTTGTATAGTCTACCATAAAATCGCGTAATGAAAATCTATTTATTTGATTAAATCATATACGGCAATTACGGCAATATATAATCAGAATGCGGATATATAATTATTTCGTAAAGAAGAGTAAAGACGGCTTAACTTAGATACTTATATGTTTGATATTACTTTAACACGGTGATATAATGTAATTATCAAAAGAAACCAATCAGCACCGGAGCAGAATGGAGGAGTTGCTATGGAGGTACGTTTTGTAACGCGCAATGTGGAACTGCCTGGAGATGTCAAGGATTATATGGAAAAGAAACTGGAAAAGATCGAAAAATTTTTTGACCGAATTCTTGATACGCAGGTAGCGCTCAACTTCAAGCGGGGCATGAATGTTGTTGAGATAACCTCCAACGTCAACGGGGTGGTTATGAGGGGTGAGGATTACGCCCCAGATCTGAGAAAGGCATTTGATAAGGCTCTGAAAAATATCGAGCGCCAGGTTAAGAAGCACAAGAGCTACCTTACCGACAAGGTGAGGATGAAGGTTCAGGATATATCCTTTGATATTGATCCCGATCTTTTGGCTCCGCTGCCGATTGAGAAGGATGACAGTATCAGGGAAATAGTAAAGACAAAGAAGTTCAGTGTCGATGTTATGACTCCGGAAGAGGCGACAATGCAGATGGATCTTTTAGGGCACACGTTCTTTATCTTTAAGAATGACGCAACAGGTGCTATCAATGTGGTCTATCGCCGCGAAGCCGGAGGATACGGACTTCTCGAACCAAGATAAATTTCATTTAAAATATAAAAAGAGGAGCCTTAGGGCTCCTCTTTTTTCTTGACCGTTTGACGATATCATTGTAACTTGTAAGCGTGAATATAAAATCAAGGACGGTAATGTTATGACAGATAAAATGACAGAGGCACTTAATCCGAAGCAGAAAGAGGCAGTGACATACTGCGGCGGACACGAGCTTGTGCTTGCCGGGGCTGGAAGCGGCAAGACAAAGGTTCTTACCGCGAAAATAGCCTATTTGATAAAGGAAAAACAGGTTGCTCCATGGCGCATTCTCGCTTTGACCTTCACAAACAAGGCGGCCAGAGAGATGAAATCACGTGTTGATTCGCTTCTCGGCTCCGATTTAAGGGGTATGGAGGTTTCAACTTTTCACGCTTACGGGCTGAAATTTCTCCACAGGTATTCCGATGCGATGGAGAGGCTGGGGTATCCGCGTTCTTTCGTAATATTTGACAGAAGCGACGTTAAAAATATAGTCAAAAAAATCCTTACGGAGCTGGACATAGATCCCAGACGTATGGATGTCGGAGGGGCTATAGAGATAATATCAAAGGTAAAGACTGAGGCTAATCCCATTTCACGCGAACCATATATGGATTCAAGGTGGAGGGAACTTTACGATAAGTACCAGAAAACTTTGCTTGCATGCGGAGCTTTGGATTTTGACGACCTCATGGTTCTTCCTCTTCACATTCTTGCCTCTGACAGTGATATAAGAGACAGAGAGAGGGCGCGCCTTGACTGGGTTTTGGTGGACGAGTATCAGGATGTCAACAGGCCTCAGTATCTGCTTCTGCGCTGTCTTGTCGATTCAGGAAGAAAGATAATGGTTGTTGGAGACCCTGATCAGTCCATATATGGATGGCGCGGCGCAGACATGGGGATGATTTTGAACTTTGAAAATGACTTCAAGAACGCAAAAGTTGTTGTGCTCGACCAAAACTACCGTTCTACCGGAAATATATTGGACGGAGCAAACGGAGTTATAAAGAATAACAATGAACGCCGTCCCAAAAATCTCTGGACAGCGTCGGAGCGTGGAAGCAAGATAGAGATTCACAGGTACAGAACGGATAAGGACGAAGCCTCGGAGATAGCCAGAAGCATAGATAAATTCCACGATGAAGGCTATAACTACAGCGAGATGGCTATACTTTACCGCATGAACGTATTAAGCAGAGGTCTTGAACAGTCTCTGCTCGAACGCGGAATACCGTACCGTGTAATAAAGGGACTTGCCTTCTACGAAAGAGCGGAAGTTAAGGATGTCCTATCTATGATGCGCCTTGCCGTCAATCCTAAAGATACTCTGTCTCTTGCAAGGGCCGCGAATATACCTTCCAGGGGCGTCGGCAAAAAGAGTGTCGAAGTCCTTGCGGAA
This sequence comes from uncultured Synergistaceae bacterium, assembly GCA_964422205.1. Lineage (GTDB taxonomy): Bacteria > Synergistota > Synergistia > Synergistales > Synergistaceae > CAZNYN01. Next base: position 20,284 of record CAYRAI010000026.1, on the reverse strand, counting down.
CAGCTTGTAAAAATGGCGAATCTTGAAGCCGAGGATGTATGGCGCGAAATTTCCTCAACGGGCGGAGGGCTGAGGGGCAAGTCGGGCGAAGGCGCTAAAAAACTTGGCCGCGATATGCTTGATATATTGGACAACGCCCATGATGTGAGAAACGCAATAGAGGTGATAATGCACAGTAACGGCTATGAGGAGCATCTGAGAGCGAATTACCCCGAAGACTGGGAGGAGAGGGCGGAAAACGTCATGGAAATTCTCTCTCTTATCCCCGAGGAGGGGGATATTGCTCAGATACTCACGGAAATACCCCTTTTTACAGATCAGGATACAGATAAAGAAGATAACGGCGGAGTTAATATGCTGACTCTTCACGCGGCAAAAGGGCTTGAGTTTCCCATAGTTTTTCTCGTGGGCATGGAGGAGGGAATATTCCCCGGAGCCCGTGCCGTAAGCGGGGAGAGCGATATGTCTGAGGAGCGGCGGCTTTGCTATGTGGGCATGACACGGGCTATGGAGCGCCTCTATATCAGCGGTTCGGCGAGCCGTCTGCTCTTCGGAGGCATTCAGAGAAACACAACATCCCGCTTTATAGGTGAGATCCCGAAAGAGTGCGCGGTAATGAGCGACGATACACAGGGAGGTGCTTATTATGTTGATCCTAGGGCTAACGGGAGACGTTGGCGCTGGTAAGAGTACAATTTGCCGAGTCTGGAAGTCTATGGGGGCCTCTGTTTTTGATGCGGACTCTGTCGCACGCGATATGTGGAAATCGGAAGAAGTTCAAAAGAAAGCATGTGCCAGATGGGGTTCGGATTTCTTTGCCGGAGAATGGAGCTGTGTCTTAAAAAAGATAGCCGATAAAATATTCGGTTCAGAGGAAGAGTACAGCTTCGCCTCATCCTTGCTGCATAAGGCGACTATAAAAGAATTAAAAAATCTTGCCGCAAATGCCGGAGGTCTCGTGATATTGGAAATTCCCCTGCTCTATGAGTGCGGTGAGGAAAGTATGTTTGACGGAGTAATATATGCCTCCGCTTCTCTTGAAAAGAGGGCTGAGCGCAATGTGTCGCGGGGATGGAACAAGAGCGAAATTATGCGCAGAGAGAATATGCTCATGGACAGAGCGGAAAAAATCCGCCGTTCCGATTGGGTTCTTGAAAATGACGGAACGGCGGACGAGTGGGAAGAAAAGGCTGTAAAATTGGGTAAAATATTTCTCAGCGACCCGAGAGTTAAAGACTAGAGCATAGCTCCTATCTGTTTTCCCAGCACCTCACGCTTTTTAAGGCAATATATGAGCGCAGCTCCTATACATGAGCCGGGAACACTGCTGATTAAGAATGACGACGACAGGAAGGCGAACCCGACCTCGCGCCCTATCATAGGGGCTACAGCAAGAGAACTTACCCAAGCGCCCACAATGCCTGTGCCTATGGGTTCCGCCGCGGCTGCCGCGATTTTATACCTGCTGGGCAGAATTTTAGCGGCGAAGCCTACAAAGAGAGCTCCGAACATACTTCCAGGAAAAGCGAATAAACTTCCTGTGCCTATGAGATTTCTTATCAGGCTCGTGACGAACGCAGCCCCGAGAGCCCAGAAAGGTCCCAGTGCTATTCCCGCTATAACATTGATAGCGTGCTGAAAAGGAAAGCACCTTGTCGGCCCCATAGGTATCGAGACTACCGAGAGCACCACTCCCGCCGCGGCAAGAGCGCCTGCCAAGACCGCCTTTTTGTAAATATCCCTTTTTGTGTTTTCTGTGCCTTGCATAATTATTGCCTCCTCTTAATAAAAAAGCCCCGTCTCTACAAAGAGAACGGGGACTGAAATTACATTTTCCTCGCTCCCTACGCCGGTATTGGCCGGATCAGGTCTGGGGTCGAAGGTACTTCCTTCCTCTCAGCATTCCGAACTTGCGCCGCAAGTTCCTGTGCTCCCCCGGAGTCTTTCTTGACGTGTGAGATTATCCTCTGACAAAAGATTTATGTCAAGCACAGAATGTCTTTGTGGTAGGATATAATTGTTTGCATATAAGGAGCGGATGTCTGTGATAAAAAAAATAAAGCTGCCCTATGTTGATATAGACATTGAATGTACGGGAAAAATTCTGCTTATGGTCATAGGGGGAAGAAAGCCCGAACCATCCTGGCTTAAGAGCTTGTCTTTCTTTGACGAGATTTGGGCTGTCGATATGGGAATAGAGACGTGCCGAGAGGCCTGCGTCATACCGAAGATGCTTATAGGAGACGGCGACAGCTCTTCTCCAGAAGCATGGGAGTGGGCTGTCGAAAAAAATGTTCCAGTAAGAAAATTCAATAAAGATAAAGACCTTACCGACTTTCAGCTCGCTCTTAAAATAGCGAAAGAGGAAAGGTCGGATTATTCCCTCTTCTTGACAGGCTGCTTCGGAGGAAGGTTTGACCATATGTGGAGCACGGCAATATCCATGCTTCACACCGAGCAAGCACCGCCGCCCATCGGCATGGCAGACGGCAGAGAGGGAATGATATTTCTAAAAGGACCGGCATTGGCTGATTTTAAATTTACGGACAGACCCGAAGCTGTATCTGTCATTCCCTTTTCTGAGCGCTGCTCAGGGGTGTCGTTAAGCGGAGTGAGATGGCCTCTATGCAGAGCTTCTCTCGACTATTCCAAGCCCTACAGTATAAGCAACAGGCTTGATGAGGCAATGAGAATGAGAGCGGAAATAGAATGCGGCCTCGCAGGCATTTATTGGGAGTGGGGCATAAGCTGCAGGCAGCAGAGCTGTTATTAGTATTTTATGTTAACACTCTTTGCTTTGGGCGTGGTAAAATAAATTTTGCAGTTTTTATTATGGGGATGTGATTTTCATGTTTTTCGGAGGAGGAAATATCGCAGGCCGGCTTGCTGAAATTTTACTCAGCCTTCCGGCAGTGCTTTGGGCTATAACATTTCATGAATTTTGCCACGGGTACGCGGCAATGAAACTGGGAGATCCTACTGCTGAAAGAGACGGGCGCCTGAGCTTAAATCCGCTGCACCATTTAGACCCGGTAGGAGCACTCTGTCTTCTGCTTTTCAGATTCGGCTGGGCTAAGCCTGTGCCAATAAATCCTGGATATTTTAAAAAACCGAGAAGAGACATGGTTATTGTCAGTCTGGCCGGAGCAGCCGGAAATATATTGACGGCGTTTGTATGTGCTCAGCTTGTAAAATTTGTTCCGTCCCTCTTTCAGAGCTACGGGGCTCAGCAGTTTATTCTGATAATGATATATATGAATGTGGGACTTGCCGCTTTTAACCTCATACCGATACCGCCTCTTGACGGTTCGCGTGTGCTCTATGTATTTCTGCCGTTTAAGTACATGGAAATATACTACACTCTTGAGAGGTACGGCATGTTCATTCTCCTGGGACTCATGATGTTCAACATTCTGCCAATTTTAATGAGACCCTTTACGGCTTTGATTCTTGGCTTGATTCTGTAGGCACACCATGAAATTTCTGCTTACAAACGACGACGGAGTCTATTCCGTGGGCATCCAGACCATGGCAAAGCATTTAAACTCGGCGGGGCACGAGGTTCTTCTTGTCGCACCAGACAGAGAGAGGAGCGCGACGGGACACGCTATGACATTGGATCGTCCCGTGCACATAAGGAAAGTCGCTCCGCAGTTTTTATCCGCAGATTTTGATGCCTATGCCTGTGACGGAACTCCGACAGACTGTGTAATAATGGGCATAGACGCGCTGGAATTCATCCCTGACATGGTTATATCAGGCATAAACCAAGGGCCTAATCTGGCAGACGACATAACCTACTCCGGCACCGCCTGCGCGGCCATGGAAGGATTGATATTTGAAAAACCATCTATAGCTGTCTCGTTAGTCATGAGTTCAAAGGACAAGAAGCTGCACAACGACACAGCGGCTCATTCCGTCATGGCTCTTATAGAGTCCCTTAAGGAAGACCCTATGCCGGAAGGCGTTCTGTACAATGTCAATGTACCCAACCTCCCAATGTCGGAAATCAAAGGTTTCTCTCTGACCAAAAAAGGTGTGCGCAGATACATTGATAAAATATCTTCCGTAAAATCTCCTGGAGGAGCGGAAGCTTACTGGATAGGCGGACAGATTGTCGATGAACTTATTGAGGGAACCGACGTCTGGGCCATCTCAAACTCTAAAATTTCTGTGACACCTATACACCTTGAAATGACATCTTTTGACACATACAGAAAATTTAAGGACGGATGCGTCGAAGACAAACTTAATGCTTATTTGAATATAGACATGTAACGAAGCTCCGTATTTTGAGCCCAAATTATCCCCATATGCCCGTTATCATGGGGGAGTTGACAAAGCAAAAAAATGCTGTATAATATCCTCTCGTGATGTTGCACGAGCCGTTAGCTCAGTTGGCAGAGCACCGGACTTTTAATCCGGGTGTCCCGGGTTCAAGTCCCGGACGACTCACCACTACGCGGTCCCATCGTCCAGAGGCCTAGGACACCGCCCTTTCAAGGCGGCGACACGAGTTCGAATCTCGTTGGGACCGCCATTTTTTATCTGCCAGCGTAGCTCAGTAGGTAGAGCAGCGCACTCGTAATGCGCAGGTCTCCGGTCCGAATCCGGACGCTGGCTCCACTGATGCCGATTATTCCCCGACCTTACTGGTCGGGGTTTTTTTTAATCAAAAAAACGCGCTAAACTCAGTAAGAGGTGAGCTTTTATGAATAAAAACCAAACTACCGGAAAAGAAAACTGTTCTGCTCCCGGTCTTGCCGTTTCAGGGGGGCGCAGAATATATTTTGTCCGTCACGGGGTTACGGAATGGAATAAATTGTACCGCTATCAGGGGGCTGCAGACATTCCTCTGTGCGAAGAGGGAATATTGCAGGCAAAAAGAGCCGCGACGAGAATGTCCTCACTTTGCGGCGTAGAAAAAATTATATCAAGTCCCCTTGTAAGGTCGCGAATGACAGCCGGCTGTATAGCTGATTCGCTGGGATTTAAAAATGTCGAGCTGTGGAATGAGCTTACGGAAATTAATTTCGGTGCTTGGGAAGGTCTTACCGTCAATGAAATTGTAAATTCTTACGGTAATGACTTTTATTCGTGGAAACAAAATCCCCTGCATGTGACTGCCACGAACGGTGAACCCCATGAAGTTGTGTTTGCCAGAGCAGTGGAGGCGGCAGAGCGTATCTCCCGCGCGGAAAGGGGAAACCTTGTAGTTGTCGGTCACGGAGCTTTCTTCAGAACGCTCTTCTCGGCTCTGCTATCAGGCGCAAAAGATAACATATTTTGGAAGATGAGGCTGGATAACTGTTCTATCTCTGCAATTGACATAGATAGTCAAAATAATGCTTCCATAGTGTTTTATAACGATACCCTTCATATAAAATCAGCATATGAAGCAGTTGCTTCTTTGCCTCTGCTATAGCGCTTTTTGTATGTATGTGTGGTAAAATTATACAAATGGCGTTTTGCGTTAAGCCGTTAATTTCTATGTGTGAGGATATCACATGAAAGACGAGAGTCTAAATTTCACGGAAAAAGAGAAAAGGTTTGAAGAGGAAGCATCTTTGTGGCTTAGATGTTCCCAAGGGGATGATGCCGCAAGAGATGCTCTTATACTTGCCTACAGGCCAATGGTCTACTGGCTTGCGAAGAAGCTGAGAGTTCCCTACAGCACTTACCCCGATATGATTCAGGAAGGCATGGTCGCTCTTATCTCCGCAGTAGACGCGTTTGACATTGACAGAAGCAATAGATTTTCAACCTATGCCTATTATAAAATACGGGGAAGAATGATCAATTTTCTCCAGCGCGTTGAGGCTAAAGCCCCTCTTCCCGTGGACGAATCGCTCTTTGCGGATGAGGAGGTACGGGCCGACGTCCTGTCAGGCGAAGCCGACCGCTCCGAATGGACAATAGATATCGAACAGGCTATGTTGATGCTCTCTGAAAGAGAGTCTGATATATTGAATGCCTTGGTTGTAGAGGGCAGGGTCGCTAGGGAAGTTGCGTCCGAAATTAATCTTGATGTCAGCCATGTTTACAGGATAAGAAGAAAAGCTCTTGATAAATTGAGAAAATTGCTCGGCAACAGTGAAGAAGCAAGTACCACATCAGCGTCATAAACCGGGATAAGTATAGTGCTCCTATAAACTTACACGGAGGCTGATCGGTATGAAAAAACAAGTAGCAAGACTTCAGCGGTGGCTGGACAGATTTTCGAAAGCCTGTGAAAACAACAGATGGGACTCTGCGATAATAGAGGCGGACTGTCTCTCTGCGGAACTTAAAGAGATAAGAGAGGATTTATGGAGAAAACTTGAAAACAGCAGCGCGGCAAGAGAGCCGATGTTTTCGAGAAATTCTGTTTTTATGAGCATAAAAAGCTTGTCCATAGCGATTTTTATCGTTATGCTTTCCACCGTGCCTTTGGCAGTGGAAGCTGACCTTCCTGCAAATTTGATGGCGGCTTCAAAGTTTAAAGACCCATCAGCGGAAAGCCTTAACTGGGTTACGGACGAGGAAATGGATATGGTGCGGTCATTAAGAACCGATTTGAGCAAGGCCAATGTTATGTTCGGCTCTATGGTGAAGGAAGAAGCCCCAAAGAGACAGGCTTCTCTGAGCATTGCTAAGAAAGAGAAGAATGCCGAGACACAGTCTGCGGCTCGTTTTGAAAATAAGCAGCAGAAGTCTGAAGCAGTACTGGGAGCGGAGGATTTGCTGGCATTGATTCAAATAGGAGAAAAAGCTCTCAGAAATACTTCTCCTGTTATAAAAATAATAAACTGACTTGGATAATTTACCTGTAAGTATACATTTCAGAGGAGTGGTCTATGTGTCCTTAAGCAAAAAATGTCTATCTGTAATTATGGCTCTTGCGTTTTTTTGTTCAGCCCTTGCCGTCAGCGCTTCCGCTGCCGAACAAGCGGTCTTATCGGCGGACAAGAGCGGCGATGTCACTGTGTCCCATGACAAAACCTCCGTTTCACCAGATGTGAAACAAAGCAAGGCACCCGCAGACTTGGGCGGCCCCCAGATTACGGATATAACCGTAACCGGCAATAAAGAAGTCGTTACTGAACACATTATGAGTGTTATAACAACAAAAGTTGGAGAACATGTTGACGAAGAGAAGCTGCGTAAGGATGCTGAAGCCATATTTGAACTGGGGTTCTTTGTCGGTGCTGACTATAAGGTTACGGACTCTCAGAATGGGGTAAAAGTTGATTTTATCGTTCAGGAAAATCCCGTAGTAGGTTCAGTCAACTTTAAGGGCAACACTGTCTACACCTCTGAGAAACTGACAGAAATGATATTCACAAAGCCCGGCATGATATTTAACAGGACATTCTTCCGCAATGACCTTCAGAGAATTAAAGAAAAATATCAGGCTGACGGCTACGTTATGGCAAATGTAGCGGATGTGCAGATAGAGGGCGACAGCATAAACGTAATAATTGTCGAGCCTAAGATAAGCGAAATCGTCATCCAGGGAAATAAGATAACAAAGAAAAAAGTCGTCGAGCGCTACCTGAAGATAAAAGAGGGCGAGCTCTTTAATTCAAACAAGCTCCGTCTGACTCTCAACAGACTTCAGGGTGTAGGCTTCTTCAGCGATGTTAACGTAAACTTTGAACCCGGAGAAAACCCCGATGATGTCGTAATTGTAATTACAGTCGAAGAAGGACGCACAGGGCGTCTTGGCTTCAACATAGCTTACGGAACTCAGAGCGGATTCGGCGGAGGGCTTAGCTATGAGAACTTCAACATCGGAGGAAGAGGACTTAAGCTGGGAGTCGGGTTTGAACTCGGAGACAGAGAGGAATACTGGCTCAGCTTCGAACAGCCCTACATGAGCGGCAAGGTCACAGCTTGGAAGATAGGTGCTTACAAGAGAGCTTGGAATGACCTATATTACTACTATAACGACAACAAGCTCGGTGAGTACGACAGAGATAAGCAGGGTGCATACATCGGCTTTGGACGCAAATTCCGCGATGATTCCCTGTATAACTGGTATGTGACTTTGGACTGGCATAAAGTCAACAACAGCGCAAACGGCGATTGGCTTAATAATCTGACCGATAAGACTAAACCGACGAAGCAGTATGTGCTTGATGACTTGGGAGAAGGAACCTACTATTCAGGAATTCTCTCACTTCGCAGACTCAACCTTGACGAGTACCTGCCTTATTCAAAGGGCGACGTTGAAACAATCAACCTTCAGTACGGAAAAGCCGATGTCGACGACAAAGATTACAGCTACTTCAAATACTGGGGCGAGGCAAAGGTCTACTTCCCAATGGATAAATTCCTGAAGGGATTCCTTGAGACATCCTTCGGCGCGAATTCCGAAAAGCCTATAATGTTTGCGGCAAGAGTGATGATAGGTTCTTCGGGCGGCGGCGATGTTCCTTATGAAGAGCGCTACACAATCGGCGGAGATACGACTCTGCGCGGATATGACGATGACCGCTACCGCGGCGAGGACATGATGCTAGGAAACTTTGAACTCCGCATCCCTATGGAAAAAGCTTTCAGCTTTGTCGTATTCTATGACATAGGCAGAGCGTGGAGTAAGAACGAAAATATAAGCTGGGGCAGCGACATGGGCTCGGCACCGGGATTCGGAGTAAGGCTTAACACTCCTCTCGGCAACTTGAGACTTGACTATGCAAGCGGAGAAGATGACAAGTTCCACTTCGGCTTCGGAGAGCTTTTCTAGAAGCTCGCTCATAATAATTAAAATTTGGGTTGCGGCATTATTTTCTGCCGTAACCCTTCTTATGTTTCCTATCGTATCTTCGGCGTACAGTGTAAATGTTGACGGAGTTCCGCAGTGGCAGTCGGAACTTGCGGATAGAAGTCTTACAGCCGTAGCGGCCAAGCTGCCGTCGAACAATGCCGAGACAGCCGCTAAAATAATTAAGACAGTTTCAGAAAAACTTTTTACCGGCTATAGAGCAGAAGTCAGAAGTTTTGAGCCGGATATCATAAATGTTCTGCTTATTTCCACAGAGAGCAGTACAAAATGGGTCATAGAACTTACCGAACCTAATATACAGAGCCCAGCTCTTGAGTGGTTTAGGAAGGATTCGAATGCGCTTTACGGTGCGATACTGCCTCTGATAGAGAATATGCCGTTAGAAGCTCTGAACTGGTGTGATACAGGACTCCGGGATGAAATTCTAAAGATAATGAAAGAAAAGCTTCCTGGGTGGAGAGCCTCTTTTGTCGTAATCGCGGAGAAGGACAGAGCTTTATTTAAAGTTTCATTTACCCCGGATCTGCCGTTTGTGCTGGCTGTAAATCCAAAGTTTACGTCAAATACTCTGCCTACTCTGATTCACGAGGATTTGAAGGAAGATCTGATGGAAAGATTTACGCCATTTGTAGGCATTCCCGTGGAATGGGCTAAATTCCACTCAGAAGATATAACCAAATGGAGCGAACTTGTACTGGAAGACAGAAATATAGTGCAAAAGACAAATTCTGTGCCTAAAGCCTCCTTCTCGGCTGCCTCTGTCTCTCATTTAAATGTAAATGTCGAGAGCAAAAGCTATAATGTCGGAGCTTGGGCGGCCGTCTATGCCGGTACCTCTGACAAAACGGCGGAAGTTGGCTTTCATCTGGGTAAAATTGTTCAGCTTATGCCGCGTTGGGATATGGAGTTTTACGGCGAGGGCATCATAGAGCTCCAGAACTGGAATACGGAAGGGCGTCTTGGGCTTAGATGGTCTCCGTGGGGCGATGTCTGGCTTGGCGGGGAATGGTCGTCAAAAGACGAAATGTGGTGGGGAAGGCTCAATATTGACCAGAGGCTTCACAAACCGTATTTCTGGCTGAGAGTAAGGGAAGACGGCGAGATAAATACGGCTTTGGGCTGGAAAGCAACGTCATACATATCGTTTGAGCTCCACTATGATTCACGTGACGAAGATACTGTAAGCTTAAGAATGCTTGGAAATCTTTAAAGCGCGTTTTGAAGGAGAATGATATTTTATGGGTAAGGAAATAACGCTTGGTGATATAGCCGCAATGGTTGGAGGCAAGGTTGTAGGAAACCCTGCGACAATAATTACTTCTATTGCGGATGTTGAAAAAAGCGCTTCAAACACGATATCACCGTTTTGGGAAAAAAAATTCTCCGCAAAAATCGTTGCAGGCATGAATCTTCTTAGCAAGGAAGGTTGGATCCCCGAAGGATGCAGCGGAGTTGAGACTGAAGATCCAAGACGTGCTCTGGTTGATATTCTGACCTTTTTTGACACTCACATTGCGGAAACCCCTAATATTCACAAATCTGCGGTAATATCCGATCTTGCATCCATAGGCAAAAATGTGCATATAGGGCCTGGATGCGTCGTCTCCGACGGAGCTTCCATAGGAGACAATTCTGTACTCGTCGGCAATGTGTGGGTGGGACGCGGTGTTTTCGTAGGAGAGAACAGTAGGCTTGAGCAGGGTGTTGTGCTCTATGATGCCTCGTCGGTCGGAAGCAGGTGTATAATTCACGCTAATGCTGTCATCGGCTGTGACGGTTTTGGCTTTATGCCTGACCCGAAATGCGGACTTCTGCGCATACCTCAGATAGGCACTGTTACTGTCGAGGACAATGTTGAAATAGGTGCTTGCTCCTGTATAGACAGAGCTACATTCGGAGATACCAGAATATCTTACGGAACAAAAATTGATGCATTGGTCAAAATCGGACATAATTCTCATCTAGGCAAGTTCTGTATTGTAGTCTCGCAGGTAGGAATAGCCGGCAGCAGCACACTCGGCAGCGGTGTCGTGATGGCGGCTCAGTCCGGGATAGCCAACCATGCTTCTATAGGCGACGGAGCGACAGTCGGAGGAAGAGGCGGAGTCGTTACGGATGTGCCTGCGGGAGCAACCGTTTCCGGATTCCCAGCACAGGATCATAAACACGAACTCAGACAGATAACAGCTGTAAAGCACCTGCCTGAAGCTCTTAAGAGCATTAGGGAGCTTAAGGCAAAGATTGAAGAATTGGCGGATAGATGCAGGTAAGATGAAGACGTTAAAAAACGAGATTAAGTTCAGCGGTGTAGGACTGCATTCAGGCATAAAGTCTGAAGTGACTCTTATCCCTTCTTCTCTTCCAGGTATCAGGTTTATGACAAAAAACGGATGTTACAAATCATCGGAAGCGTCTGTCGAGGAGGACAGCAGACTTACCGGTTTTCGCCTGCCGGACGGGACTCTTGTGAGAACAGCGGAACATCTTCTGGCTTCAATTATAGGTATGGGGCTTGGCTCTGTTGTAATAGCGCTTGAAGGTGAAGAAGTGCCTATTTTGGACGGCAGTTCTTATCCTTTTGCCTGTGCTATACATGAAACCGGCTTTTCACATGTTGACACAGAAAATTCTTTTTACGCCGTCGCGGCACCGGTTGCAGTCGATGACTTTTGCGGCGGAAGAATAATGTGCGCCCTGCCTTCTTTGGAGATGAGGGTCACATATGTAATAGATTATTCGGGAACGCCGGTGGGAACACAGCGTGTATCCTACGCAATTTCGGATGATATCTTCCTGGACACCATATCAAGAGCTCGGACATTCGGACTCACCAAGGAGCTTGATTATCTTAAAAAATCAAACTTAGCAAAGGGTGGTTCTCTGGAAAATGCTCTTGTTTTTGACGAAAACGGCCTTCTGAATGAGGGCGGTCTGCGTTTTCCACTTGAATGTGTGACCCATAAAGTGATAGACTTACTCGGCGATTTAGCTCTGATGGATTTTGTACCGACAGCTCACTATGTGGGAATATGCGCCGGACATGCAATGCACGGCAAACTTGTTGAACGACTTAAGAGAATAATTCACGGCTAGCTGTGAAAATAAATTATATAAGAACATTTGGAGGTCAGCATTAATGAAGCTCAACATAAACGAAATTCTTGATTTTCTTCCTCACCGATATCCGTTCCTTTTGGTGGACAGAATAGAAGAAGTCATAAACGAACCTAACCTGAAACAGGTAACAGGCTACAAGAACGTAACATATAATGAGCCGTTCTTTCAGGGACATTTTCCCGATGAGCCTGTTATGCCCGGAGTGCTGATACTTGAGGCAATGGGACAGGTTGGCGCAATACTGCTGAAGCTTCAGCCCGAAATGCAGGACGGCAAACGTCTTCTTGTTTACCTTACAACAATCGAAAAAGCGAAATTCAGAAAACCCGTAAAGCCCGGAGATCAGCTGCGCACCGTTGCCACCCTTATAAAGAGGCGCGGTCCCATGGGAAAATTTTCATTTAGAGCAACTGTCAACGGAGAGGTTGTGGCAGAAGCAATCATGGGATTTACAATAATGTCGGGGCTTACGATTGATTCGGAGGAGAAAAAATGAGTCTGCAAATACATCCTACTGCTATCGTCTCAAGCGACGCATCTTTGGGCGACGATGTTATTATAGGCCCTTACTGTATTGTTGACGGCAAAACGAAAATAGGCGACAGAACGCAACTCAGAGCTTATGCGAGAGTCTGCGACTATACTCAGGTCGGTTCGGACTGCATTTTCCACGAGCATACCGTAATCGGCGGTGCCCCTCAGGACCTTGGCTACAAGGGCGAGGAGTCGTGGGCAATAATAGGAAACGGTGTCGTCTGCCGAGAATTTGTAACCATTAACAGGGCAACCGGTGAGGGAGAAATAACATCCGTAGGTGACAGCTGTTTTATTATGGAGGGAGTTCACCTTGCCCACAATGTGAAAATAGGCAGAGAGTGTACCATCGCGAATAAGGCTGGGCTTTCCGGTCACGTACATGTCGGCGATTATGTTGTAATCGGAGGAATGACGGGATTTCACCAATTTGCCCACGTAGGCTCTTATTGTATGGTGGGCGGTCTTTCCAGAATAATACAGGACATTCCTCCTTATACTCTAGCCGCTGGCGTGCCTCTAAGAGTTTATGACATCAACAGAGTGGGACTGCGCCGCCGCGACATATCTTCCGAGACAAGACGCCAGATAAGGGATATGTACAGGATTATCTATAACAGCGGACTAACGGTAAAAGAGGGCGTGGCTAGTATTGCCGAGAAATATCCCGACAGCGACGCAGCAAAAATGATTGTAAATTTTGCGGCGGAATCAATAAGGGGTTTCACTCCCAGAATGACACAGGATTGGCAGAGCAAGAGCGAGGATAAAAAAGTTGATTAAGCTCTTCGCGCTGGACGTTGACGGTACGCTCACAGACGGCGGCGTCTACATGGACGGCAAAGGCGGAGAATTTAAACGTTTTGATATACAGGATGGCTATGGTATTGTCACTCTGCTGAACATGGGCATTAAAGTTGTCTTTATAAGCGGAAGATTCTCTGCAGCAACGGCTCAGAGAGCCGAAGATCTTAAAATAACTCTTTGTGTGCAGGGGTCAAAAAATAAGCTCAAAGATCTTACGGAAATCGCGGCAAAATTTAATATAAGACAGAAAGAGACAGCATATGCCGGAGACGATATCCCCGATATAGAATGCATTGCCTGGTCGTCCTTGGGTATGGCTACAGCTAATGCAAGGAACGAAGTCAAGGCAGCTGCGGACTGGCTCTCTCCTTCTGACGGCGGGCATGGGGCAATTCGCGACTGTGCCGAACACATAATTATGATAAACGGTGATAGTGAGTGAATCAAAAAAAATTTGATATAGGCATCTTCAAATTAAGGGCACTTGACAGATTTATTTTGAGTGAGCTTATGGGCCCGTTTTTCTTTGGTATGGTCGCATTTACGATAATACTTGTTGCCGGCAGCCTGCTCTTCAAAATGGCTGATCTCGTTATTCAGCGCGGAGTGTCTCTTGGTATAGTAATTCGCCTGTTTTTGTACTATCTCCCGAGACTTGTGGCCTTTACCATACCAATGAGCTGCCTTTTGGCGGCTTTGCTGGGCTTTGGAAAACTGTCAGCCAATTCTGAGCTTGTCGCTCTTAAGTCTGCGGGGCTATCGTTTCAGCGCATTATCAGACCTGTTATAATGGCATCTTTTGTGATATCCATATGCGCCTTTTTCGTAAATGAGACTCTTGTCCCGATAAGCGAAAGAGCTGCATCAAATGTTATGGTATACGAAGTTTTTAAAGAGTCGCCTCCTGTATTTAAGGAGAAAATATTTCTCAAAGAAGAAAGCGGAGGCTCTCTTAAGAGAGTCATATATATAAATAAGATGAAAATCACCAGCGGCAACATGGAAGAAATTGTAATAGAAGAGTTTGAAGCTGGAAGACTGAACCGCATTGTTTCAGCCAAATCCGCAAAGTGGGTCAGCGGAAGCTGGTGGATTGAGAACGGAAATGTCTTTGAAATAAATAAATCTTCCAATGTAAACCACCTCTTTAAGTTTGACAAGCAGGAGCTTACTCTTAACTTAAATCCGTCCGAGATAGCGAGATCTTCCGACTCTCCCGACGAAATGACTATTCCGGAGCTCTACAGCGCCATTAAGCTTGCCGAAAGGAACGGCAGCGATACAGGACCTCTTTGGATGATTTTAAACTTAAGAATATCAGTGCCTTGGGCATGTATGGTTCTGGCCCTTGTGGGAGCGGCTTTAGGCAGCAGGCCTCAGCGTTCAAGCTCAAGTATGGGACTGGGACTGAGCGTAATAATCGTATTTGTCTATTATGTTATTATGTCCTTCACAAGTTCTCTTGGCGAGGCGGCTTATATTCCGCCATTTATAGCGGCATGGATAGCCAACATAACCTTCCTGATAATAGGCACGATATTGTGCAGGAGAGCTAACAAACTGGGATAAGCCCATAACATAAAGCGAGCCCGCAGCCATGTAAACTGCGGGCTCGCTCTTATTTTTGAAACATTGCTATAGCAAAGTAAGAGTCCCGTCTCCTTCAACAAAACGTCCTATAGTTACCGCGCCTGCAAAACCGCCTTTGTGCAGCTCCTCAAGAAGTGATATTTCGTACTCTGCAGGTATGGAGATAAGAAGACCGCCGGATGTCTGGGGGTCAAATGCCAGATCATCTGCGAAACGCCCTATTTTTGCCTTGTTGAATACTTTGTCCCCTATATGCTGTTTGTTGGCATATGAACCTGCGGGGATGAGTCCCATGTTTGACATCTCTTTTATTCCGGGAAGCAGAGGCAGTTTGTCTGAGTATATCTCCACTGATACGTTTCCCGCAGGCAAATCCAGTGCGTGGCCGGCAAGTCCAAAACCGGTAACGTCCGTACATGCTGTGATTTTTCCTCTTATTTCATCTGAAAGGATAGGAGGTACAGCATTAAGCTTCGCCATGCTTTCTGTCACAAATTCTGTATCTTTTTCTGAGAACAGGCCGGCTTTGATGGCTGTTACGGCAATTCCCGTCCCTATGGGCTTTGTAAGAATGAGAATGTCTCCCGGAAGGGCAGTGCCCACCTTCCACATTTTGTCGGATTCGACTTCTCCGAATACGACAAGGCCGTACTTCGGTTCATCGTCCTGTACACTGTGCCCGCCTGCCAGCATTGCTCCGGCTTCGCAGACTTTTTTCGCTCCGCCGTTAAGTATCTCTTTCAGCACGCTTATCGGCTCGCATGATGTCGGAAAACAGACGACATTCAATGCAATTATGGGCCTGCCTCCCATTGCGTAGACATCGCTTATTGAATTTGCCGCGGCAATTTCCCCAAATTTCTCGGGGCTATCAACCACAGGCGTTATAAAGTCAATCGTAAGTATCCCAACCCGCTTTTCGTCTATCTTCCATAGAGCAGCGTCCTCGCCCCTGTTCCAAGAGGCCAGAAGCTCCGGATTTCTGATGACAGGCAGGTCTTTAAGTATTTGGTCCAGCTCCGCTGGGCCTATTTTAGCTGCTCACCCGCTTGTTTTTGCTCGTTCTGTAAGCCTCACTGCAAACTCTCCTTTCTTATCTTAAACGAAGATGGTGTACATCCGCCGCGGCAAAAACCGTCTCCTTGCCGTCTATCTCGACTATAAGAGCTCCGGCCTCGGTTATTCCCGATGCTCTGCCGCAGAATTCTTCATTGTCCTGAATTACTTTAATATCTTTTCCGATTGTTGCGCAAACCTCTCTGTAAAGTGAGAGTAATTTTACAGTCCCGTCTCTTGAGAATAAAATTTCTGCGACAGAGGTGAACTCGGCAAGGACTGCAAGGAGCATCTCGGCTCTTACAACAGATTTTCCAGTCTCCATTTTAACAGATGTTGCAATGTCCACTATATCATCAGTAAGGTCTTTTCTCTCCATGTTTGCGTTTATGCCTATTCCGGTTATAGCGTAATATATTTTGTCTGTTTCGCCCGCAGCTTCGCTTAGTATTCCGCATATTTTTCTGCCGCCAGCAAGAATGTCATTAGGCCATTTTAACTCGGCATTAACAGAGTAATTATTAACCAGCACATTTCTTACCGCTATGCCTGCCGCGAGATTCAGAAGCTGTACCTCTCCAGGTCTTAGGTTGGGGCGCAGAAGCATTGAGAACATTAAGTTTTTGCCAGAAACATTCTGCCAAGTGCGGCCCCTTCTGCCTCTGCCTTCCGTCTGTATGTCTGATGCTGCGACTATACCCTGAGGAGCTTCCTGCATTGCGAGTTTCTTTAAAACTTTTTGAGTCGAGTCCACTTCCGGAAAGTAAAGAAATGTATGAAATAACGATGCCTCAGCCAGTCTATGGGTGATAGCGGTCGGACTGAGGGGATCTCCCTGTGGAGTCGGGTTCAGCGCGTATCCCTTCTGAGGTATGGAATCAATGCTTATTCCCTCGTCGCGGAGTGCGTTTACAAGCTTAAATACTGCCTGCCTAGATGTATGAAGCGCCTCGGTAAGGACGGAGCTCGGCACAGTCATCCCTAGGGATGACGCCAATATGCCGTAAAGCTTCCGTCTGCTTGATGATTCGTCATATATAGCCACTGTCATTCCTCCTTTTTTGCCTCTAGAGGTCAAAATAAAAAGTCTCCGTAAAAAAACTATTCGATTTTACACTCTAAACGTATATAATTAAAGTTCAAATGCAGCAACAGGAGGGGTTCAAATGGTAGTACTTCCGGTAACGACTGTCATGACCGACTTGCGTTCGTCTTTTGACGAATTGCGTGAAAGTCTTTGACCTGGTTTCCATTGAGACAAGAATAGAACAGCTTCACAGAGAGACGGAGCAGCCCAATTTCTGGGACAGCCCGGACGCTCAGTCGGTTTCACGCGAATTGGCAAGGCTTCAGGGTCGCAAGGATAAATATGAGGCCTCCGGAGCGGAGACGGAAGATTTGGAAGTATTGGCTGAAATGCTCGGCGAAATCAATGACGATGAACTCTTGAACGAGTTTTACGTCAGAGCCGCCAAACTGCGGAAGGATATAGAAGAGTACCAGACCTTGATACTATTGGACGGGGACTATGATACAAGCGATGCGATAATGACCGTTCATGCAGGGGCAGGAGGCCTTGATTCACAGGACTGGGCCGAGATGCTATACAGAATGTACATGAGATGGGCTGAAGACCGCGGCTATTCAATCAAGCTGATAGATGAACTTCCGGACCAGGAAGCAGGCATTAAAAGCGTGACTATATCCATAAACGGAGACTATGCCTATGGATATCTTAAAGGGGAGCAGGGGGTGCACCGCCTAGTAAGGATATCTCCTTTTGACTCCGCCAAACGCCGCCATACCAGCTTTGCTTCTGTCGAAGTTATGCCTGTGCTTCCCGACAGCGTCGAGGTCGAGATCCGTCCCGAAGACTTGAAAATGGACACATTCAGGTCAAGCGGAGCAGGCGGGCAGTATGTAAATATGACTGACTCTGCCGTAAGAATCACACATATACCGTCGGGAATAATAGTAAGCTGTCAGACAGAACGCTCCCAGCACATGAACAGGGCAACCGCAATGCAGGTATTGAGGTCAAAGCTTTTTGAAAAAACAATGAGAGAACGGCAGGATCAGATTGACAATATACAGGGTGAAAAGAGAACTATCGCATGGGGCAGCCAAATACGCTCATACATTCTTCAGCCATTTCAGCTTATAAAAGACCACCGTTCAGGATGTGAAATAGGCAATGTGCAGTCTGTATTGGACGGAGACTTGGATGAACTTATAATGAGTTTCCTGCGCTTCCAGAAGACAGGAAAACAGGTCTCGAACGGGAGTGAAAAATAATATGATAAGAAAAATATTTATGTCTCTTCTTTTGATATTTGTTATCGCAGTTCCGTCAAATGCTGGTGAAAAACCTGCGGTATTTATTCCTAATGTTCCTGTAATGCCATTGAAACAGCTGAAACCAGGCATGACGGGAACTGCTTATACAGTAATACAGGGAAGGGATATAACCTCCTTCAAAGTGACTGTCATAGGAGTTATTCCCAGAAAGACGAGCCCTAAGAATCTTATCCTCTTCCGTATCGATGATAAGAAAATCGTGGAAAACGGCGGAGTCGCGGCAGGCATGAGCGGCTCTCCGATATATGTAAACGGAAAGCTCATAGGTGCTATAGGATACAGTTGGTCTTTCTCGGAAAGAAGCCTTGGACTTGCCACTCCGATAGAGGAGATGACAAAAGCCTTCAGCTGGCCGGAAAAGTTGCCGCCCATTACATTGGCCGCACCTACCCCGTCAGAGCCTATCAGCCATGACAAGGCTGTATCTGAAGATGTGAAGAGCGAAGATGTCAAGCCGCTGCTCTCCTCCGACGCGGAAGCAAAAGAGCGTGAGTCAAGCAAAGATGTGAAAATCAGCGACGACTCAAAAATTGCACAAGAGAAGATTGTAACAATATCGGAAGAATCTCTGAGGAAGAATCCTATAAAGCTGGATGAATTTATGAACAGAAGCTTTGCTCCTCTGTCTATGCCGCTTTTGGTTGACGGACTCAGTCCAAGAGTGACATCAATGCTCGAAAAAAAATTGGGACAGACTTTGATACCTCTGGGTGCTTCGGGAAGCTCCTCGACAAGCAGCAATCTTAAAAAAACTTTGAAGCCAGGTTCCGCAATGGGTGTAGCCCTTGCTTGGGGTGACTTCCAGATGGGCGGAATAGGAACACTGAGCGCCGTTGACAAGCACGGAAATTTCCTTGCTTTTGCTCACCCAATGATGAACTACGGTGCCGTTGCCTATCCTTTGACTGATGCCGAAATAATCAAGATAATACCGAGCAGCGAACACTCCTTCAAACTCGGATACATAGGGAACATAATAGGAATAGTCACTCAGGACAGACCTGAAGCAATAGCCGGGCACATGGGCAAACTTGCCGCGGCATCGAGCTACACAGTGCGTTTCAACGATGTCGACACGAAAAGAAACACGGTTAAAAGATTCCAGACAGTTGCGGATCCATTTATAGGCCCGTCCTTGGGCTCTCTCGGAATACTGGGCATAGTAGATGACCAGTGGGGAAGAACGGGCGAGGGAACTGCAATGATAAAGTACCGCTTTTCCGGAGGAAACCTGCAGGACGGATGGGAGAGAAGCAATATCTTCTTCTCAGAGAAAGATTTAATGTCAGCTCTCACAAAAGAGTTTGACGATCTTGCTAAAATATTCTCTTTGAACCAGTTCCAAGAGATAAGGCCGTTCGGCGTTGATGTATCTGTAGAAATGACCCGTGACCCGCGAGTCGTATTTATCGAAAAAATGGTTATTGTCAATAAACAGGAGTTCTATAAGCCGGGCGACAAAGTCACGGTCGAACTTACTCTCAGACCTTGGCGCAAGAGGCCCAAAGTTCAGCGAGTGACATTGAACGTCCCCAAAAAAGCGGCCGGCTTCTGTGAGATAACTGTCAGAGGCGGCGGCATAGAAGAGCCGGATTCGGAATCACTATCTGCCGGTCTGCGCTCGATAACAAATTTAAAAGACCTTCTCAAAGAGATGAGCGTCAAAGAGTCCAACAACCAGATTATAATATCTCTGGACGGACCGCAGGACAAATTAAAAGGCAAAGATCCAAAAACAATGGCAGCTATGTCACCGGAAGATTTCCTTGATGACAGACTGATGAGCGAGATACTTAAAGAGCGCTTTGACGAAGGTTCTATGAAAATAATAGACACCAACTACTATGTTGAGGGTGTGCTCAGAAAGTTTATCAAGGTAAAGAACTCAGAATCCGGACAGGAAGAAGCTGTTCTCAGCATCGGTGAGGGAGAAGAAAACGAGAAAGCGCCAAAGCACGGAAGGGAAGAGACAAAACCTAAAGTCAGAGGCGAAGAAGACCCCGAACTTCCGGAACTTATGCTTAACATCAAAAGATAGAAAAAATCCCGGTCTTT
>CAYRAI010000025.1:0-34132 GCA_964422205.1 uncultured Synergistaceae bacterium | reverse complement strand
ACTTAATATAACGTTCTTAAAAGATCCTGTAATAATAAGGTTTTTTATCCTTTACATATTGCAGGATCTTATCTTTTGTATTAAATCATAGTACCTGGTACGAACTATTAGATGGATGCTTATGGCCCTTCTGATTGGGTACAAGCTTTTAAGGAACCTTGTAAGTAAATTAAAGAGAATAACGGAAAGTTTTATTTGTATGAGAGAAGTACTGTATATGATAAAGAGAGAAAGCAGGATTGGAAGATTACGGGGGGATTTAGGACGTATTACTGAGGATGGCTTTATTGCAAAGAAATCTGCCATTGTTCTTGCTGTTCCAGTTGCCGATCTTGAGTATGGAGCGTCAAGCTGGGCCTTTTTGAAGCATATATCTTTGATTATGATATACAGGTTTACATTCGTATGAAAGAAGCGGATATGCTCCACAGATATTCTGTAAAAGATTGTCTTTTCTTTCTATACGGACTACGCAAACAGCAACAGGGTAAGAAGTTGGAGACAGCTTTGAGAACCAAGAAGACAGATAAAATCCTGAGCCTGCTTAGGCGTGATATATAGACAGCCCCAGGGATAGTACCTAAACGCGGAAAAAGTTTGGATTTAAATTCTGGAAAAACAGTTTTCAGCAACGACCATTTTACCTTCTATACCAGTAAGCTACACCTTGTATCTATTACCGGTAATTTTGTTTTAGTATCATCGGTTTTTGATATTGGCATTGTGGTGCAAAGAGGCGCCTCGCAGGATATTTATGCTTAGACGATAGAAAGTCCCAGGCATATATGGAGTCTATCCTGCGAGGCGTGTTTCTTTCGGTTAGCCCAGAAGATGGGTTTCTATTATCTGCTCCATGTTGAAGCTGCGGACTCGGAGAGAGTGGCGGATGACTTCCTCGAGTGCCGCAAGGGGAAGGGGGCCGACAAGTTCGGCTTCGGCAATACCCACGCCATAGCTGTCAGCAAGTGATTTGATGAGGTCATAGACAACTGGAATCGGTGTCTTTTCAAAGTTGGTAAGGTTCATGGATACCTGTACCATGCCTCTCTCTTCAAGGGAAAGCCCTATGGCGCGGCAGTAGCGGAGTCCGCCTGTGGAGAAGCGCATTCTCTTGGCGATTGCCTTTGCTATTTCGATGTCGTCGGTGCGGAGGTTTACATTGTATGCAACAAGTGGAAAGCGCACTCCCGTTACCGTAGCGCCTGACTTAGGCACAAACGCGAATGGTCCTTCATCCGGTCTCCACTCTTCGTTCTGCATTTTTTCGGGAAGAGCCTCGTACTGACCTTTTCGTATGTCCACAAGGTTCTGGCGTGAGGGTTTTGTCGCCGCTTCTTCGTAGTAGAAGACGGGGACACCGAGTCCTCCCAGAAATTTGCCATATCTGTGGGCAATTTCAAGAGCTTCTTCCTTGTCTACGTTTCTTACCGGGACAAAGGGGACAACGTCGACAGCACCTTGTCTAGGGTGGCTTCCGTGATGTGTGCTCATGTCTATTTCGGCAACTGCGGCTTTTGTGATGTTCATTGCTCCGGCAAGTACCGCTTCGGGCTCGCCGATCCAAGTGTAGACTGATCTATTGTGGTCAGCGTCTGAGTCGATGTCCATTATAGTGATGTCCGGGCTGCTTTTCAGCGTATTTGTGATTCTTTCTATTTTTGCAATATCTCTTCCGTCACTTACATTAAGCTCACAAAGCAATATTTTTGCCATGAGGTAATCTCACCTTTCAGTATCATCGAATAATATTGTTATTTAACAGAATTTTTAAGTATCTCCGCGTTAGCTGCAAACATTGCATTTATCTCGGGAGTTTTAATGAGAGAAAGGTTTGCTTCAATGTTGAGAGCGGTATCGACTATGGCCATTTTTGCAAGCATGATGCCGGCTTCCATGTCTGAACCCGCCGCAGAATTAAAGCGTCCCTCCATCTCTTTGCATATCTCGTATATCTTAAGAGCCATTCTTCCGTTTGTTAGAGGAACTGTGGCGGCCTGAACTGCCGCCGCTTCTATTGCGGCACGGCGTGCGGCTTTTTCTTCGACCGTTGTTTTGGGCAGTCCGAAAGAGGCCTTGATTCCGAGGTACGATTTTGTATCTTCGACAGCTCCGTCTTTAAGCGCTGCTGTGTAACCGTCAAGCTCTTCCGCTATGGCAAGATATCTTTCATCCGTAAGCCCGTAATCTTTGCCTAATGAAAGGCGTGCGACCATTCCTACGAGTCCTGCCGCCATTGCGCCGGCTGCTGCGGATGCGGAGCCTCCGCCTACGGTCGTATCTTTGCTGTCCATTATTTTGTCAATAACTTCGTAAAACATCCTTATTCCTCCAACTTGTCTATTTATATTTCGCAGCTACAGCATTCTGCCGCCGCTTACAGTTACTCTGCCTTTTTTAATGACGGTTTCTATTGGGTTCTGACCGAGGCGGTATGCGATATCTTCGTATGTCGGAATATCAAGTATGAGTATGTCTGCCTGTTTTCCCGCTTCAAGCGAGCCTATAGTTTTGTCCCTCTTAAGTGCCTTGGCACTTCCGAATGTGGCTGCGCGCAGAGCCATAGCGGGAGACATGCGGTGCTGTCGGCAGGCAAGTGAGATTATGAAGGGCATGGAGGTGCACCAGCATCCGGGACAGCAGTTTGTCGCCATTCCGAGCTCCAGTCCTGCCTTATACATCTGTCTCGGATCGAAGAACAACGGGTGGTTTACGGTAAAATCTATCCCTGGGAGCACGACGCCAGGCACTTTTGCCTCCGCCAGTTTTTTCAGAGCCGACTTAGGCGTGTAGTTCAAGTGGTCTGCGGAGTACATTCCCATCTCTGCGGCGAGGTCTTCTCCTCCTATGTATGAATATGCTCCGGCATGGATTTTCGGCTCCATGCCGTTATCGCGTCCTGCCTGTAAAATTCTGCGGCACTCATCCGCTTCATAATGCCCAGTATCGCACCATATATTGCAGCACTCGGCAAGTCCGGATTCGCCCGCGGCCGGTATCATTTCATTTATAAGTATATCGATGTAGCGCTCTTTTTCGACATCGGGCGGCCAGCCGTGCGCACCGAGGAATGTTGAAGATATCTCTATCGGCAGGCGTTCTGCCAGTAGCTTGTTGACTTTAAGCTGGTTCATCTCTCCCGGACGCTTGCCGCCTGTCTCTATGGCATCCGCTATCTGCGGTCCGAAGTAAATACCGGCCGCCAGCAGCGCTGAAAAAGCCGCGAAAAGTCTTTTTCTATTGCCTGTCTGTCTGCAAAAGAACATAATATACATTACCTCCGCTCACTTGGATTGTACAATTTTGTACTCTGACTGTTTCTCAGTTTGGATTATAGAGACGGCGGTACAATAAAATTACAACAAATACAGGATGCTTCCCGGTTTTGACACACTCCTCATGCTCAGTGCTGTGAGCGGAACATCAAATAATAACTGCTGCCGATTTCGGAGCAAGGTGCGGCACATCCCAATTGGAGATGCAGTACCTTGCTTTTTGACAAAGCCTTGATAACAGCCGCCTCGTAAACAAAAAAACTAAAGTCCTGATTTTATAAAATAAACAAAAGTGATAATATACAATAGAGTCTATAAGAAAATATTATATGGAGATGTCTCTATGACACTTAACCATCTGAAGGTTTTTAAAACTGTTGCCGAGTGCGGCAAAATGAGCGAAGCCGCAATTCTTCTTCACGTCTCTCAGCCTGCTGTCAGTCAGGCTATACGTGAACTTGAGCAGCATTACGGCACAAGGCTCTTAGAGCGTATGCCCAAGAAACTCTTTCTTACGGAAACAGGCGCAAAGCTTCTGCTTCATGCGGATAAGGTTCTCGCCTCCTTTGAAAATCTCGAATATGAAATGTCTCCGGAAAAGTGCCCGGCAAGACTCAGAGTAGGTTCTTCCGTTACAGTAGGAATGTGCGTAATGCCTGGAATATTGAAGAAATTTTCGGCCATTGCTCCTCAGACCGAGATATACAGCTATGTCAATAATACAGAGACGATAGAGAAGATGCTCTTGAATGCAGAGCTTGACATGGCAATAGTAGAGGGCAAAATAAAGAGCCGTGAGATAGAGGTGCGGAAGCTCATGGATGATTTTGTAGTGCTCTTCTGCTCAGACTCTCACAGATTCGCCGGCTTCGATGAAATATCTCTTGATGAAATCTGCTGCGAAAATTTTGTTATGAGGGAAAAAGGAAGCGGAACGAGAGAGATATTTGAAGAATTTGTCAAAGAGCGCCGCAGGAAGCTCAAAATAAAGTGGGAAGTTGCCTGTTTTGATGCCACACTAAGAGCGGTAAGAGAAGAAAACTGCATAGGAGTCTCATCGGTGAGGCTGCTGGCTGAACACTTAAAAAACGGAACCGTTCGCGCGATATACAGTCCTGAGCATGAGTGGGACAGAGTATTCTCCCTAGCCTTCCACAAAAATAAATATATGACAGAAGCTGCGGCTATTTTTACTAATATGGCACGGAAGACAAAGAGCGAAGATTTGCCCGCAAAAGAAGCGATGATACGCCTCACGGTGCAGTGCAAAAGAACTGTTTGCCTGTCTGATTGATAAATACGGTTCGTCTATTTCAATGGAAGAAATATCTTCCCGCCTGTGGGAGAATGAAGTCTATGATTCATCAAAACTCAGGCAGATTCACACGTTCTTCTCCTCCATGAATGAAACTTTAAACAGCGTGGGAGCCTGTGACGTAATAATCAAGCAGTACAGGAGCATAGCAGTTAATGTAAAAAAGATAGACTGCGATTACTTTGACTTCCTGGCAGGCGGCCCCCGCGCGCTTGAACAACTGTTCAACGGAGAATATATGACCAACTAACTATTCATGGTGAGAATACACACTGGGCTCTCTTAAAGAACGCTGGCCCGTCCGCATTCTGCGGCAAGTGGGCAACCGGAAAGAGCGTGGACATAACCTCATGCGATACATTCAATGATGTCGTCGTAGCCTATACCATAGATCCAGACGCCGCACCGTGGAAACTGCAGGGCGGTGTTGCAACGGTGATAGCGCGCACCTTCGCCGGCTTGGCGCTATTGGCAATCCTGCCGATCGCTGCGGCAAAGGCAAAGCATCGCAGGCGGCTGACCTCAATTCTTAAATTAGTGTATTTTTCGGAGCTTGCCTCAGCTGATATGGCTGCATCAGCGGGTATAAGCTCAAAGACGGGGCTCGCAGAAATGCGGGCCCCGTTCCTATGGGTACAAAGCCGTAAGCACCGTCTAAGCCGGTGCTTACGGCTTATCCTCAGGAACAAATTCTGCTTCCGGTCCATATTGTTTTATTCTGTGACAGCAAAGGGCAGAATCGACTCTTTAAGCGGTACTTCTCTTAACTTTTCTTTCTCTTGCCTTTAAAATATCTAAAGTGTGCGGAACTTTATATGCTGTGCTTCTGCGGAGGGTGAGAGAGGGTTGGAACATATCTCAATAGACGAAGCATCAATAAAATTCGGGCTTTCAAAGCGAACTCTGCAAAGGCTGTGCAGCGAGGGACGCATAGAGGGTGCCGTAAAATATCAGCGCTCATGGATGATACCTGCTGACGGAGAAATTTCAGGCCGCAGCGGGAAAGGTGTTTTTGCTCAATCCTCTGTCTGCCACTCTTTGCCTTACAGATGCCCGATATTCATAATGAGCCGTGCTTACAGCCGCCCGGGGAGTGCGGAGCAGACTCTTGAAATGCTGAGGAAGAGCTCTCCTGCTGCGTCGCGCCTCTTTGAAGCGTGCCTTTGCTATTACAGATTTGACATGGAGAGCGCGGTTCATATCGCAGAAGAGCTTCTGAAAGAGGAGTGCTGCTTTGATACTCGCATATGTCTGGCTCACATACTCGCTCTTAAAGCTCTTTATACAGGCGATGCGCCGCTGTGGCGCAGAGCTCGGGATATTATTCTCAAGACGGATTACGATTCTTTGGACGATTTGGCACAGATTGAATTTAACCTTGCCATGTTTGAGAGTGCCATATTTGTTGACGAGGATTTTCCCGAGTGGTTTTGCAGAGGCGATTGGTCTAACTTGCCTTTGGATTCTTATCCGCCCGCTCGCTATGTGTATCTCAAACACCTCTATATAAACGGCCGCGCCGATGCTCTTGCCGCTGTCGCAGGCCCATTCATCTCTCAGTGCCGTGCAGAAGGAGCTCTTGTGGCGGAGATATATCTGCGCATCATAGCAGCCCTGGGATTCCATGATAACGGCGATGATCTCCGCTCAGAGGAGCATTTGCGGGCTGCTCTTGAACTGGCGCGCCCCGACGGAATTTACGCGCTCCGTTTGCCGAATATCGCCGTTCCTTCGGAGGTATCCTTGATAAAGTTATGAAGAGCGTAGAGCCTGAAATCGTGAAAAAGATAGTTACGGCAGGAGAAGATATAGTTAAGGGATGGACATCTTTATATAACACTCTCTACGGCACTAAATTGACAAACGAGCTGACACTGCGCGAGTACCAAACAGCGCGGCTTGTATGGCGCGGCCTTGGCAATGCCGAGATTGCGCGCCGCATGGGCATATCTCTTAATACCGTAAAGCTTTACATGAAGGCTATATATGAAATTGGATGTTAAGAGCAGAGAGGAAATCTTTCCCTATATTTGGAAATAGCCCAAAAATGTCATATTTAGGGTGTACCGCACGTACTTGCCCATAGCTATACTTTAAAGACAAAAGAAGCTTTTATAGTTCTTCGTTTTTTTAGTATAGGAGTGGTTGACGTGTCCTCAAAGAAGAATGTTCAAAGCGGCTCCGTATCGGAGAACAGTCAAAAATTTTCTGCGGGGCTGCCATATGCCGACAATATCTCAATCATCCTTCTTACTGCCGCTGTCAATGTTCTTTGCATTTTTATATTTTATTACGGAAGAGATATCGACCTAAAAGGTGTGCTGACAGATTCACTTTTCTGTGGCGTTATAACGTCATTTGCCGACGTGTACATTTTAGTTCCGCGCATTGAGGCTATGAGGCGCAATGGTGCTCTGCCTTCCGTGGTTCCGGTAAGTGCATTTGCCATGAAGCTGCCGAAAAATAAATTCATGCTGGCATCTCTTCTTGCCGTTATTTTCGGAATACTTACCCCTCTTGCCAACTTTATCTTGATTAAGTTCTACGGAATAACATATTTCGGTTTTCCTCAGCTCGTTTTTTGGAAAGCTGTCTATTCCTCTCTGCTTTCAGCAAAGATAATCGAGTTTACGATTCTGCGCTTCGTGCAGCCCGACTGTGCCGCTCCTTCCGATAGTGAGCAGAGAGGAAGCTCTGTCGTTAAGAACCAGCTGCCGCGCATCTCGGTATTCAAAGAATGGTTCAACACTGTTACCGATGACTTTGGCTTTAATATGCTTGTAGGTCTTTTATCGGGAGGAACAATAATAGAGGGCTATAACGTTATCATCGCCCCGCTGGCCAGCTCCGGTGTAGGCATAACGGCAATAATACTGGGGCTTATTGTCACAGCCCGCATGGCATATCCCATTGCAAAAAATATAAAAGCACAAGCCGAGTCAGCCGGGTGCTGTGCAAAGAACACAGCTCAAAGAGGAGGAGTATTTAGGCTTCCGTCCGAACCGTGGAAATTCGCTCTTGTCCTTACTATGCCGATAATATTGCTCTCCTTTGCTGCGTTTTGGTCTGTAATGGCATTCTTCGGCTTTGGTCAATTGAATTTTTCCAATTTTTCATGATACGAGTGATATTTGCCTCTCTGCTCTCAAAAGCGGTTGTTCGGATTGCGCTGCATCGCTATTTCAGAACGCCCGATGCCATGAAGGAGTGATGCTCATGTATGACAGGCTTCAAAGTGAGATGACTATAGGATGCCTTCGCATTGCAAATCGTGTTGTAATGCCGGCTATGGGAGTAAACCTTGCTGCGCCGTCTGGCGGGGTTACAGATGAGATAATAGCTTTCTACGAAGCGCGGGCCGCGGGAGGAGCAGGCCTCATAATCACGGAAGTGACGCGTGTGACGGAGGGAGCCGGCATAAGCGACCCATGTCAGCTTTCTGCGTGCCGTATCTCTGATATCCCGGGATTACAGCGTCTTACCGATGCAATAGACAAGTATGAGACAAAAATATTTATTCAGCTTCAGCACCCGGGCAGAGAAGCCTCTCCTCTTATTGCGGGAGAGCAGCCTGTTGCGCCCTCTGCTCTTCAAAATCCGCTTACAGGAGGGGTTGTCCCGCGCGAACTTTCTGCTGATGAGTGCCGAAAACTTACGGAGAAATTTGTGGATGCGGCTCTCTATGCACAGATGGCAGGTGCCGACGGCGTAGAACTGCACGGAGCACATGGCTATTTAATCAACGAATTTCTCTCTCCCGCTATGAATTTCCGCAATGACAGATACGGAGGAAGTTTTGACAATAGGATGTCTTTCGTCCGCGAAATCATAGCAGGCATACGTGAGAGATGCGGAATATCCGGCCTTCCCCAAAAAATATGTGAACGCATTTCCGTCAGCCGCCTCGATGACAGCGCCCACTGCTTTATTGAAAGGGGCGGGGTTCGCCTCTTGGACGTAAAACTAAAAATCGGAGAGTACAACGAACCGTCGCATAAGATGGAGCAGGAGGAAGCGAGTCGCGAGAATCCCGTAACGATACGGGGCGGATGTCTGCTGCACAAATATTCCATGGAAGGAGCAGATTTCAGCAGCATGGAGATGCTCTACTACGACTCACAGACGCGATATTATAGCTGGGAGCCATCGTCAGCGGAAGTTAAGATAAATTCATCACCCGATGACCCGTGGGGAGCTCTTGAGATAAAGAACGTACTCGCCGCAGGCTGGATGGTAAGCGACAATTGGGCGACAAACAAACACATATACACCTATTCGGACGAAGATGCCCTAAAAGCCATGCAGCAGCTCTACTACGGGCGCTATGACCGCTGCATGATATCATCGGCGCACCAGAAGTACAAATAGCCTCTTTTAATATCGGGAGTGGCCTTCGCTCCAATGCCTTTGCAGACCATGTACGCCGCGACAAAGGCGGCTCTTATGATGCTGACACTGTCTCTGAGAGCCGAATATTGGGACGAGAATATTAAATTTTCTCCCGCTACGCCGGGCACTACCGCGACAGGTATATGGCGCACTGACGACGGAATAGATGTCACGCCTGAGACGGCACAGAGCCCCGCAGATTCTGCCTCCCATATTCTTGACGGGGCGGCGGAAAACAAAAGAGTAATATGCGGAGACAAAGGCGATGAGTCAGGACTTAGAACCAACCTCAACCCGGACTTGATGAAGGAAGTTGACGAATATTTCACCAACATAGCCAAAGACCGCAAGAGCGGAGTTTATTCAATCTGACATCCCGCTTTTCGTAAAAGATAAGAAAAATGTCTTCCGCCGCAATGTGAAATTTGCGGCAGAAGACATTTTCAGTATATAAGGATTATTCTCTTGCGTCTCTCTGATTCTTCTCCGAGCTGTTATAAGGATGCTCCGAGCTCTTCTGCCTGTTTGAGATATTTTTCTCCGAGCTTCTCTATGTCACCTTTTGAATATATGCCAGGTGCTGTTATCTCTCCGAGAGATTCCCAGCCCAAGTATTCAAGGCAGTTTTTATATGAGACAGTTATGCCTTCTAATTTGCTCTCTTCAGTATCTCCTGCAGCAGCTAAAAGAATAGACTTCTTGCCTTTGAGCGTGCGGGGGGCTTCCTTTGCATAGAAGGGAATAAGCCTGTCCCATACAGGCTTTATCTGAGTTGACCACGAATAGAAATAAAGGGGAGAAGCAAAAACCAGCACATCTGCCGCCTCAATATCGGGGTACACCTTGTCGTTCATATCGTCATTCTGAATGCATGGCTTGCCTGTTGACCAGCACTTGCGGCAGTCGATGCAGCCTTTTAGGTTCATAGAGGCGAGGCGTACCTTGCGTACCTCATAACCTTTTTTGGAAGCTCCTTCCGCAAGAGCATCAGCCAGCTTTTCAGTATTTCCGTCTTTTCTCGGGCTTCCTAGCAGCAATGTCAGAACTTTCTTCTTTTCCATATGCAGACCTCCATTGTAAAAGTTGAGCTTTGGCTTTTTCGCAAATTATTGTATTATCTATTTTACCCCCATGCGGCGAAAATGTGCCGCATGGAGCAAAAATTTATTCATTCTTGAAACTGGAAGAGGATTTTAAATTGTTTGTAATTTTTATATTAGTGTCATTCGGATTGATGGCACTTATGAATATTTATTGTTATGTTAAATATAAGAATATGCTGAAAGCTTACGGCTCTGCTTTTTTGACGAGACTCCTTTTTGCCATATTCCTATTGATGTTCTTACTCTCGATCTCTTCATTTGTCTTCATGAAGTGGAAAAATTCTATTTTTGGTATAATTATTACATACACAGCTGCGGCACACATATGTTTTATAATGTATTCAACTTTGCTCTTTCTGCTTGCAGATGCACTGATTTTTACGGACAACATAATTCATTTCGGTAAAGTTACACATAAGCTATTTTATAAAATATACCTCAGAGGTTTCTTTGTATTTGCAATGGCTCTGCTTATCACTCTCTGCGGCATATGGAATGCGTCGCACCTGAAGCTGACGGAGTATAGTGTAGAAATAGCAAAAAAGAACGTACCTGAGATAAACATAGTCATGCTCTCCGATATGCATGTCGGTTCTGTTATAGGCAAGAAGGAGCTTAGAGAGCTGAAGAGCTTGGCGAACTCACTTTCTCCCGATATTTTGCTTGTATGCGGAGACATTGTCGACCATAGCTCTTCTATGGAACTTTTTCTCGCTTCTCTGAAAACACTTGCGGATATCAAGACAAAGTACGGAGTATATTTTGTGACAGGCAACCATGAAATGTACCTTGATAATTTTTCTGCGATGCTTCCCCTATTTGCGAAATACGGCATTAAAGTCATTGATGACCAAGCTGTTGATTTAGGCAGTTTTATCGTAGCAGGCAGAGGCGACGAAGGGCGGCATGGTTCGAGAATCGCTCTGAGTTCCATACTTTCCGAGTCGTCCGGGGCAAAGCCCATAATTCTGCTGGACCACCGCCCGAGGAATCTCGAAGAGGCACGCGCAGGCGGCGTGGACTTGGAATTTGCGGGGCACACTCACAGAGGACAAATCTTCCCTCTGAATATTATCGCCTCTTTGTTCAACGAAGCTCTTTACGGCCATGTCAAAAAGGGAAATTATAACCTTATAGTAAGTTCAGGTGTCGGGGTATGGAATGAGTTCCCCGTAAGGGTCGGAAGTTTTGGAGAGATAGTCGCCGTTAAGATAAAATCCAAATATAAACAATAGTTTTTTATGTTCTAACTTTTATGGCTAGATACATGGAAAATATGCTATGATATAAAAAATTTACAGATATGGCTCTCCGCAATTTGCCTGTGCCATATGCCAAACAAGGCAAGAGGACTATTTCATGATAAAGAAAAAAATCTCGTCACTCACATTAGCTATTTCTATAACGATCATTGTCGGGTTTATCCTTTCCGCACTGTCATCTGTATTTCTCTTTCAGGACCTCTTCAAAAAGGACATAGAAGCTGTATCCGAACTCACATCGGAGAACATATTCGTCAACATAAACAATCTTATGGACAGGCCGATAAATGTCTCCATAGCAATGGCTAATGACACCTTTTTAAGAAATTTTATAAAAAAGGAAAATTCGTATGGATTTGGCGATCATGAATTGGAATCAATGCAAGAATACTTGCGGACTTATAAAAATAAATATAACTTTGACACTGTATTCTTTATATCCACAAAGTCAGGAGCTTATTATCACTATGAAAACGGCAAGGATCGCTTCATGGCGAAAGATAATCCCGAAAATACGTGGTATTTTGACTTTTTAAAGGGAGATAGGGACTGCTCCCTAAATGTAGATAATGACGAGGCAAAAAGTAATATTATAACCATATTTGTGAACTGCAAGCTCTATAACAGATCGCATGAGGTAGTAGGAGTAGTCGGCGTCGGAGTGGAGACGCCATATATTCAGAGCTTTCTCACCGAGAACGAAGAAGAATACGGAGTCTCGGCATACCTTATCGACACTGACGGAAAAATTCAGCTCTCCTCCAATCTGACCGGCTTTGAAAACGTGAACCTTTTTGAAAAGAAAATTTTGTCAAACATGAAAGAGGAAATAACCGCAGGCAGAGATGTGGTTAACCATAAATGGTATAACACCAAAGAGGCGGATGGCTACATAATCACAAGATATGTACCGAACTTAAACTGGTACCTGGTAGTGCTGAAAGACATAAAAGAATTTAAAGAGAGAATGTTCTCGCAGCTTGCTGTGACCTTCATCTTTCTCATTCTCGTAGTGCTTGCTGTCATCAATATTACGACAGGCATAGTAAAGAAATACAGCATAAAGATGGTTGAGCTGGCCGAAACGGACATGCTCACCGGAATAAAAAACCGTGCGGCTTATGAGTATGAACTGACCAGAGCTGCATCCATTCCGGAGAAATTATCCCACTTTGGCATAGGAGTCTTTGACCTCAACAAACTCAAAACTGTCAACGACACATACGGACACCAGGCGGGAGACGAATACATCAAAAAATTTGCCAAAATGCTGTGCGAGTACTTTGGCAAGTCTCAAGTATTCCGCATAGGCGGAGATGAATTTGCCGTCATATTCAGAGATTTGGCGGAATCCGATGTTTATGAACGTTGGGAAAAGCTCAAAGATAGGATGAACTCCGAACACAGCTCTGAAAAATTTCCAATAAGCGCGGCATTCGGCTGTGCGTTTTGGGATGAGGAAAGCCTCTGCACAATAGAAAAAATCTTCAAAGCCGCAGACGATAACATGTACATGGACAAAGAAAAGAGAAAATAACAGGCTTGGGGCGCACCGCCGCAATGCAATGTTTGAAGCGCGCAGACAAAGTGCCGCTTGGCTCTGTCAGTAGCGCCCTGTTGCGCCCAGATACTTTTCCATTTTTTCAAGGCGCGCTTCATTCGTGCTCCTGCAATATTTGCTTGCCAAAATAAAAATCTTTTCAACATTCGCCCAAAACCCAATGTATGAATCGAAAAAGCCCATACTGCCGCTGTTGCTTATAATGACCTTTGCGGCGTCTTTGGCTATCGGTGCGGCATAGCTGTCCGTCATGGCAATCACGGGGCAGCCTGCATCTCTTGCCATTTGTACGGCAAATGATGTCTCTGTTGAATAGCGGGCAAATGAAATTGCCATCATCACATCATCCGGGGTCATGTCTATCAGAGAGTCTATTGTGGGCCTGCCGCTGCATGGGAATGTAACATCGGCTCTTATGCATGAGAGCATAACGGAAGCGGAAGCGGCAAATCCGGCACAAGCGCGGAATCCGACTATGTAAACATGCTTTGCTTCGCTTATCATCTTGGCGGCGGCGATTATTTTTTTGTCATTCTCGCTGTCCGTGTCAGAGAGAAGATTGTTTAAAATGTTTGATGAATATGCACTGAGAATATCCTTATCGGAGAGATTTTGGTAGTGTTTTATCTTTTCATGGGGAACCAAGTGTCGGTTTGCCGCAGATTCTCCTGTGATATCCTCCTGCAATGCGCGTCTGAAGGCAGAAAAATTTTCATACCCGAGTTTACGTGATATGCGGACAACA
The DNA here is from genome assembly GCA_964422205.1 of uncultured Synergistaceae bacterium. Taxonomy (GTDB): domain Bacteria; phylum Synergistota; class Synergistia; order Synergistales; family Synergistaceae; genus CAZNYN01. The sequence continues at coordinate 20,485 of CAYRAI010000025.1, read as the reverse complement.
GAAGAGGGGCTTGCTCCTACATATTCGGCAATTTCATTGGTTGTCAAAAAACAGGCAACTCGCTTTTTACACATTATGAAGTCAAAGACCTTTTTGTCGTTGGCGGTAAATTTTGCTTCTGCGGCTCTTTCTTCAACACTTTTTACCATAAGAACCCCTCCGATATCTCTGATTAAAACAATTATATATGATTTTCAAAAATCATGCACTAACTATTATGCTTGACAATAATCATAAATTAACTAAAATGGTTTTTGTAAATCAACTCTTATCAGGCGTTAAGACCGGAGGATGGAAGAGATGCGCGATATGACCAAAGGGAATATCTCGAAGCAGATGATTGTATTCGCCGTTCCTCTTATGGTTGGGAATATGTTCCAGCAGCTTTACGGAATAATCAACGCCGTAATAGTGGGGCGGTATCTTGGTAAGGAGTCTCTTGCCGCAATAGGTACGGCAATTCCCATAATGAACATAATGCTCTTTCTGCTCTTTGGAATGACAATGGGGGCTTCCGTCCTTATGGCTGAATTTTTTGGTTCGGGAGACGAAAAGCTCCTAAAGGATGAAATCTCCACCTCTGCGCTGTCAGGCTGCATTTTTACAATCATTCTGAGCACAGGCGGAGTGTTGTCTATCAAGCCCCTTCTTATGCTGATAAATACACCTCATGAAATTGTGGCGGAGTCAGAGCTCTACCTCAAGATAATTTTTTCCGGACTTATATTCGCCTTTATCTACGACCTTATGTCATCGGCAATGAGAGCTGTAGGAGAGTCATTTGTTCCTCTGCTTTTCCTTATCGCTTCTTCAATTCTGAATATTATTCTGGCTGTTGTCTTTGTGGAATATATGGACTTAGGCATAAGCGGAGCGGCCTATGCCACAGTGGCATCGCAGCTTGTCTCGGCTCTGCTCTGTTTGGGCTATATAAAAGTAAAAATTCCCCAAATAATACCGAAGTCATTTTTTAAGCTCAGCCCCGCTCTTCTTGCAAAGACAGTGTCATACAGCTCTGTATCGGGTGTGCAGCAGACAGTGCTCTATGTGGGAATTTTCCTGCTTCAGGGTGCGGTCAATAAACTTGGCATAGATTCAATAGCCGCGTTTAACGCAGCATGCAGGATAGACAGCTTTATTTTGGCTCCGAGCGACAGTTTGGCGAGCTCTTTAATGATGTTTGCCTCTCAAAATAAGGGAGCGGGAGAACATTTTCGAGTAAAATGCGGGCTTAAATATTCTATGTACATAAATTTTGCCTGCACATCTGCCTGCTCTATCATGCTTTTTCTAATCCCGGGGGTGCTTGCATCAATGTTTTTAAACCCTGCTGAAAACAGTGCCATTTCCATAGCATCTGACTATCTGAAAATCATGAGTGTCATCTATTTGCTCTCTCCGCTATGCAACACCATGCAGGGCTTCTTTCGCGGTATAGGCAAAATGGACGTCACACTTTATGCGACAATTATACAGATTCCTATTCGCGTCGCATTTTCATATGCTTTAGTCTCATTTATGGATTTAAACGCAGTGGCGGCGGCTATTGCTTTAGGCTGGATATTTATGGGGCTCTATCTGCTCCTTGAGTACAAAAAATATTTAAAAACAGATAACGACCATATTTTAAGAAAGGTATGATGAAAATGCAAAGTGTATTTGGAAATACTGCCGATTGCTGCGGGTGCGGACTGTGCGCAGAGCTCTGCCCGAGAGGTGCCATTACAATGAGTACAGACAGAGAGGGATTCTTCTATCCGAATATCAATCAAGAGATATGCGTTGACTGCGGCATATGCCAAAAGGTCTGTCCCGTTATAAATTCGGGAAAGTGTAAAAACAGCGCAGAGGGACGTTTTTTTGCGGCATCACATAAGTCTGAGAATGTCCTCATGAATTCGACATCGGGCGGGGCATTTACCGCGATATCGGATGTTATTCTTGATTCAGGCGGGCTTGTATGCGGAGCCGATTTTGACGATAACTTTCGTGTCGTCCACCGCATTACGGGAGACAAAAAAGGCCGTGACCGCATGAGAGTGTCAAAATATGTTCAAAGTGACATAACGGGTTTGTATAAGGAAATAAAGTATTCTGTAAAATACAAAACTATTTTATTCAGCGGGACTCCATGTCAGTGTGCCGCTCTTCGCTCCTACTTCGGAGTAGAAGAACCGGAAAATCTCTTTCTCTGTGATGTAATATGTCACAGTGTTCCGAGCCCTCTTGTGTGGAAATCGTACAAAAAAATATTGGAAAAAGAAAAAGGTGCCAAGCTGACGTCTGTCTGTTTCCGTTCAAAGAAATATACATGGAACAGAGAAAACAGCAACAGGGGATTTCTCTATACTGTTGAGAACGCCGATGAAGTCTATGAGGACGACAGATACTATGACCTATTTATCCATAAAAGAGTAATATCACGCCCTTCATGCGAGAAATGCCGTTTTTGCGATACACACAGGGCATCAGACATGACGATAGCAGATTGCTGGGGAGTAGAAAAACATGAGCCAAAGCTTTATAACCCCAAAGGAGTCTCTCTGATAATCACCAACACGCCGAAGGGGGAGAAAATGCTTGAGGCTATTTCTCACTCGATGAACATATCGCAAAGACCCAAAGAAGAAATAACGGCAGAACAGCAGAGGCTCCTATATCCCGTGGAATACCCGAAAGAAAGAGCTCTGTTCTGGAACCACGATAATATAGACATAAGCGCTCTTTTCGTCTCAAAATGAAAACTCATCGGAAAAGCTGCACAGACATGTTGGTATTCGGTGGAAAAATATGCATTCATACCTGAATATTCGGTAGTAAAATATGCATTAATGGTATAATATTCGGTGGGTAAATATGCATAAGATGGAGGAGAGCCGAATGCTGCGCCGAAAAATCATGGAAGAACTGCTCAAATGGAAAGTACGTCCCGATAAAATGTGCCTTATAGTCAAAGGCGCACGGCAGGTTGGAAAAACATATATTATAGACAAGTTCGCACGTGAAAATTACCGATACCGAACATATATAAACTTTGACGAAAACCCAGCTTATACTTCCATATTTGACGGTGATTTGGATGTTGAAAACCTAATAAAACAGATATCTCTCCGTGTTCCTGGAGCTGAGCTTGTTCCTCATAAGACTTTGCTCTTTCTTGATGAGATACAAAACTGCCCGCGCGCCAGAACTGCTCTGAAATTTTTAGCTTCTGACGGTCGTTTTGATGTTATTGCCTCAGGTTCTATGCTTGGAATTAATTACAAAGATGTCCCTTCGTATCCGGTTGGCTATGTTGAATATCTCGAAATGTACTCTCTGGATTTTGAGGAATTTCTCTGGGCGAGCAGTGTATCGGAACAATCCATAGAAGATATAAAGGGTTATTTTGAGAGACAGGAGCAGGTGCCTGTCGCTATGCACGAGAAAATGGCAGAGCTCTTCCGTGAATATATCGTCATAGGAGGAATGCCTCGCGTCGTCAAGGAGTTTGTGACAAGGCATAATTTTGCGGATGCTCTGCGCCTGCAAAGGGCGATCGTTACGGACTATACCGATGATATCGCAAAATATGCGGATGGGGCGGAAAAAACAAAAGCCCGAGCCTGCTTTCTTTCAATACCTAAACACTTATCAAAAGACTATAAGAAATTTCAATATAGCCTTGTCGAGAATAGAGGTACTGCTAGGAAATACGGCGGAAGTCTTATGTGGCTCTATGATGCCGGAATCATTAATTTCTGCCATAATCTCGCGGTGCCTGAACTGCCGTTTGAAGGCAATGCTAAAAGTGATGCCTTTAAGGTCTACATGAGAGATACAGGTCTGCTGATGTCCATGCTTGAGGATGGTTCTCAGGAAGATATTATAGATGGCAGCCTGGGAATCTACAAAGGCGCGATATACGAAAATATAATAGCTGACATATTTGCAAAGTCAGGAAAGAAACTTTACTATTTTGAATATAATTCGCAGATTGAAATAGATTTCTTTATCAGAAGAAATAAAAAAGCTATTGCCGTGGAGGTAAAATCCGCAGAAAATAAAAAAGCTAAGTCGTTAGACGCGATAATAGAAAATTATGGGGTGCAGGGCGGGATAAAACTCTCTCCCGGAAATGTCGGTACTTTCGGCAAAGTTGAGGTATATCCTTTATATATGGCAATTTTTTTGTAATTGCAGAAATGCGTATCCACATATCATAATCGAGGTGCATGGGATGGACAAGAACTTTGGCATGTAGCCGGGCGGCTATGCGATAATAGAGAGAATACACGATAGGCGACAACTGTGTTATCGGAGCTGGCAGCGTCGTTACCAAGGATATCCCCTCTAATACAGTAGCTTACGGCAATCCCTGCATAGCCGTGCGGAAGAATATGTAACCTAAAAGCGGCATTTAAATATTCTTCCAATGCTTGAAGCCTTTGCCCAGAACCTCGGATGCGTCTGTTATTACCATAAATGCTTTGGTGTGGTGCTGCGCCAAGTGGCGCTTGAGTTCCATGGTTTGACGAGGGGTCAGAAGGCACATAATAGTGGAGCGCTCGTCACCTGTGTAGCCGCCGTGGCTGTCAAGGAGAGTAGAGCCGCGATTCAGAGTCGTTGAAATATATGAAACTATATCTTTTTCAGACTTGCGGTCTCCTACTACGAATACAAGACGTCTTTTGTCAAATGAGGCAAGCACGTTGTCCATGGTCTCTCCTTCGATATAGCCCGAGACAAAACCGAATAGCAGTTTCTCTAGTCCGACAATGCCGAAAGATGCCGCAAGGATTATCACGTTTAAGTAAAAGCTGTACCTGCCTACTTCTATTCCGAGGCGTTTTCTCATTACAGCCACAATGATATCAGTGCCTCCCGATGAAGTTCCGCAGCGAAACATCAGCCCTATCCCTATGCCTTTTATAATACCGCCCGCGACAGAGACGAGAAACATATCCTTTATCAGAGGTATCTGAATGCCGGAGAGCAGCTCAAGAAAGAATGAGAGCAGCACCGTATTGTAAATTGTCCATGCAAGAAAGCGCTTTGGAAGTTCGCGCCCGCCCCAGAGCATGAGAGCTACATTAGCTATAAGGTTAAAAAGTGCGGGGGAGAATCCGATTGTGTATTTCAGCAGAAGGGCTATGCCCATTACCCCTGCGTCGGGAAAGTGGTAGGGGAGAGTGAACCACACGACGCCAATCGCATAGATGAGAACTCCTATTGAAGACATTATAAAAGTTGAAAATTCATTCCTGCCCAAGATATAAGCACGTTTCACCATATGGCCGGCTCTGTGTTTTAATTCCATAACAAGCACCCCGTTTGTCATTTTATATACAGCAATATTTAAGTATAAAAGCACAAAACAGGTTGTACAACGTGGGTTTTACATAATTAACGAAGATATATTGCCGCGCTTGGTGCAGGAATATAAAAAATCTTCGGTTCTTAGCACCGAAGATTCAAGTCTGTTATTTTTTACTGTAAAACTTTCGAGAGAAATTCTTTTGTCCTGGGCTGTTTTGGATGTTCAAAGAATTCCCCGGGAGTATTCTCTTCCAATATGGTTCCTGAATCCATGAAGAGCACCTTGGTAGCGACAGATTTTGCAAAGCCCATTTCGTGAGTTACCACTACCATCGTCATACCCTGCTCTGCAAGCTCTTTCATAACATCAAGCACCTCTCCGACCATTTCCGGGTCAAGCGCGCTTGTGGGCTCATCAAAGAGCATTACTTCGGGCTGCATCATCAAAGAGCGCACTATTGCTATTCTCTGCTTCTGCCCTCCCGAAAGCTGTGAAGGATAGGCCTCGGCTTTGTCTTCAAGGCCGACTCGTTTCAGCATTTCCATCGCCGAGACGCGTGCCTCCGCTTCGCTCTGGATTTTCAGCTTTACAGGGGCGTAGGTCAAGTTTTTAAGAATTGTCATATGAGAGAAGAGGTTAAAAAGCTGGAATACCATTCCCATCTTCTGCCTGTGCTTGTCTATGTCACAGTTCGGAGAGTTTATGAGAGTGCCGTCAAACCAAACTTCTCCCGATGTCGGTTCTTCAAGCAGGTTGAGGCAGCGCAGAAATGTGCTCTTGCCTGAGCCGGAAGGGCCTACTATGACTATCTTCTCTCCCTTGTTTATGGTGAAGGAGATATCTTTCAGCACTGTGTTGCTGCCGAATTTTTTTGTGAGATTCTTAACGGTAATCACTGCGTCTTAATCTCCCTTCAAGAATGCTGACACATTTTGTCGCGATAACGACTATGACAAGATAGGCAAAGGCCAAAACAAGATATGGCACGAATGCGTCGTAGGTTGTCGATATTATCGAACGAGCGGCTCTTGTCAGGTCAAAGACGGCAATAAAACCGACTACCGAAGTTTCCTTTATCAGAGCGATTAATTCGTTGCCTAGAGCGGGAAGAATATTCTTTACCGCCTGCGGAATGATGATATGGAACATTGTCACAGTGTAGGAAAGCCCCAAAGACCTTCCAGCTTCCATCTGCCCTCTGTCAACACTCATTATCCCGCTTCTTATTATCTCGGCAACATAGGCTCCGCTGTTAAGTCCGAGGGTAACAAACGCAACATAGAGAGGATTTGCTCCCATTGGGCCCATGATTCCGAAGTAAGCAAGCAGAAGCTGAACAACGACAGGCGTTCCGCGGAAGAGCGTAATATAGGCTCCTGCCGTGATATTCGCCGCTTTGCACATAATCTTCGCAGCGGGAGTGCGTCCCTTTGCTATTTTCATCAATGCCGCTATCGTCCCTATTATAATTCCTATAAAGAGGGCGACACAGGAGACTTCGAGAGTGGCGATTAGGCCTGTCTTCATTAAGGCAAGCCCCTCGCCGACTATAAATTGATCGTAAAATCTTAAGGGTAAGTTATCAAACAATTAGCGACAGAACCTTTCTCGGATTTTATCTACCTGATCTCCCACTTTGCAAGAAGTTTTTTGACTGTCCCGTCATCGAGCAGAGCCTTGAGAGCCTTGTCTATCTTCGCTTTAAGCTCGGGATTCTTTTTGCTTATGGCTATGGCATACTTCTCGACCGTAAGGGGCACTTCAATTGCTTTGATAGCCTTGCTGTTTGCAGGTGCGGCAGATACTTTCTGAGCCACTATGTCGTCCATCACTATTACGTCTATTGATTTGTTTCTGAGAGCCGCTACCGCGAGACTGACATTGTCAAAAACTGCCGGCTTTGCGTTCTTGATTTTGGCATACTTAAGGCTTGCGTCACCCTCGACATACTTCTGACCTGTAAAGCCTGTGACTACTCCTATTTTTTTACCTTCAAGCTGCTTGTCAAGCGCGGCCTTTGTCTTTCCTGTGATTGTCTTTTCATCTGTTCTCACTATAAGGAACTGAGCCGCATTGATGTAAGGTGTCGAGAATGCCACGGTCTCCGCTCTCTTAGGCGTTATTGTAAGTCCTGATATGGCAAGGTCGCATGTACCGGAAAGCACCGCACCGACTACTCCGTCAAACTCCATATTCTGATATGTTACTTCCGCGCCTATCTTCTTTGCTATCTCTCCCATAAGATCGATGTCAAAGCCCACAAACTTTCCGTCTTTGACGAACTCGTAAGGCTCAAACTCGGCATTTGTCGCGGCTTTCAGTTTTGTAGCGGCGTTTGCTGCCGTTACGGGAGACGCGGCAAAAAATGCTGCAGCCATCATGATGCACAGAGCGAAGAGAAAACCTTTTGATACTTTCTTCATAATAATCATCCTTTTCTATTTTGTATTCTATTTTTGTATACAATGCACCTTACATTTGCATTATATTAAGGAGAGATTATACATGATTTATTAAAAAAAGCATCCTTTTTTAAAAATATATTATTTATTTGCCTGTAACATCACTTTCGGTTCGGACAGTATCGTCAATCATGGCTCCCTCATGGGCCTGCAAAGCCGTTTTTGCATATATCCCCAAGATTCCGCGCTCCTTCTTAAGAGGCAGCTTCCACTTTGACATACGCTCCTTTATAACCTCGTCATCTATGTTGAGGTTCACAGAGCGTCCTTCGATATCTATCTTGATAATGTCTCCGTCCTCTACAACGGCGATAACTCCTCCGACTGCGGCTTCCGGCGAAATGTGCCCGATCGCCGCCCCTTCCGTGAAGCCGGAGAAGCGTCCGTCCGTAAGCACAAATACGTCCTGTCCCATTCCTATTCCGACAAGAGCGTCCGTAGTCATCATCATCTCTCTCATGCCGGGCGCGCCTCTGGGGCCTTCGTAGCGAATGACTACGACATCGCCCTTTTTAATCTTTCCAGACACAACGGCCTTGTGCGCCTCTTCGTCGGAGTGGAAAACCCTTGCAGGCCCTTCAAACTTTCTTATGGCTTCGGATATGGTCGTAGTTCTGCAAATGGCTCCGTTTGGAGAAAGGTTACCCTTTATGACGGCAATGCCGCCGTTTTTAAATACAGGGTCCTGCACGGTAGTAAGAGTGTCATGGTCGGAAGACCTGCGCAGGTCGGCTATCTCTCCTATCGTGTGTCCTGACACGGTCAGGCACTCCTTGTGGAGATAATCCTTCATCTCGCCCAACACAGCGGGAACTCCGCCTGCGTTGTAAAGGTCGACAATAGTAGCCTTGCCTGTGGGAATAACTCTGCTTATTACGGGAACAGACTCTGACAATTTGTCAAAATCGTCAAGAGTCAGCTCCACTCCGACCTCGCGCGCAAAGCTCAAAAGGTGCAGCACCGCGTTTGTAGAGCCTGCCACAGCCATAGTTATGATAACTCCGTTTAAGAGAGCCTCCCTTGTAAGAATATCCTTGGGCTTAATATTCTCCTTAACAAGCTCTACAATCCTCCGCCCCGTCTGAGTTGCGAAACGCTCCTTCTCAGCATAAACTGCGGGAATTGTGGCAGAGCCGGGAAGAGACATTCCGAGAACCTCCGTCAATATCTGCATCGTGTTTGCCGTTCCCATAAGAGAACATGCTCCGGGACCAGGGCAGACGTGTTCCTCAAGGTAGCGTATCTTCTCGCGCGCTTCATCGCTTGCGTAGTCCGCTCCGAATACAAGCTGGTCAAGCTCGCTCATTACGACATTGCGCCCGCCGCTCCTGCAGACCTCCTGAGAACCTCCCGTCAGCATGATACAGGGCACATCAGCCCTTATTCCTCCCATGAGTACCCCCGGGATAATGCTGTCGCACGAAGCTAAGAGCACAAGCCCGTCAAGAAGCTGAACTCCCGTCATAATCTCAACGGACGAAGCTATTACGTCACGTATGACAAGTTCGTAGCGGAAGTGCGGCATCCCAATGGGAACAGCGCCGCATGTGGCTATTGTGCCAAACTCAAAAGGAGTGCCTCCGGCCTGAAGAATGCCGGCCCTTACACGCGCGGCGAGCCTGTCCAGATGAACATGCCCAAGCCCCGCGTCGTTTGCCGTATTTACAATTCCTATAAGAGGCTTTGAAAGGTCTCCGTCATCGTAGCCGCAGCCCTTGTAAATAGCGCGGCGCGAAGACGACCCCTTGCCCGAAAACAACCCGAGTTCCTTTGAACGGTATGATGCCATAAATACCAGCCCTTTCTCCTGACTAAAGTAAAAATCCCTCCGGAAGAGGGTCTTCGCTGTCCAATACAAACTGGTTAAAGCCCGTTATCCAAGCAGGGCCTCCCACTTTCGGAATAATCGCGTCATAATCTCCTACCTTTGCCGCTTCCAAAACTTTTCCGTTAAACTTTGTGTCTATAATTCCTGCCGCACAGAATTCCTCTCCTACTTTAAGCTCGCCGCGTGAGCAGAGAAGAGCCATCCGCGCAGACGTGCCCGAGCCGCAAGGAGAGCGGTCGACAGCTCCCTCCGCAAAGACGCATATATGCCTGCTGCTGCACCCGTAATCAGTCTTTGTCACAGGAGTTGTTATAATCACACCGTATATTCCGCATATCTCAGGATTTTCAGGGTGAACAATATTGAGATTCGCATTTGCCCAATTTTTAATCTCCATTGCCCTCTTTACAAGCTCTGAAGTATTCTCAGGCAGCACGGTAAGTCCGAGCTTCTCCTGCTCTACAAAGACATAAAAAGCTCCTCCATAGGATATAGAACAGCTTACATCACCTATTCCCTCAACAGGAATCGTAAGTTCTTTTTTATAGACAAAAGAAGGAACATTACAAAAAGCCACGCTCCTTACCCTGCCGTTCTCAACAAAAGCCGAAGCAGTAAGACGTCCCGCAGGCGCGTCAATTTTTATTATATTCTCTCCTTCATGAACAGAGATAAGCCCTGTCTCAGCCGCCGCCTTTACAGTGCCTATAGTACCGTGTCCGCACATAGTACTCATGCCCTCATTATGCATAAAAAGAACCGCGATATCAGCATCATCGGTGGGAGGGGAGACAAGAACAGCGCCAAACATATCCTTATGTCCGCGCGGCTCCTTCATAAGCATGCACCTTATATTGTCATAGTGAGAAGCAAAATACTTCATCTTCTCAAGCATAGTAGAACCCTTTACCTGCGGAATGCCCGAAGTAACAACACGTATAGGCTCGCCCGCTGTATGAGCGTCAATCGCGCTTATAACCCTTTCAAATTGAAACAAAGCAATGCCTCCTCATATAATAAATTTCTAACAGTAGTTACAGTATATTAACGGCACGAGGAAAAAACAGCAATCGTGCCATGCCTTATCTTGTGATAATTTATGCAGAATTCAGAAGTTAGGCTGAAAATTGATTTGGGTGACGGAGATAATATCAGTTTTTTAGTGCTGTTATTAGACTCCAATGATACTTTTCCGGAAGAATCTCCTGACTCATAGAGCGACATTGGACGCATACGCAGCTTGGCAATGCGTCCCGCTCCGCTGTGAAGAATTCCTTTGTGGTTGGGTGTTGAAAAGCCTGTCAAAATAAACTGCCCTTTAGCACCTCGTTGATCCACCAGAGAATATTTCAACCTGCATGATTTGAGAATTATAATCCGCATGATTTATGCTCTGCCCCCGTGAAATTAATCAGCTGCCGCTCAAAAATTGGGTTTTTTAGTGACGGACACCTTATCTATATCGATAACAGCCCCTTCGCAAAAACCTTATTCCTTGCACAGTAAACTGTTGCGTGCAGTCACCTTATTGTATTTACTGTCACTATGTGTTATCTGAAAAATAGGCAAGGATGTCAATATCTTTCTTAAGCTTAATAAAACTCACTGAAAAGTGCCGGACAAAAGTGAATTCAACACACTCAATTCAAACTGGGCGGAGCTATCACACACATACTGAGATGTTAACCGTACCGGCAGAAGGATATCTCCCGCACAAAACAAAATCAACGGCAGGGAATTAGTATTTCCGAATCTAAGATGCTGAAAATACAGCAGGAGCATAATTTAAGCACCGCTGTTGTGAAGCAGATTCCTAAGGCTATTAGCCTTGTCTGTTATCCTTTCTCTTTTCCAGTTGATGCTGCCAATACAGTGCAAGCATCATAAGAAGTGCGATAGCATAGAACCCCGGTGTTCTTATCAATTTTGAAAATAAAAACGAAAAGAAATAGTAAGTGAGCACAAGATATAAAATAAAAAATGTAAAATTTATCATTCATGTTCCCCCCATTTCTATTGACTGAACTATAGCACAGTTATAACATATAGGAAAACGCAAGGAACAGTAAATTGATTTCTTTTGTCTAAAACGTCAATAATATGCAATGAAGTATAGCATAAGCGAAGGTCGTTTAAAACGTCGCACACCTTAAAGCCGAGTACTATTACTTTGCCGCGCGGCCGACTCAACCTATGAAGTTTGGAGCCCAACCCGCCGCTGATTATATGCAGCATCCTCTCATCTGTCCCCTTATAAGTTTAGAGGCTTACAAGTGTAGTTGGCTAAAGCTCTGCTTTCAATGATTTCTTGCATTTCAGACAGTTATATTATGCACTATACAAACAGGACGTGCCGCTTGCTGATTGTCCCATCTGCTTATGATTCTTGGCAAAGGGTTGCTGTTGGTTTAAAATAGATTTGTGCTTTTCTTGTCTGTGCGAGCAGTGATTTTGAGGATGTTAAGCGATGTCGGTGTATGACGGTTATAATTGAACTATGATTATCATGGAATTAAAGAAGAGGGAGTTGCTTTCCTATGGGAGGTTCAACGGGAGCAAGATGGGAGTGGCGTATTTTTTCTGACAGCCCAATCGTCCGCATAGCTCGGCTTCTGCAAAAGCTGAAAGCCGCCAACCATAAAGCTAATTCTGATATTTATATAGTTGCCAAGGATACAAAAACGAATGTAAAAATACGCAGCGGGACGCTTGAGGTAAAGGCCATGACAGCTGTTTCGGAACTAAATGCGGAGCTATGGCAGCCTGTTTTCAAGACGCACTTTCCTATGGGTACGCAGGCTTTTTTCAAGGTGTCTGCCTATGTCGGTGCGGATATCCCTACGTCTTTCGGAGATGGAGAGCTGCCGAACTCTGAGTGTCTGCGAAGTGTGGAGGTACAGAAACGCCGCGATATTTTTCTCGTGGAGAATGCAATTATCGAATATGGAACAATCTGTATAGATGGGGTTACAAACTGGACATTTTGTGTGGAAAGTTGTGATCTCTCCCAAGTGGAGTGTTTTATCCGCGGTGTGCATATGGAAAAAGAGCCTGCCGAGAGTTATGTAACTTTTCTTAAAAAATTTTTAAATATGTAATTGACAGAGACGGATTATAGAGTTATAAATATAACAATCGGAATTAGAGACAATACAGAATAGCTTTCTTCAGGGGAGTTATTCTGTATTTTTTTATCCTTTATAAAAATTGCGGGGGCTCTGCTGATGGAGCTGTACCCCGCAATTTTTTATGCCTTGCTGGAGGCGGAAGGAGATATGAATATGGGAATTATCGCACGTTGGGAATGGAGAACTTTTGGAGAGGGATCGTTTGGAAAATGTGAAGAGGCTATGCGCTCATTTGGCTTGGACAGCAATAAGAAGACGGAAGAGCTTTATATTCTCTCAAACAAGAGTAATGAAAATGTTAAGATTCGCTTTGATGTTGTTGATGTAAAATCTTTGCAGAATGTAAATGAAGATAAGCTCGAGCAGTGGCTTCCCGTGCTTAAGACAGGCTTTCCGATTTCTGCCGATTCTCTGAAGGAGCTTTTTGTTATATTTAAGGTTCCCGCACCTGAATTCAAGCGCGCAGAGTATACATACGAGGAGTTCCTTGAAGAGCTGATTAAGCCTTGCAGCGAACTTAAAATTGTAGAAGTGAAAAAGAACCGCGATATTTTTAAGATTGATAATGCCACGACAGAGATAGCCGAGGCGGAATTTAACGGTAAACCGTGCCGCACTATCTGTGTGGAGCACGAGGATCCCGCACTTGTAATGAAGGTAGTAAATGATTTGGGGCTGGAGAATCAGCCAAATGTGAATTATATTCAGGCAATGAAAAAGTCGGTAGGGATGGACGCGTAATGAAGAAGGCCATTATTGATATAGGCACGAATTCGATAAAATTTTGCCTTGCTGAAAGTGCTAAGGACGACGGCACTTTTGATGTTATCAAGGATGCGAATAATATTGCCAAGCTCGGCGAGGGATTGAGAGAAACAGGCAGTATCTCACCAGAGGCGCTTGAGAGAAATGCACAGGCGGCGGCCGATTTTGTAAAAGAGGCGAAGGAGTCGGGAGCGGAGGATATCCGTATTGTCGGTACTATGGCTCTGCGGACTGCAAAGAATTCTGCAGATTTCTGCAAGAGAACGGAAGACCTTTCGGGGATTATGCCGCAGGTTATTCCAGGGGAGGAGGAAGCCCGCCTTTCTTACGTTGCCGTTATGTCAGGTATTCCTGGGGCTGCGGAGGCAAATCTTGTCTCTTTCGATACAGGAGGCGGCAGCACGGAGTTTGTATTCGGAGAAGCAGGAAATATTAAGCGTAAATTCAGTCTCAATATCGGCGGTATTCGCATTACAGAGGATTTCTTGTCTGATATGCCCGTTGCACCGGAAAAGCTTGAGGCAGCGAGAGCACGGATACGCAAAGAACTGACGGAAGGCGGAGCGGCCGAAGCGGCGCAGTTTTTGGTCGGAATGGGCGGCAATGTGACGAGTATTGCATCAGTAAAGCATAAGATGGAAGTTTATGACCCGAATGTAATACAAGGCTCGACTCTGACGCTTAATGAGATAAAGGAGCAGATTGCAGATTATGCGTCTAAGACGCTCGAAGAGCGCAAAAAGATAGTCGGGCTGCAGCCAAAACGTGCGGATGTCATACTTGCGGGAGCTTGTATCATAGAAGCGATACTGGAGCTTTGCGGCCTTGACAAGCTGACTGTAAGCGACCGAGGTTTGAGACACGGTCTTCTTTATACTCTCTTTAAAAAATAAGCTATGGTAAATATTTTTATTTAGTTTGATAAAGTATTATTTTAATGTTTATCACAATATTAAGGAGGTATCTTTATAATGCGTAAATTATTCTCAATGGTTTTTGTTATGGCACTTGTTATTGCGTCTATCTGCGGATCGGTTTCTTCTGCCTCAGCCGCGTACCCGGATAAGCCCATTAAGATAGTCAATTATGTTGCTCCTGGCGGGCTTATGGATGTAACGAGCAGAAAGTTTGTCGCTATTGCCAAGAAGTACACTAATGCTACTTTTGTTGTTGAGAATACCGCCGGTGCAGGCGGTCTTGTCGCGATAGGTGCTGTGCTGGAACAGCCTGCGGATGGTTACACTGTATTTGCCGCGACGACCTCTGTCGTAGATAAGGTTGTATCTGCCAAGAAAAGTATCAACGAGATGGTGTGGGGATTTGAGTGGATTGCAATGCTTATGAAGGATCCCGAGTGTATTATTGCGGCGGAAAAAGGCGACTATACAACATTTGCGAAACTGGTTGCAGCGGCCAAAGCGCCTGGCAGCCGTCAAATATGGGGAGGCCCTGCTGCAGGCGGAAACGACCATATTTTTGCTCAGAAAATCTGGGAAACAGTGGGAATGAAGGCAAAGTGGCTGCCTTATAAGAGCGGCCCCGAAGCGATGATGGGAACTCTGTCCGGGCAGAACTCAGCATATGTTGGAAATCCTGCGGATATGCAGGGACGCAAGGATTATATGATTCTCGCCATTTCTGCGCCGAAACGCCTTCCCCAGCTTCCCCATGTACCTACTTTCAAAGAATTGGGCTACAAAGGACTGGACAATGAGTTTATGTGGCGTGGCTTTGCCATAAAGAAGGGCGCTCCCGAGGAAGCTTATAAGTGGTGGGAAGACTTGAATAAAAAGATTGCAAAAGATCCCGAGTGGCGCAGTTTTCTGGTTCGTGACGGTATCGAAGTCTGTGATTGGGGACGCGACAAGTTCAACAAGCAAATTAAGTCGGATATAGCAGAAGCTCAGCACTTTTTAAACAACTAAGAATCGGTACGGCCGCCCTTGGGAGAGAGCTTTCGAGGGCGGCGCTTACGAAAGAGAGTGATCTAGATGTTGCACAATATCGCATCATATTTGAGCAGCTCCAACGGAGCGATAGTTCTTGTGATCGGTACGCTCCTTGTATTAGCCTTTACGGGAAGGGTGTGTATCGCAGCGGGGAAAAAGGACAGAGTTGACTCCCTTTTAATGGCTTTTTTCTTTATAGAGTTATCCGTTATTTTTATATTGCTCTCATTCGGCTTCGAGGAAGCGACAGAGGTAGAGAGCAATCCGCAGCTTGTACCTCTTATATGGGGATGTTCACTGCTCATCTGTGCAATTATGCAGTTTATAAAGATATGGGGTAAAAAGGACTACAAGCCTGTGACATACGGACGTCTTGGCAGTGTTGCCGCAGTGGTGGGTGTCGTTGCATTGACTGTCTTGCTTTTCAATACATTGGGCTTCTTTGTCAGCACGGGAGCAATGCTGCTTGCACTTATGTATCTTATGGGAGAGAGACGCCTCGTGCTTATGTGCGGCACGGCTGCCGTATGGATGTTCGCGACATGGGCTATATTCAATAAATTGCTTCTTCTTGGTTTGCCTATGGGCAAGCTGTTTGGATAAGGAGGCAGATAAGCTATGGAAATGTTAAACGCTCTTGGCATGGGACTTCAGAATTTGGCCGGATTCGGGCCTCTTGCCGCTATCGCCGCCGGCGTCATAGTTGGAATTCTGGGAGGCGCAATGCCCGGAGTATCTCCATCAATGGCAGTCGCCATACTTCTTCCCTTTACTTTTGGAATGAGCCCTACAATGGGACTGGTGATGCTCTGCGCAATATATCTTGCGTCTAATTACGGCGGCTCTATTACTGCTGTCACGATAAATACCCCAGGCACGCCCTCTGCCGTCGTCACGGCATTTGACGGATATCCTCTTGCGAAAATGGGGCGTGCGGGAGATGCACTGGGAGTTTCTCTGGTTGCATCTGTAGTGGGCGGTTTTGTTGGAATAATCATATTGATTTGTTTCTCTGCCCCTCTTGCAAAAGTTGCCCTGAAATTCTGGCCGGCAGAATATTTTGCGCTGGCGATACTCGGACTTACGACTGTAGCTTCGTTGGGCGGAGGCAAATGGCTTGAATCTTTGATAGCCGTTCTGCTTGGGCTGTTGCTGAACACAGTAGGACTTGACCACGTAAGCGGTGTATCAAGGTATACTTTTGACATCATTCGCCTCTATGACGGATTTTCTTTTATCCCCGCTCTTATAGGGTTCTTTGCGCTGAGCGAGGTTTTTACCAATGTCGAGGAAGGAAATTTCCAAGCTTTTCAGAGTGTCACGCAGGATGGGCGCATTTCCGCATGGCCGTCGCTGAAAACATATCTCAGTCTGAAATGGGGAATGCTGAGGGCAGGCGTTCTCGGCACGATTATAGGAATATTCCCCGGTGCTGGCGGTACGATTGCGTCGTTTATCGCTTATGATGTTGAAAAACGACTCAGCAAACATCCCGAAAAGTTCGGAGAGGGAAGCCTCGAAGGCGTAACTGCGGCGGAAGCGTCCAACAGCAGTTCTGTGGGAGGCGCTCTTGTACCGCTCCTTACTCTCGGTATTCCGGGAAGCGCTTCGACTGCGGTTCTTATCGGCGCTCTGATGATCCATGAACTTCGCCCAGGACCTGAACTTTTTGCAAAACACCCCGAGATCGTCTACACTCTTTTTTCAAGCCTCTTTGTGGCGAATATCATTCTGCTTATTGTAGGGTTTATCGGTGCAAGGCTCTGGATAAAAGTTACTATGGTACCTAAAAGCCTGCTCTACCCCATGATATTTGCGTTCTCAATAATAGGCAGTTATGCAGTCAGGTCTTCGCTTTTTGATGTCGGTGTCTGTGCATCGTTCGGAGTTATCGGATGGCTGCTTTCAAAATTTCACTACCCGTCTTCTCCTATTGTTCTGGGACTTGTGCTCGGGACTCTGATAGAAATGAATTTGCAGATGACACTGTTGATGGACGGGCCGCAAATGTTCTTTACTCGTCCGCTCAGCGCAGTGCTGCTGTCTCTTTCCGCACTTTCTCTGCTTGCACCGATTGTGCGCGGACTTCGCGCAAAGCATAAAACACAGTAAATCCGAAGATACGGACAGGCGGCAGTACGCGTGGCACACACAGCGTTCTGCCGTAATAATTACAACAAGCCGGTTGATAAAATAAGCGGCTGCGGCACTGCTTTACGTGCTGATGGTTCGGCTCGTACCTGCTGCAGAAGATTTTTCTGCCAAACAGTGTCTATTTATATCTGCGGAAATGGGGGAGGAGCATTTTGACCTATCTTTACTATCTGATATACATTCTAGGCGGCTTGGCGCTCTTTCTCTATGGAGTGCAAGAGAGCTCTGCATTCTTTAAGAGCAGTTTCGGCGGTGAATTTCGCGATAAAATCAGCTGCTACACTTCGGGGCAGTGCCGCTCTTTCCTATTTGGGGTGATGCTCTCCGCCATCACTCAAAGCAGCACAATTGCCACATCTTTTGCGGTAAGCTTTGTGGACGCTGGAATGCTCTCATTTGCGGGATCTATCTATGTAATGATGGGTGCAAGCTTAGGCGGAACCTTTGTTTCCTTCCTGCTTAGCCTTAACCTTTTTGCGTATGCGCCGTTATTGTTTGCCATAGGCTATTTTTTTTCGAAAACTAAAACAAGATGGATATGGATGATGGCAGGGCTTATCCGCTGTCTGGCATTGATATTCCTCGGTATGCTGATTATAGGCATGGGAACTAATCCAATGTTTGCGGATGTGGAATTCAAAAGTGTAGTTACTGGCTTTGCTTCAAATGTCTGGCTGATGGGCATAGCTTCATTTCTCGGTGCCGGCATTCTCCAAAGCAGCTCTGCAATAATGGCTCTTGGCATAACGCTTGCAGCATCGGGAGTTCTGCCCGCTGCGTCCGCGCTTCCGATAGCGCTTGGAGCTCATATAGGCTCTACTACTATGGTAGTTCTTGCAGGGTTGGGCGGAAGGCTCAGCGCAAAAAGGCTCGGTTTTGCGACATTCTCTTACAAACTGATAGGCGGGTTATTGTTTATAGCGCTGACTCCCTTTGTCAATATCTGGATGACGTCACACAATGTCTCTGTCGCGAACCAGCTTGTTTACGGACAGGTGCTCATAGCAGTTTTTAACATATTGATTTTCATACCTTTTACCGGATTGCTGAGCTGTATTGTCATAAAGCTTATCAACGGCGAAGGATCTATGGGACAGCCTAAGTATTTGGATGATGATATGCTTACGGTCCCATTCATAGCCGTAATGCTTCTTTCACGCGAGATGACACGGTTATCTAATTTTATGGAGGCGTATCTCCAAATGCTGCTTGAGCCACAGCAGCGAAATATGAAAGTATTCGATAAGCTGCCGGGAGACATCGACGAACTGAGCGAAGCATGCCAGGAATACTGTTATAAAATACGAATACCCTCAGATAATAATTTGCTGAAAAAGCAATTTTCTTCGATAAGTCATACAATGTCAGTAATGAGAATAATGGCCCGCAGCCTAGGAGGCAGCCTTAAAGATTTCCTGACAGGCGATGAAGTTCGCTCCGTTTTGAATAGCAAACTTGGGCACGATCGTTGGGAGAGCTGGGCAAAACTGTCGCGTAAAATGATGAGGACGTGTCTGAGAGCCTTTGTAATAGGGGAGAAAGGGCTTATCTCACGTACACAGAGTCTTGAAACCGAAATGAATATCATGTCGGGGCAGATAAGACGCGAATTAAATGATGTGCTCTATGACAGACATGTCTCTCGTGCTATAAGAATGGTTTCTCTTATGCAAAGTTTTCTGGGAATGTCAAAAATATTGGCTGAAGATGAAGATGTTGATTTCGACCTTAATTTTCCCGAATATAAAACAGACCCTACGAGCGTGAAAGAAACGGAGGAATGAGAGATGACTTCTCTTGAAAATAAAAAAAACGAGAATCAGGTTATAGAGGCATATCTTTATGCCTCTGACAAAGCGCGCCTCAAAGACATGGTAAGTGATATGGGAGCTAAGGCATCCGATGCCCTGCTAAACGCGATGAATGCACTGCGGGCATTTGACTTGGAGCTTGCAGACAAAGTTATCGGAAATGACGACGTTATAGACGAACTGGAAGAACAGATAGATCAAGAGTGCCTGTACTCAATAGCAATGCGTCAGCCGATGCGCGAAGATCTGAGATTCGTATATGTAGTAATGAAGATAATAACAGATCTGGAACGTATAGGAGATCAAGCTGTAAACGTAGCCCTCCGTCTCCAAAAGCTCGCGGCGATAGACCCGAATAAAGACTGCCTTATGATGAACGAAATAGACGAAATGGCGGAACTTGATATGACAATGCTCAAAGCGGCGTTGGATGCATTTATAAAAGAAGATCCTTCTATTGTGGAACTGACACGCGCGTCCAGACACAAGGTACATGTGCTGCGTGACGGTGCTGTCGAAGAGTTAATGAAAAATTCATCGCCGACATCCCTGCAGGACTTAACAACAGCTAAACTTTTTGCATCCATGTGGATACTGCGCCACCTTTCGCGCATATCCGACCACGTACTCAATCTTGCAGAAAAAATAGCCTTCATAGCAACAGGCATATCGCCTCTTACAATGAAGAAAAAAGGCAAAAAAGACACAGTCAATACCAGAACCATAAATTTAGGCATGTAAGAATATTTCGGGGGAGAAGTGCATGGGCGTTGAACGATGGTTGAGCAGTTGTTGAACGATTGTCAGGGGCAGAGGCAGGCATCGCTGCGTAGCGGTCGCTTCGCGGAGGTTGCTTCGCGTGAAAGATGGTGAAGTGCTCGCTTCGCATTGCGTGAAATGTTGTAGAATGCTAAATCTCTGTTTAGCTTTTTTCTCGTCTCCCCGCAATGGGTCTGTGCGGGGAGACGTGTCGTTGGTTTTGAACCTTTAGAGGCTTAGAACCAAAGCCGCTTTACCCCGCACAGGAGCATAGTGGGGAGACGAGAAGGAGCAAAAACATAGACTAAATCTGGGTTTAGCTTTTTAATC
>CAYRAI010000024.1:30591-34488 GCA_964422205.1 uncultured Synergistaceae bacterium | reverse complement strand
GCGATGGGATGGGGTTTTGTCATAGAGGCTTATGACAGAGCTGCTCTTCTCCCTGAGTGGAGCGAAAAGGATTCTCTTTACGAGATAGCTTCCGTAATGAAGCCCTCTCTGCCGTCCTCCGTCCTCTCATCTTTTGACGCGCCTCTGACACTTGAGGACATTCCCGCTTTTCGCGAATGGATAAAAAAGTGCAAGGAGTCCGCTTCGTGGAAAGCATCTTTTTCTTGGGAAGGAACCGAACTTGTACTGATAAAGCATGGTATTGGAAATCCTTCTTCCTCCGCAAACGGGGATATAAAAAACGGCATCAACGAGCCTCTTTTTGCCGCTGTGCTTGCGGTAGACATGAAAAATACACCTTGTCAGATAGCCACTGCGGTAATGGTAGGGGCAAATAAAGCACCACTTGCCACAATAGCCGGTGAAAATTACGGAGTGATAGGCGGCATAAACGGAGGCTACTTTGCCGGAGCCAAGCCTATCGGAGTTTTAAGACGTCAGGGACATATGGACAATGCGAAGTTTTGGCCAAACCGCTCCGCTTTCGGCTGGAATGACAGAGGAGAATTTATCTTTATCGACGGTAAGAAGATTGCAGATATAGCTAAGAACCGTGATCTGAATAACTACACCGAAATGCTGCAGGCAGGGCCTCTGCTTATTTCGGGAGGAGTTTCTGCAGACAATACGGAAAAAGTTCATCCAAACGTTTTGGATTTCCGCCATCCGAGGACTCTTGTAGGCACTGACGGCAAACGTGTAATGTGGTGTGTGATAGACGGAAGGGACAATATGCACAGCGTCGGGACCACGATAGAAGAGACACGCCGTTTCTGCAAATGGCTTGGTATGACTGACGCGCTCAACCTTGACGGAGGAGGTTCAAGCTCGCTCTGGTGGAGAGACATGACATTTACACTTCCGAGCAACAGCGGAGATAAAGAACGCCCCATACCCTATGCCGTACTTATGTTTCAGCCTGGTTCGGGAGTAAGAGATTGAAGTAAATAACAAGATAGACCTTTTATCGATTCTATAAAAGTTCTTTCACTGGTATAATATATTGCGGATATAGTAACATATACATCTGCAAAGGAGTGTTATATATAATGAACCAGATAATGTCAGAAACACTCAGTACACTTGACCCTGATATTTTTAAGCTTACAAATGACGAACTTGCAAGGCAAAGGGTTCACATTGAGCTAATTGCATCAGAGAATTTTGTACCGAGGGCTCTTCTTGAGATACAGGGTTCCATTTTGACAAATAAATATGCCGAAGGCTATCCTCACAAAAAGTACTACGGCGGCTGCCAGTATGTCGAAGCCATAGAGGAGATTGCGATACAACGCGCCTGTAAGCTCTTCGGAGCTGACCACGCGAACGTCCAGCCCCATGCAGGAGCAAGTGCGAATCAGGCTGTATTCTTTGCAACGGTAAACCCCGGGGACACAGTCCTCTCAATGAAACTTGATCACGGCGGACATCTTTCACACGGACATCCCGTTAATTTTTCAGGCCGTTTTTATAACATAGTAGGTTACGGTGTGAACAGAGATACGGAGACTATCGACTATGATGAAGTAGAACGTCTGGCAAAAGAGAGCCGCCCCAAGCTTATAGTTGCGGGAGCAAGCGCCTACCCTCGCTTTATAGACTTTCAGCGTTTCCGCGCCATAGCGGACGAAGTTGGAGCTGTTCTGCTTGTGGACATGGCTCACATAGCAGGGCTTGTAGCAGGCGGAGTGCATCCAAACCCGATGCCTTATGCTGACTTCGTAAGCTCGACATCTCACAAAACACTTCGCGGAACGCGCGGAGCTTTTGTGCTCTGCAAAGAAAAGTACGCCCAGCTTCTCGACAAGACAGTATTCCCCGGAATTCAGGGAGGGCCTCTTGTACAGTCCATAGCAGGCAAAGCCGTCACATTTATGCTTGCTTCAACGGATGAGTTCAAGTGCTACGCACATCAGGTAGTAAGCAATGCCGCAGCTTTCGCTAAAGCTCTCTCCGACAGAAAATTCCGCATGGTATCAGGCGGAACGGACAACCACCTTATACTGCTTGACCTGCGTTCACGCAATGTATCGGGCAAAGACGGAGAAAACCTCTTGGCGGCAGTCGGAATAACAAGCAACAAAAATATGATCCCCTTTGATCCCGCAAAACCGATGGTAACAAGCGGAGTCAGACTTGGGACAGCTGCCGTAACAACGCGCGGCATGAAAGAAAAAGAGATGGAAAAGATAGCCGACGCAATAGACATGGTGCTTTCAAATCCAGAAAATGAGACAATAAGAAAGGAAGTCAAGGCTCGCATGGCGGCTCTTGCTGAGGAATTCCCTCTCTACCAGGATCTCAGCCAGCCTTGGGCAAATTAATGACTGAAAAAATTTACGCACTGGATTTAAACAGCGAAGAGTGGGTCACGTGGCTCACAGAAGAACTTAAGCAGCCGAAATTCCGCGCTGACCAGATATGTCAGTGGATTTGGGAAAAGAAAATCTTTGATACTGACGAGATGACAAACCTCTCGCTGCCACTCAGAGAACTTCTGAATTCCCGCGCGGATTTCAGCGCTCCAATGCTCATCAGCGAGCAGCGTTCCTCTATTGACGGAACGAGAAAATATCTGTGGCAGCTCCGTGACGGACACAGCGTTGAATCTGTGCTGCTCCGCCAAAACGACAGACTGACAGCCTGTATCTCAACTCAGGTCGGATGCCCTCTCCAGTGCACATTCTGCGCGACGGGGCTCTCTGGCTACATCAGAAACCTTTCAGCCGGAGAGATAGCGGGGCAATTTCTCGCAATGGAGAAAACACTTGACCATGAGATAAACAATGTCGTCTACATGGGAATGGGAGAACCTTTCCTTAACACCGATGCCGTTCTCAAGTCCGTTCGCATGCTGAATTCTCCGAAACAGAGAAACCTTGGAATAAGACACATAACGATATCAACCTCGGGCATTATCCCAGGTATAAATCAGCTTGCACAGTCTGGCCTTGGGCTTAGGCTGGCAATTTCACTTCACGCCGCGGATGACGAGCTTCGCAGCATGCTGATGCCTGTAAACCAGACTTACCCCTTGTCAGAGCTTCGCAAGGCCATGCAGGAGTACCAAAGTGCGACGGGGGACAGAATAACAATAGAATATGCCCTTTTCGGAGGCGTAAATGACAGCATAGAACACGCGCGTCTCTTGGTTCGCTTCCTCAAAGGCATACATGTGTTTATCAATCTCATTCCCTTTAATGCCGTTGACGGACGCTATGAAAAGCCGAAGCCTGAGGACATCCTGCGCTTCCGCACAATACTCACAACAGCCGGTTTTGAAGCCGAAATACGTTCGGAACAGGGAGCGGATATTGACGCAGCATGCGGACAGCTCAGAAGAAAGACTATGAACGGCGCTCCCTGCGCCCTTGAACCTAAGCCCCATACTGTAACAACGGCCGACATGACAAGGCGTGAAGAGCCTAAAGCCAGACCGGAGCAAAATGCACGAAAGAGGGAACCCCGCACAGGCGACTACAGCCGCAGCGCCTCAAATGCCGAAAGAGGCGAAGTTACCAAGCGTCCTTCCGGAGGCTTTGTCGAAGAACGCTATGTCAAACGCAGGAAATTTGACAAGCCCGAGCAGGAACGCTACCGCAGCGGCAAGATGAAAGAAGCACGTCCTTCATACAGAGGGCAGGGCGAATCAGAAGCCCAGCCACAAGACGGAAGCACACAACGCAATGATAAGCCGAAATACGGCGACAAGCCCTCTTACGGCAACAGACAAAACTCTCCCCGCGGCGATTGGTCTCAGCGCGACAAGCCTAGATACGGCGACAAAGCACAAAATCCGCGCAGTGCCGAGAGCGGAGACAGACCAAAGTACGGCGA
>CAYRAI010000024.1:0-30491 GCA_964422205.1 uncultured Synergistaceae bacterium | reverse complement strand
GCGACAAGCCAAGATACGGCGACAAAGCACAGAATCCGCGCAGTGCCGAGAGCGGAGACAGACCAAAGTACGGCGAAAAGCCTCAGGGCACGAGAGGCGAATGGGCAAAGCGCGAAAAGCCCTCCTACGGCGACAGGCAGAACTCTCCCCGCGGCGATTGGTCTCAGCGCGACAAGCCGAGATACGGCGACAAAGCACAGAATCCGCGCAGTGCCGAGAGCGGGGACAGACCAAAGTACAGCGAAAAGCCTCAGGGCATGAGAGGCGAATGGGCAAAGCGCGAAAAGCCCTCTTACGGCGACAGGCAGAACTCTCCCCGCGGCGATTGGTCTCAGCGCGACAAGCCGAGATACGGCGACAAAGCACAGAATCCGCGCAGTGCCGAGAGCGGAGACAGACCAAAGTACGGCGAAAAGCCTCAGGGCACACGCCCGGCAAAACCCTCATGGAGAGGTGAAAATAATTTCTCCAAAAAGGAAACAGGGGCAAGAAAGCCTAAGAAGAATAAGCGTTACTAACAAAGCTGCGGAACCTTTCGGTTCCGCAGCTTTGTATATTATCGGCATATGACAGAAGCTAATAGTAACTTTTCCCCCCGCGCGCCCGCACTTTCTCTGCCCAGCCAGGCACAGGAGGCACGCACCTATCCTCGGGATCGCAGGGGATTTCAAGGAAGGCGGGCCCTGGTTTTTCAAATAATTTTCTGAGTTTGTCTCCAAGCTCACACTCTCTTTCAACACGTTCCGCCGGTATGTTAAAGCCCTGCATTATTTTGAGATAATCCACATTGGAGAATTCTGTGGCAAAAGGCTCGTTATCAAATGCCATAGAGTTTGAGACTCTTATCCAGCCGAAAGAACGGTTGTTTATCAGCAGGACTTTAACATTGCAGCCGGTTCTAGCCAAAGTTTCGTACTCACCGGTGCAGAAGCCTAAGCTTCCGTCCCCTGTTATATGAACTATTGTGCTCTCGGGAGATGCCTTTGCGGCACCTATAGAAGCTCCTGCAGCATAGCCCAATGCTCCCTGGGCAAAGTTGCATATAAAAGTTCTTCTCCCCCCTGCGGCCTTTATAAAGCCGGCAGAGTATACAGCAGCTATGCCGGGGTCAACGACAAGTATAGAGTCTTTCGGCATTGCTTCTTCGATTGCGGCCATTAAAGCAATAGGATGTATCGGGAAGGATTTTGACTCTTTGGCCTCTTTCAGCGATTCCTCATAAACAGCCCGTCTCTCAGCAAGCGACTTTTTATAGGCTTCAAAATCCTTTTTGAAGCCTGCAGAAAGTGAAAGCATTACTGAAAGAGTTTCTTTAGCGTCTCCCTGCATAGAGAGGTCGGCTCTGTAATTATTGCCGAGTTCACCCTCACTTACATTAAGCTGAATAATTTTTGCCGCACTGTTTTTCGAGGGAACCTTCCACCCTGCGGTGCCTGCCGAATCGGTACTTGAGCCTATAAAAAATATTACGTCAGCATCATTCGCGACACCGTTGGAAAAGCTGTTGGCTCCTCTTGCACCGCAGACCCCACAGGAGAGAGGATGATTTTCATCTATGATTCCTTTGCCGCTTATAGTGCTCAGCACGGCGGCTCCGAACATCTCTGCCGCATCTCGCACCTCATCCCATGCGCCTGATGTCACAGCGCCCTGGCCGCATATAAATACAGGTCGAGCCGCATTCTTTAAGATTTCTGAAGCGAGAAAAATTTCGTCTTCGGAAGATGCAAAACGTTTGCCTGGGCAAAACCCAAATTCCCTTTGCGCGAAGAGATCTGACACATCAATGTCTTCGTCGAGAACATCTTGGGGAAGACGGATGTGAACAGGGCCGGGACGTCCCGAAGAGGCGAGGCGGAAAGCGCGTCTTACAATAAACGGAAGTTCCGACGCTTTATGCACTGTCAGACTCTCTTTGACAAACGCCTTAAACATTGAAGTCTGATCCGCCCCCGTAAGAACATTGTGTTTTTCACCGTAAAGAGGAATATCCGAAGTTATAGCTATAATCGGCACGCATGAGCTCCATGCTTCGACTATGCCCGGAAGCATATGAGGTGCGCCTACGCTTGGCCCTTCGCATACCCCTGGCTTTCCGCTTACCTTGGCGTAAGCTTCAGCCATAAAGACAGAATTTCTTTCGTCTCTGACCATTACATGTTCTATGTCTTTAAAATCCTTCCATGAATCGTACCAGTGCAGAGTAGTTTCTCCCGGAAGGCCAAATACGCATTTTACCCCGTACTCCTTCAGCAAATTAAGCAATATTTTTCCGCAAAGCATTTTTCATCCTCCTGATTTTGATAATGTTCAATAAACAGATTTATTTATGAATCGACCCTATGCACAGATGGAACAGATAGGCGTCTTGCGCGTATAGAAGCAGAAATCCCGGTAATTTAGTTAAATTGGCACATAGCTTCTATGCTCATCTCTTGTATTACTCATTAATGATGAGTGAATTCTAATTCAGAAATTTCCTTGTGTCAATCGCTTTCACACTTTTTCCGCTATATATGGTTGGGATAGAGGTCGTTTGACCCACAGCAGGCAGAAATAGTCCGTCTATACAGGATAAGATAAAAAACATTGACAGCAAAGGCACTATTGTGAGAAAGTAAGAACCTGAGTTTACCTCTTATTAATTTATTATTGAGGGATGATGCGCCTTGAAAACAATGTACGGAGATATCGTCAGAAAAGAATATATAGGAAAACCGGAAAATCCTCTGCTGATAAATGAGATTTTGAAGGCAGCACGCGAGGAAAATTGCCCTCCTTCTGAATGCGACAAAGAGAAGGTTCTGCTTGTCGCAGTTGACGTACAGCAGGATTTTATGGATGGAGGGGCTCTCGGAGTCTCAGGGGCATCGGAAGATGTCGCAAAGCTTACTAGCTTTATATATTCCAACTTGAACAAGATAACAAAGATTGCGGTCTCTCTCGACACACACACACCTCACCAGATATTCCACCAGTCGTGGTGGAGCGATAGGGATGGCAATTTCCCAGCACCATTTACTCTGATAACTCTGGAGGATGCTGAGAACGGTCTTTGGAGGCCCAATGCTGAATCTGAGAAAACTCTTGAGTACTTAAAGCACCTTGAAGCCGACAAGAAAAAAACTCTCTGTATATGGCCCTATCACTGTTTGCAGGGAACATCGGGAGCGGCTCTTGAAAATCAGTTCGCAAATATGGCATATTTCCACTCTGTTGCCCGAAACAGCTCTCTGATGAGGCTTGTCAAAGGACAGCAGGAAGTCACGGAATTTTACGGAATAATTAAGCCTGAATATGACCCTGAAGGTTATGTCAACGACTATTTTATCTCCGAGCTGGCAAAGTACGACAAGGTAGTAATTGCCGGAGAAGCTAAGGATTACTGTGTATATGAGACGTTGGTGCAGATGCTGGAACTTTTCGCACATGACAGAGAAACTCAGGAAAAGATATATATTCTTGAAGACTGCATGAGCGCTATTCAGCCCAAAAGTGTTGCAGACGATATGTACAGTTCTCTGGCCTCGGCAGGTGCCATACACTTAGTAAAAAGTACGGAGGACTTTCTTTAATCTCGCTTATAACGGAGGATAATATATGAGATTTTTAATATTTTTACTGCTTGGAACTCTTGTTTTTGGTTTTGCTTTTCCCGCTATGATTATGTTTCTTGGGCTGATAGCTATCGCTGTTTTCGCTATGATAATTTACAATCTGCTGCGCGGCGGATCGTATTTTAAAGTTTACACAAACAGAACTTATGATCCCCATTCAGCCAGACAAGAGAGTACATCGGACAACCCTGAAATTATCGAGGAAACATTTGAAGAAAATGACAGCGGCGACTATGTGAAGCAGGATTCCGGTTTTGAGGATGAGGGCGAAATAGTGGAGCTTCCCTCCACGGCTTTGCGCAAAGAGGACGAAGACAAATAGCAAGATGCGCCCCGTTTGATAACGGGGCGCATCTCATATATAACGATATTTGCCTGTTGGCGGGCAAAGACTTCAATAAACTACAAACGTATCTCCCGCTGATTACGGTCAGAGAGGTGAAAATCTTTGATTTTGTGCGAGTCTGCCTGTTTGCCATCAGATGGTGCGCAGCATCGGCTCACTATTATATGCCTCTTTGAATTGTGTCCTCTCTGCCGACTCCGACTCCTATGAGCAGAACGGGGACTCCGGACTTTTCTTCGATAAACCTTACATAAGCCTGAGCCTCTTTCGGAAGCTCTTCAAAGCTGCGGCACTTGCTGATATCCTCTTTCCAGCCGGGCAATGTCTCATAGACAGGCTTCGCTTTGGCAAGGACTGAGCAGCTGCTTGGGAAGTGTCCGTAATTTTCACCGTCTATATCATAGGAGGTGCAGATCTTTATCTCGTCGAAACCGGAGAGAACGTCCAGTTTCGTGAGAGCTATTCCGTCAATGCCGTTAATTTTTACCGCATAGTCCACTGCAACAAGGTCACCCCAGCCGCAGCGTCTCGGACGTCCCGTTGTTGCTCCGTATTCGCCGCCGTTTCTGCGAAGAGTGTCGCCGAGCTCTCCCTTATCCTCCGTGGGGAAGGGACCTTCGCCCACTCTGGTGCAATAGGCTTTTACGACTCCGATAACTCTGTCTATCCTGCCTGGCCCTATGCCAGAGCCTGTGCATGCTCCGCCGGCGCATGGGCTTGAGCTTGTAACAAAGGGGTATGTGCCGTGGTCTATGTCAAGCAATGTGGCCTGTGCTCCTTCAAAGAGCACATTGCGGCCTGACTTCACTGTTGCGTCTATCTCCAAGAAGGCGTCGCCGAGCATCGGAGCTATGCGCTCTCCCCATTTCAGCGCTTCGGAATATATGGCGTCAAAATCTAGAGGCTTTTCGCCGTATATTTTCGTCAGTATCTCATTTTTCAGCTTTACCGCTATTTTAAGTTTTTCCGCCAGTATGTCTGGGCGCGTCAAATCTTCGGCTCTTATTCCTATTCTTTCGTATTTATCCGCGTAGCACGGCCCGATGCCTCTGCCGGTCGTTCCTATTTTTTCGGAAGAGGTGCGTGCCGCTTCCGCAAGCTTGTCAAGCTGCTTATGATAGGGCATGACTATATGAGTACCGTGGCTTATAACAAGACGCGCGAGCTTTTTGCCTCTTGATATCAGTCCGTCAAGCTCTTCAAAAAGTGTTTCCGGATCAAGCACGACACCGTTGCCTATAATACAGACTTTGTCAGGATAGAGAATCCCCGAAGGCAGTAAGTGGAAGACGTACTTTTCATCCTCAACAACCACGGTATGACCTGCGTTTGCTCCGCCCTGATAGCGGACAACCATGTCAGATTTTGCGGCAAGAACGTCAACGACACGCCCTTTGCCCTCATCTCCCCACTGAACACCAAGCACTACATCTGTATGACCCTTCATGTTGAAACACCCTCTTTATTTGAGACTAATCATTGCCCTTACATTATTTCAAAAGCCAAGGTATTGTACATCTTATAGTGTATATTCATCAACTTATTTGCAATTATTTAAGTAGTTTTACCAGTTTCAGTTTTTTACAGCGCGGCATCTTTTTTATCTCGGCCTCGCGTGACAGAGCTTCTTCCTTTGTAGCAAACTCTTCACAGTGCACCAGAACAAGAGGAGCGCGCCCTCTTGTGTATTTGGCACCGCTTCCTCTGTTGTGTGCAGAAAGACGTTTATCTATATCGTTAGTCCAACCTGTGTATAAAGTATTGTCAGAACAGAGCAGAATATAAACATAGGCGCTCATATAGAGTAGCTTTCACCGTGATGTTCTTCGTCAAAGAGAAGGTTCAGGTCAAACAAATCGAGAATAGTCTTAAAGAAAATTTCGGGAGTAAAGCCGCCGCTCTTTACAAAATTATACCAAGACTCAGCCATGTGCGAGAATCTGCCTATGTTGGCAAGAGTGTCGTAAGAACCGGTAAGTTTTGCAAGAACATTTCCCCATGTAGTGATGACATATAAAAAGGTATCAAGAGCTGAATTGTCATCAAAGCTCATACCAAGAGGAGCCGTATCGGCATATGCCTGCCCCGAGACGCTGAATATTAAGAACAGTATAAGTATTGCGGACAATATCCGTTTATTCATTCAAGGCACCCCTTTAATACATACCATTATAACTCTTATATCGTTTTATGAAGATGGTATGTCCTGATTTTTACAAAGTAAGAGCGGAGCTCTGTTTCCCCGCCCCGCTCAGTCAATTTATATTCTGCCTATTATATTACTTTCCCCATTTTCCGTTAAAGACAAAATCTGAAATCTCTTTTCTCTCTCTCGGATCTTTTTCTCTTTCGAGAAGCTCGCCTTCAAGCATTTCCGGCTCTCCGGGATACCCCACCGCTATTGCGACAAGAGGCTCATAGTCGTCAGGCACAGAGTAGCCGCTCTTTACCGCATCGACAGAAAATCCTGCCATCGGGTGAGCCGCCAGCCCAAGCTCCACAGTTTGAAGCAGAAGGTTTTCAAGAGCCAAACCACAGTCGTGCATAGCCCAGCGGTTGGGTTTGCCGTTAAACTCAAAATTCTTTTTTACCACAAGTATGATAAGCATAGGAGCTTTTTTAGCCCAGGCCTTATTTGCGTCCACAAGGCATGAAAGCATCTTCGTGTGCTGGTATGAGTCTTCGGATGTAGCTGTTATAAAGCGCCACGGCTGCTCGTTATATGCCGAAGGTGCCCACCTGGCAGCTTCAAACAGCGACATTATTTTTTCATTCTCTATAGGCTTTGAAAGAAACGCCCTAGGGCTCCATCTTTTTGCAATTATTTCAGAAATATAGTTTGCTGCAGCTGCCTTTTTCTCCATAACAACACCCCCGCGTGTAATTTACTATTTTTATAATATAGCTTTGATTCTGTATTTAATCAGTGATAGTTATACTTATTTTAAAAAACGCAAAAGGCGTATTATTCGCACAAAGTACCTTTTGCGGATTTTGCTCTTCTTGGGATAAAATATGACAGTCGATTAATATAACTTTTTGAAATCAGCGGAGGGCAGTTTATGAAGTATCTGATAATCGGAGCCGGAGGAACAGGCGGCAGCATAGCAGCTTCTATGACAGAAGCAGGACTTGATGTATCGGTTATTGCAAGAGGGGAACATCTGAATGCCATAAAAAAATCCGGAATCACAATAGAGGGGACGAATAGGGGAACTTATACGGTGACCGGTGTGAGGGCCTTTGATGCGGCGGACTATCATGACAGCCCCGACGTCATATTATTGTGCGTCAAAAGCTACTCTGCAGCAGAACTCATACCTTTCATAAGAGAGAGGGCAAAAGATGGAACAGTTCTTATTCCGCTTCTCAACATATACGAACTCGGAGCGTCTCTTCAGAAAGAGCTCAAAAATCTGCTGGTTGCGGAAGGCTGCATCTACATAGCGGCGGAGATAAAGAAGGCTGGGGTAATAAGACGCAGAGGAGACATATTCAGAGTAGTATTCGGTCAGAGGGAAAATAGCGAACGTGCTGCGATATTTGAGAATATAAGGGACGATTTTGTAAAAAGCAGCATAAGCACTGTGCTTTCTGATAACATTAAAAGAGACGCGTTCCGCAAGTACACTTTTGTCTCACCTATGGCAGCGTGCGGTCAATATTATAACATCGAAGCCTCATCCATGCAGAAAGAGGGAGAGGAGAGGGAAACTTTCATAAATCTGGTTAAGGAACTCAACTCTCTCGCACGCGCAATGGGCATAGATTTTGGCATAGATATAGTGAGTATGAATTTAAGTATATTGGACGCATTAAGCCCCTCTGCGACAGCGTCTATGCAGAGGGATATAAGAGATGGGAAAAGCTCGGAAATAGACGGACTGATATATGAGGCGGTGCGAATGGGAGAGAAGTACAATATCGCTATGCCTGTCTATACGAAAATCGCGGAGAAGCTTAAAAACATAGGGAATAAATAAAGCCGAAGAGGCAGGTGCGCCTCTTCGGCTTTTTTCGCTTTATTTTAAGCTACCACTTATTTTAAGCTACCACTTAAGACCGGAGATAAATATTATAGCTATGGCTGCAGGAGCGATGATTCTGCATATCCACATCCAGACGCAATAAAGCGGAAATACTTTTTTGCCGTTGTTCGTTACTTCGGCCTTTGCCCCATCTGTCCAGAACCAGCCTATAAAGAGTGATATGAAGATTCCGCCGAGAGGCATTACTATGTTGTTTGTAAGGAAGTCGGCTGCATCAAGGAAGTCTTTGCCTGCAATCTGCGGTATGTGTCCTCCGACAGAGAGGGCTGAAGGTATGCCAAGAAGGGTTATAGCGACTCCCATGATGAGAGCGGAACGTGTTCTGCTCCATTTAAGCTGGTCTATCGCATATGTAACGACAACCTCAAGCAGGGATATTGCAGAGGTAAGGGCCGCTATAAAGAGAAGGAGGAAGAATGCAAAGGAGAAGAGAGCGCCCATAGGCATTTTTGCAAAGACCACCGGGAGTGTTACAAATGTGAGTCCGGGGCCTGCGCCAGGCTCTATTCCAAACGCAAATACCGCCGGAAATATTACGAGACCTGCGAGAACTGCGACGGATGTGTCCAGCAGCACGATGGAACGAGCAGCGGTAGGAAGGTCTTCGTCGTCATGAAGGTAGCTTCCGTAGGTTATTATAGCCCCCATGCCAAGCGAGAGGGAGAAGAATCCCTGTCCCACAGCGGCAAGTATGGCTTCTCCGTTAAGCTTGGAGAAATCAGGCTTGAGGTAGAATTCAAGTCCGGCACCTGCTCCCGGAAGTGTGACAGAACGAATAATGAGTATTATCAATATGATAAAAAGTCCAGGCATAAGAACTTTGCAGCTCTTTTCTATGCCGCCGCTGATACCCTTGAAGACTATCCCGGAAACAACTGCCATTACGAGAATGTGGTATGAAATAGCCTGTGCCGGGTTTGAAACAAAATCGCCGAAAATTTTGCCGGCCTGCTCCGCACCGGTAATCTCCATAAGGCCGCCGAAAGATTTAACCATGTATGCTACTGTCCAACCGGCTATAACAGAATAATATGAAAGAATTATGAAAGCGCAGGCAATTCCCATCCAGCCGACAACGGGCCATGCTCCGCCGGCAAGTTTTTTAAATGAACCGACCGCATCCAACTTTGCTTTGCGCCCTATTGTAATTTCCGCAAGCATTACCGACATGCCTATTATAAGTATTACCGCAAGGTAGGCAAGAACAAAAGCAGCTCCCCCGTATTTTCCGGTAATATAAGGAAAGCGCCATATATTACCCAATCCTACCGCAGAGCCTGCCGCTGCCATTATGAAACCAAAGCGGCTGCTCCATTGATCTCTCTTTTCTGACACAAAAACCACTCCTCTTAAAATAATGAATAAAGCTCACAAAGCCTTAACCAGAAAGCATTTTTATTGTATATCATATAAATATTTAAAAAACAAATGTCAGACAAATTTAATATCTGACATTCAAGATAAATATTAAGTTTATTTTCTGTCTTCAATAATAAGTCTTACCTTGCGTTCTACATGTACATTATGAAATCAAACTTAATTTTTTTATATAGGACTAATAAAAATATAAAAAAAACCGCAGTAAACAATAAAAAATGTTTACCGCGGTTTTTGAATTTAATGTTTTTTTGAATTTACTATAAATCTTGTACAGATAAATTCACTCTTTGTATATCCATAGCTCTGCCTGTTTCACCGTCTATGTCTATGACAACGGCCTGAAAACGCACATCTTTGTCGCAGACTTCAAATCTGCTGGGGGTTCCGTAAAGGAATTTAGGTATGACTGATTCAAATGTCATCCCTATAATGCCTCCGTGTCCTCCAGTCATACCGGCATCTGATATAAATGCGGTACCTCCGGGAAGCACTTCTTCATCGGCAGTCTGCACATGTGTGTGTGTGCCTACTACGGCGGAAACTTTTCCATCAAGCCAAAAGGCTAAAGCGCGCTTCTCTGATGAAGCTTCCGCATGAAAGTCGACAAATATCGAAGGAGCATCGCTGGCTTCTATTTGCTTTAGGGCTTCATGAAAAGGACAATCGAGAGGAGGCATAAAAGTTCTGCCCTGGAGCGACAGAACAGCCAATTTTTCTCCGTTCTTTTCATATACGGCAAAGCCCCTTCCCGGAGTGCCGGCGGGGTGGTTTGCCGGGCGCAGAACGCGCGGTTCGCTGTCGAGAAAGGGGATAAATTCCTTTTTATCCCATACGTGGTTGCCGTTCGTTATTATGTCTATACCTGAGTCAAAAAGCTCGTTCATAACTTTTTCAGTCAGTCCGAAGCCCGCGGCGCTGTTTTCGCCGTTGGCTATGATAAAATCAAAGGCGCCGAATTGCTCTTTGAGGACAGGCATGGCCCGGACGACTGCGTCGCGCCCGGGCCTGCCCATTATATCCCCTATAAAAAGTATGCGCATTTATTCCGCCTACTTAGCATACTCAACAGCTCTGGTCTCCCTGATCAAAGTTACTTTTATCTGACCCGGGTATCTCATTTCTTCTTCTATCTTGCGCGCGATATCATAAGCCAATTTCTGCATTGTGCCTTCGTCGGGAACAGTCGGGGCTACCGCCACGCGAACTTCGCGTCCGGCCTGAATTGCAAAGGCTTTGCTGACACCGCTGAAAGATTTTGCGACTTCTTCAAGTTTCTCTAGCCGCTTGACATAGGCATCCAGACTTTCACGGCGCGCTCCGGGACGTGATGCGCTGACAGCGTCAGCGGCAGCCACCAAGATTGCGTAGATTGTCTGGGGTTCTTCATCCTCATGATGCGCCGCAATTGCGTTAACGATATCGGGAGCTTCTCCGTACCTTTTGGCAAGGTCGGCGCCTATTTTGGCGTGAGGTCCCTCTACCTGATGGTCAACGGCTTTGCCTATATCGTGAAGCAGACCGGCTCTGCGGGCTTTGATTTCATCAAGACCCAATTCCGCAGCCATTATTCCGGCAAGATGCGCAACTTCAAGGCTGTGTGCCAGCGCATTCTGTCCGTAGCTGGTGCGGTAGCGAAGCTGTCCGATTATCTTCGTAAGTTCACCGTGCATGTTTTTGATTCCCGTTTCAAGAAGAGCCTGTTCAGCAGTCTCAAGTATCTGTATCTGAACGTCTTTTTCGGCACGTTCTATTATTTCCTCTATGCGTGCCGGATGTATACGACCGTCTACGACAAGTCTTTCAAGCGATAGGCGGGCGACTTCTCTTCTTACAGGGTCAAAGCTGCTCAAAGTTACCGCTTCAGGGGTGTCGTCGACTATGAGGTCGACTCCTGTAAGCGTTTCAAATGTTCTGATGTTGCGTCCCTCGCGTCCTATTATGCGTCCCTTCATTTCATCGGAAGGAAGGTTCACCACGCTGACTACAACGTCGGATGTGAATTCCACACTGCAGCGCTGTACGGCTGTTGCTATTATTTCCTGTGCTTTTTTGTCGGCCTCTCTCTTAGCGCGCTCCTCAAGTTCTTTGAGCCTAAGCCCGATAAGGTGGTTAGCATCTGATTCAACTTCCGCAAGGAGAATGTCTCTTGCCTCTTCACGAGTAAGCTGAGCTATCTGTTCCAGCTTTGAGATAAGTTCCTGTTCACGTTCCGCAAGCTCGTTAAGCTTTTCCTGAGCCTGATCATGGCGATCGCGAAGTTCTTCTTCTTTACGGCTGATGTTCTCGATTTTTTTGTCGAGATTTTCTTCTTTCTGTTCCAGACGGCGCTCCGAACGCTGAAGTTCGTTACGGCGTTCTTTAGTCTCTCTTTCGAGATCCTGTCTCATTCTGTGTGTTTCTTCCTTACCTTCTGAGATAAGGTCCCGTTTTGCCTGTTCCGCTTTCTTTGTCGCTTCGGAAATTATGCGCTCCGATTCCGACAAAGCTCCTTTAAATTTTTTTGTTTCAATACTCTTGTGATAAGTAAAGCCGGCCAATGCACCAACTGCCAGCCCGGTTATCACACATAACAGTGCTGTTAATATCATTATCCTGTCACCTCAATTTTCAATTGTCATGGTACGTATGTCATGTACTGTAAGCTATTCAATTTTATTGACATATAGAAGCAATAAACAAATGCTTTGCGGTTCACGCCAATATGAACATTGTACATAAAAAACGCCGCTTTCACAAGTGGCATTATCAATACGAAAATTACCGACTCTATCCCACTCCGAGCCACTGTGAATTTATTTCCGAAAAATTTTCCGCAAATTTCACGGCTTCGTCTATGTATTGATTATTTGAGACCCACTCTTCGGCATCTTCAGCCGCCTGCATCAGCAGTTTCGCATCTTTCGAAAGGTCTGCCGTTTTAAATTCTGAGCTTCCGTGCTGTAAAGAGCCGCTCACTTCCCCGTATCCTCTTGTCTGCAAATCGGCTTCCGCTATCGCAAATCCGTCGTCTGTCTCCGCCATTACCGAGAGTCTTTGGTTCTGTATTTTTTCCTGAGATGATACCAAAAGCAGACAGACTCCCCTTTTCGTTCCCCTCCCGACTCTGCCTCTAAGCTGGTGGAGCTGAGACAAGCCGAACATTTCCGCCGACTCTATGACGATAAGAGATGCTTCCGGAACATCGATTCCTACTTCTATAACGGTCGTACCTGCCAGTATTTTGCACTTGCCGCTGTGAAAGTCGGATATAGCCTGTTCTTTCTCATCCGATGTCATGCCGCCGTACACCATTGCGACGCCCAGTTTTGCAAAATATTTATCAAGAAAAGTTTTTCTCTTCATTAAGGAGGATTCTTCGTCGCACACTCTCGGACAGACCCAGTAAACTCTGCCTCCAGTACGGATTTCATCATATATGAATTGAAGAAGTTCCCGCATTTTTTCCGTTCCTATTATTCTTGTCTCAACGGAGACGCGCCCTTTCGGCTTGTCTTTCAGAAAAGAGATATCTAAGTCCTTAAAAAAACACATGGTAAGGGTTCTGGGGATGGGAGTGGCACTCATGAGCAGAGTATGAGGAATGGCTGCCCCTTTTTTTGAAAGAGCGCTCCTCTGGGATACTCCGAAGCGATGCTGCTCGTCTATTATTACTGCACCCAGATTTTGAAACTCCACTTTCTCGTCAAGAAGTGCATGAGTCCCTACTGTAACGCATATCTTTCCACTTTTTATCGCTTCCAATGTCAAAGTTCTCTCTGAGGCTTTTTGACCGCCCTTGACAATCGCGGAGGTAATTCCAAGAGGAAGAAGATATTTCTCTGTCTGATGAAACAGTTGGTCTGCCAATATTTCCGTAGGAGCCATCAGAACGCACTGAACACCGGAGTCGGCCGATGCCGCCGCAAGTCCCAAGGCTATAACCGTCTTTCCAGAGCCTACGTCACCCTGAAGCAGACGAGACATTGGAGAAG
The DNA here is from genome assembly GCA_964422205.1 of uncultured Synergistaceae bacterium. Taxonomy (GTDB): domain Bacteria; phylum Synergistota; class Synergistia; order Synergistales; family Synergistaceae; genus CAZNYN01. Next base: position 17,128 of record CAYRAI010000024.1, on the reverse strand, counting down.
GCTGCTCCGTGTCCATAAATATCTCGGACATAACATTCTCCTGTGATTCTGTCATTTGGAATGGCAGAGATGAAACAAAGTCACGGTACATTCTGCCTGGCTTTATTGCCGCAGCCGCTTTCCCTGCTTTAAAAACTTTCCTTTTAAGAGACATAGCACTCTGAACCAGCAAAAGCTCCTCATAGGCAAGACGTCTGCGGGCCTCCTTCCACTCTTCGGGGGAAGAGGGCCCGTGCATCGCGCCCAATGCCTCTTTTCGCGGCATAAGGTTTCTTTTCTTTATTATAAAGTCGGGAAGTGTCTCCTCCACTAACGGCAAAGCTTCGCAGACGACATTTTCCGCAAAATGGCGAAACCATCTCTGAGGAAGCCCCGCTGTTGAAGGATATATAGGAATAATACCAATGAATGAATTTTTAGAATTTTTGTCTTTTAAGATATCAAATTCCGGGTTGGGAAATTCAAATACTGAAGAGCGCAGTTCGGGAGTTCCGAAGATGGCTGCTTCCGTTCCCGCTTTTAGGACATATTCAAGACCTTTTCTGTTAAACCAAAATGCGCGCGCAGAGCCTGTCTCATCTTCTATCTCGGCCGTGACTATTTCAAGCCCGGGTTTGCTGAGCCTGCGGCGCTCTATCTCTGTTACTTTTACAAAGACAACCGAAGGACGGCCCGGAGCAAGAGACGACAGGCATGATATATTGCGTCTGTCCTCATAGCGTCTTGGGAAAAAATTTAATATATCCTCCGCTGTTTCAAGTCCAAGAAGAGACAGAAGCTCTGTGCGCTTCGGCCCTACCCCGCCAAATGCGCTAAGTTTTGTCTTTAAAAAATCGTCTTTTTTGCTTTCTTCGCTTTTCAACTATTCGCTTAATTAAGTATTTCCTTGGGGTTCACGCCAAGCATGGTGTATGCGGCTTCAAGGTCTTTTCTGTCAGATGAGTTCTCTTCTTCCGGGGCATCTTCCTCCTCGGTTTCCGCTTCTGTTTCAAGCACGCTGTTTACCGCTCTGTCCAGCTTTGAAGATGAGATGCACTGGTTGAGCATGTTGTCAAATTTTGCCAGCATGCCTCTGAATTCCTGCTCATAGAGGTCTCTGATGTTTTTTATCTGAGAGACTCCGCTGCGCAGCCTGTCAGCTTCCTGAGCCGCATCAGAACATATCTCTTCCGCTTTGGCTTCTGCGTCCGATATTATCTTCGCAGCTGCCTCGCGTGCGCTCTTGACTCTGTCATCGGCACTTTTCTGAGCAAGAATGAGAGCCTCGTTGAGGACATTCTTCATTTTGTCATACTCAGCCAGCCTCTCTTCTTTAGCAGCCATATCGCGCTCCAGCTCTTTATTCCTCTGAGCATAACTCTGAAGCGCCTCTGCGACATTATCCAGAAATTCGTCGACTTCCGCAGCATCATAACCTCTGATGCTCTTTTTAAAAGATTGATTGACGACATCAAGCGATGTAAGCAGTTCCGCCAAAAAAAACACCTTCCTTCCTAAGTTTGTTTCGTATGTTAAGCTCTGTTTCCGAAAATTCCGGTTCCCACTCTTACAATTGTACTGCCCTCTTCTATTGCAATTTCATAGTCGCCGCTCATGCCCATAGAAAGTTCCGGGACATCTTTGCCTATAGCTGCTCGTATTTTATCCCTAAGCTCTCTAAGTCCCGAGAAAGAATTCCTGACACTTGCCTCGTCGTCCACGTGCGGCCCTATTGTCATAAGTCCGTCTATTGCGATACGGGGACAATACTCCGCAATGCGCTCGGCGAGATAAGGGGCATCCAGCGGGTCTACTCCGTCTTTGGTTGCCTCTTTTGACATGTTCACTTCAAGAAATACCGAATAAGAAATGACGTCAGTCTCGGCTAAAATTCTGTCGAGCATACGAGCCAAATCAAGGGAATCCACTGTCTCTATGACAGAGAATATCTCAAGAGCCTTACGCGCTTTGTTTCTCTGAAGGTGCCCTATAAGATGCCACGGTGTATTGAGCTCCTCGGGCCATAGATTCCTTTTGTCTGATGCTTCCTGTATTCTGTTCTCACCGAGCAGGTCGACTTTTGAGGAGGCTTCCACCATCATCTCTATGGGATGAAATTTTGAAACACCCATCAATTTTATATCTTCCGCCCTGCGTCCGCTTTTCCTTGCCGCTTCTGCTATGCGGCTGCGTATTTGCGCTATGTTTTCTTCAATTAAATTCACCATAGCTGTATCCTTCCTTCACGTGCCTTAGACGAGTCTTCAACGACAGCGTCTCCGACAGAAATTCCTTTTGTCACCAAAAATATTCCGGCTGCTATGCTCCTGCCCTCAATGCTTTTGTACACTACCCGCGAACCTCTGACTATATATATCCCGATAACTCCGTCAGATTTTATGACTGCGCTTTCCGGCACTATTGCTCCGTCTGTTCGTCCGGCATCCACAGTCAATGTGTAAGAACGCGACATTAATAACTCGGGCGGAAACCAAGGTATGGTAAGATACATTTTTACTTTTCCGTCCACTGGCAATGCAACTCTGACATCAGCCACGGAGATTGTATCTACTCCATCCATTTTAACTCTTAACTTTTTGTTTCTAAGCTGCTCTTTAATATCGCCTATGTCGCTTGCAAAACCTACAAATCTAAGCTCCTGAGGCTGTTCCGCAAGTTTGCCTATTGCCTGTCCGCTGCCTGCGACAAAGCCATCCTTCATTTTTTTAAGAGGAAAGAGCTTTGGAGGAGCTGAGGAATCGGGCCATATCTCTGAATAGCGCCATATTCCCTCTTTTCCGTCCACGGCAGCTACAAAATATCCCTGCTGATAAGCTTTTATCTCTCTTACAGTGCCCCCTGAGTTTATTCGGGCAATCACAGAGCCTCTTGATACCCTTACAGGGCCTGTGCCTTGAGGATATGTGACCACACCGGATATATTAGCATTGACAAGCCTTTCCTTCCATAGAAGAACACCTTTTACAGATACTGTTTTGTTGTCCGTACCGGGAACAGCCCATGTTATTTCGGGATGAAGATACTCATAGCGTTCAAAATAGAGTTTAAACGCCCATATCCACACTATTATTATAAGCACTACGGCTACCCAGTATCCCGGCCTTAGAAATATTTTCTTTTCTTCCGGGGCAAAGCGCCGAACCATCTGATTCGCTCTCTCCTTTTGTCTTCCGCTAATCAGTCAGAAGAGGTATTTCGCTCAAATCGGAGAGGACTCTCCACGCCCCCGCAGCTTTGAGTCCTGCTTCCGTAAAATTACCTGTAGTCATTCCCACGCCTCTTGTGCCAGCTGCAATGGATGTCTTCATGTCAATGTCTGTATCTCCGACATAAATACCGTCCGACGGAGATACTCCCACCGAGGCAAAGCCTTTAAGTAAAGAGTCTGGGTTGGGCTTGGCTTTTTCGACATCCTCAAGACCCACCACCACATCGAGCATTGAAGTAAGCCCAAGATGCTCAACCGGCAGTTTGGCAAAGCGCCTGTTTGATACAACACCAACCATGCAGCCGCTTTTTCTTAAAATTTTCAGTGTATCTATGCTATTGGGAAAGAGTCTAAGGCGGCTTTGCTCCTCGCCTCTAAAGTTGGCTCTGTAGTAATCAACCCACTCCTGTCTGAAATCTCCCCAAAAAGAGCGCCAGCTGTCTTCTATTGTCATACCTATCGCTCCCAGGACTTCAGAATATGATATTTCCCTGAAGCCCAAATGAGCGGCAAGCATATTTGTGCAGTGATGTATGGCATAGCTGCTGTCGACAAGCGTCATATCAAAATCGAAGAGGACAGCCTTTATTTTGCCGCTTTGAACCATTATCTGTGTACCCCCAGAACAAAACCTTTAAGATAATCTGTCTCGGGCACACCAGACAGAGCCGGGTGATCCTGAGGCTGATGAATTTCCATAGCTATTTTACATGATGTCCCCTCATCCATAGCCGCTTCATTCAGAGTGTCAAGCAGCATGTCGCGGGTAAAGGCGTGACTGCAGGAGAGGAAGACAAGATGGCCTCCATCATGCAGACGCTTAAAGGCCCTCACAGCAAGCTCCTTGTATCCGCGGCGCGCTGAATCAAGCTGCCCTTTGCCAGGAGAGAAAGGAGGAGGATCCATTATCACAAGGTCAAACCTCTCTCTGGCCGCGTCCATATCTCTCATTATGTCAAAGGCGTTGCCGCACTTCCAAGTCATCTTGTCGGGCAGTCCGTTAATAAGTCTGTTTTCCTTTGCTACATCTACAGCTCCCTGTGACTGCTCAACAGCGACAACCTCGGAAGCCCCTCCCGCTAAAGCATGAAGCCCGAAGTGTCCCTGATAGCTGAAACAGTCAAGAACTCTTGCATCCTTATAAAGAGGCGACAGCATATCCGGGACATGGCGTACGTCTAAGTAGGCACCTGTCTTCTGCCCGGTGCCTATATCAACCATTTCATAGAGAGAACCTATCTTAACTCTGAGAGGAGCTGTAGGCATATCACCCAGCAGGGCTTTTACTTCTCTTGGGATACCTTCTTTATCGAGATGCTTCGTCTCATTTCTCAAAACTATTGACGAAAGTTTGCGAACCTTGCGGAATATTTTGGCCACCTCATCGGCATGGCGGTACCAGCCCATAACTGAGAGCTGAAGGCTTAATACGTCACCATAAAGGTCTGCGACTATTCCAGGAAGACCGTCAGCCTCACCGTGAACCCACCTGAAAGCCTCTTCTCCCGGGCACCACATCTTACGCCACGCAAGAGCGCTTGTAATCCTTTCGCGTAACAGAACCATCTGGTCAGGTTCTTTTGGCCCGAAGGAAAGAACTCTTATACAGAGAGCGCTGTCGCTCCAAAGCCCCCATCCCTTCACACTTCCCGCTCTGTCGGTAAAAGCTATAAGATCACCGGGATTGCAATGGGGAATCTGCCTTAAATTGCCCCTAAAAAGCCATGGGTGCATCGCCCTCACACGTTCAAGTCCCGAATCGTCAAGCACTGCTCTACGCAGAATCTTCTTTGGAGACGTCATTATATTTTGCTCCTCTCGACACTTGCAAAAGCGTCGTGGTTATGTATACTTTCGTGGCTGGTAACGCTCACCCTGAACCATGTTATGCGTACATCGGACTCCATAGCAAGGGCAAGGTCACGCACTGTATCCTCGACAAAGCGTGGGTTGCTGTAAGCTCGCTCTGTAACATACTTTTCGTCCTCCCGTTTGAGAAGGCTGTAAATCGGAGCCGATGCGCAGGCATCCGCGACAGATATTAAATCCTCTATCCATACAAAAGTATTCATCCTTGCCGCTATTCTGGCATGAGCTCTCTGGTTGTGAGCTCCAAACTCTGATATCTCCTTTGAGCAGGGACATAGAGTCTGAATGGGAGTTATTAATTCTGTGATAAGGTCAAATTTATCGCCTTTAAGCACAGCATCAAAACGCACATCACAGCGGACTCTGCCCTTTGCTCCGCTGACTGGAGCCGCCTTTGTCACAAAATATGGAAATTCAAACTCCGCATGAGCCTCATCGGCTTTAAGGTGGGCAGCCAGCGAACGGAGAAGATTCTCCATATTATGAAACGTGACTCTGTTTTCCTGCTCGCTCAAAACCTCGATAAACCTGCTCATGTGAGTACCTCTGTAATCACGTGGCAAAAATACAGAAAGAGCTACATTAGCAATGGTCTCCTGAGTTCCGTTTGTACGATCGAGAACCTGTATAGGCCAAGAGATATCCCTTATCCCTACTCTGTCTATAGAGACATTTCTCGGGTCACGCTCGCTCTGAACATCGCGCATAGCTAAATATCCTCCCGGTGGCAAAATGCTGAAGAACTCTCAGTCTCCCACACTCTAACCTCGTAAAGCTCACAGTTATCCTTCTTAAGTGGCTCGTCAAGAGTGCGAAAAATCCACAGAGAAATATACTCCGCCGTAGGCTGAGGCAGAATATCATTAATATATGCATGGTCGAGTTTCGACAGAACCAGTTCGTTGACACATTTCTTCAGATCGACAAAATCAAAAACCATTCCCTCATCATCTGGAACACCTTTCAGCGTGACAGCCAAATGATATGTATGACCATGCAGCCTCTCACATTTTCCGTGGTAATTTATAAGATTGTGCGCAGCATCAAATTTAAATTCTCTGCAGAGAAACAACACAAAGTCCCCCCTAAATATATTTCATCCATATTTTAAGATTGTACCATTTAAAGAGCCATTTAAGATGCTATACTCTCTTAAATATCTTGCTTTGAACAGCGCATAGGGGGTTTTTACGTGAAATTGACAGGTGTATTTGCTCCGGTTCCCACTCCGTTCTTTGACGACGGAACAATTGACGTGGAGGGATGGCGCGGCAATCTCAGGATATGGAGTTCTTCGCCCCTTGACGGCATTGTAATATGCGGCTCAAACGGAGAGCTTCCCTTTATGAAACTGAGCGAACGGGCAATCCTTACAAAAATAGCGGCAGAAGAGTGCAAAGGACGCTTAAGCCTGATGACGGGAGCACACTTTCCTTCCACAGGCGAAACGATAGAGTGCGCCTGCGAAGCGGCAAAAGCCGGAGCGCAGAATGTGCTTGTTCTGCCCCCTCACTATTTTAAAAACGGCATGAGTGCGGTAACAAAATACTTTGAAGATGTGGCGGACGCATCCCCTATACCTGTATTCATCTACAACATGCCCGCAAATACAGGTGTGGACATAGATACAGATACGATGATACGCCTATTGCAGCACCCCAACATACGCGGAATTAAAGACACCTCCGGCAGTATGACAAAGATAGGATACATGGCAGCGGCGGCAGACAAAGACACTTCCGTATTCGGAGGCACGGGGAGCTGGTTCTTAGCGGCTCTGGCAATGGGAGCATGCGGAGGCACAATGGCGGCATCGATACTATACCCCGAGACCTGCCAAAAAATTTACCGCTTATTCAAAGAAAACAAAATGGACGAAGCAGTAAAGCTCCAAGCAAAACTGCTCCCCGTAAGCGACGCAGTCACCGTAAAATACGGAGTTCCCGGACTCAAAGCCGCACTGGAAAGCAGAGGAATGACAGGAGGAACCTGCCGCGCTTCCCTTATGCCCTTACCGGAAAAGGCAAAACATGAGATAATAAAGACACTGGACGAATCAGGTCTGGACGAGTTTGAGAGCTGGAGAGGGTAAGGATAAAACGATAATTTTATTTTGATGTTAAATATACTTGGGGGAAATTGTATGTCTTGTTCTGATATTGATTTCGTTGTTACATGGGTTGATAATTCAGATCCGCAGTGGCAGAATGAGTTTGAGCAATACAAGACAGACACTGTTGCTAATGAGGAAAACTCTCATATTCGCTACAGTGAGCATGGTTTGTTGCGTTATTGGTTCAGAGGTGTGGAAAAATTTGCGCCTTGGGTCAGAAAGATTCACTTTGTTACAAATGGACAATACCCAGCTTGGCTGAATCTCAATAACAGCAAGTTACACTTTGTTCGCCACAGTGACTATATAGACTCAAAATATCTTCCTTTGTTTAATTCACATCCGATAGAGAACAATCTGCACCGAATTGAAGGATTATCCGATAAATTTGTCTACTTTAACGATGATATCTATATCATCTCAGAGACAAATGCATCTTTCTTCTTTAAAAATAATCTGCCATGCGACGCCGCAATAATGACAAAAATCCCATCACCTCCGACAGATGCATACTTTGGAGCAATTACAAATGACATAAAGTTAATAAACAAATTCTTCAATGAAAGCGAATGCGTTAAGCGCAACATCACGAAGTGGCTTAATTTCAGATACGGAGTTAGATTCATCATCCCTCCGCTTATTATAACAAGCAACGGGAGATTCCCAGGATTGAAAAACCACCATTCCGCTCAGGCTTATCTTAAGAGTACATTTGAGGAAGTATGGCATCACTGTCATTGCGAGCTTGAGAGGACAAACAAATCTCGCTTTCGTTCAAAAAATGACATCAGCCACCTTTTATTTAGATACTGGCAGATTGCTCAAGGCAATTTTTATCCGACATTTCTCCGCAGACAAAGACACTATTTCGACATAGACAAAGACATAGATAAAATTATTGATTCAATCTTAAAACAAAAGGACAACTTGATATGCATAAATGACGCTAGTAATTCTGACAGCCAATACTGCCGTGTAGTAAAGGCTTTAGACATAATACTAAATGAGAAGTCGAGTTTTGAACTCTAGATATATCGATTGACACTTGTAGTAGCCGTATACCAGTGATTTTCTGAGTCTTGTCCCGAATAGTACATTAACCATTCGTTCTTTGCTTCATTAAGTGAAAGCGAAGGACGATAGAGGCTTTTTTTGCCAAATCCACTGTATCCCGGTTCAATGAAATTCCCTGTAAAGTTCCAAGAAAAACCTCCGTCTGAACTCTTGGCAAATGTTATCCTCTTTTGCCTATAAGAATCCTTTTGAAATGAGCATAGTGCCATAATCAGAACTCCACATCCGCACTCCGCAACATCAAGATGCCATGGCTCTTCGTCTGAAGGGAAGGAGAATAATTCAGTCAATTTTTCTTGAGACCATGTTAATAAATCACATGACACACGTCTGTAAATGTGGTGACGTCCTTCCGAATCAGAAGATACATACCACATAATATATTCTCCGTTAATTTTTAGGACTGAAGGGGACATCATGACAGCAACATCTTTACGAGGCCTGGAACACTCCATAATGACAGCAGGCTCTGACCATCTGATGCCATCGTCGCTTGATATCAACAATATCCGCAGAGCGGCATTTTTTGCGTTCTCCCTAAAATCACGGTATAACATGTACAACTTTCCATCATCCAAAAATAAGGAGGGGTCTGAATTATAGCCAAGCCAATCATAGGGCGCGGCAACAAGGGGGGACTTTACACCTTCGGGAATATGCCACTCAATTCCATCATAGCTTACAAGAAACTCCGGATTTTCAAAATATTCTGCCCCCCTCGGAAATGGTGTAATGGACATTAAATACTTCCACTTACCACACCCCCAGCCATTTGGAACATAAAGGACATCAGGATGAACTGTTTCGCCAAATCCTGACGTACACGAAAGATCCAAGATTTTGACGTTATCATCACAGACAACAGTCGATATATCGGGATGCGAATATTGTGTCTCATAGTTTTGCTGAAATAAATTCCAGTTAATCACCGCATTATCTATACATGGAACACATCTAAGAAGAGGATGCTTTATGGCTGTCTTCATCATTAACCTTAAAAATTCTCTTCTTAATTTACTGAGCATATCGCAGCACCCTCCCATTTAACGATTGACGTCATTAAGGATTTCATTGTAAAAATTCACTGTTTCTTTCGCAACGTTTGCTATATCAAATCTCTCTGACAAAATAACGGCATTATCTGCTATTCGCTTTCTGAAATCAGCATTCGATGCCATTTTTGCCATAGCTTCTGCCAATGCATCACAGTTTCCGGGTTCTGTTATAACTCCGTTTATACCATCCAGAATCATTTCCAGAGGACCACCGACATTTGTTGCTATGGGAGGCAGCCCCGAAGCCATTGCTTCAAGCAAAGATATACCAAATGCATCAGGCTTATCGGAAGGAAATACATATATATCTGACGCCCAAAACCAGGGACGAACATCAGAGACAAATCCCGGAAATAAAATTTTGCCGTCAAGTCCGAGCCTTTCCGCAATGCCAATACAGTTGTTCCAGTCAGGACCATCCCCCAATAGTAAAAGCTTGGCGTTGACTCTTAATTTATTGATAAGCAGTGCAAAAGCATTTATCAATACGTCCATTCCCTTACCGGAATCGAACCTGCCGGCCGAAATAAACAATAGTTCTCCTGATTTCAAAGAAAGCTCTTGGCGTTTCATTGTTCCTATTTCAATGTCGCGTTTGTATCTTGAGATGTCTATCGCATTGTGGAGTACGCGAATTCTATTATTTGGGAATCCTTGGTTAATCATATCTTGCATGACACCAGCAGAACATGCCAGTAGAACAGAGACGTTCTTATAATATTTATACTTTGCATATTTGTCCAAGGTTGCAACTACGGGGATATTTTCCTTATTGCCCCAATATCCACCTATTGAAGCGGCAGATGAAAGACGTGTGTGAATTATGTCAGGACGAATTTCTTTTATTTTTAAATCGAACCCGAACGCAGTGCATGGCAAAGAACTCAATCGCGGTTTATATGTAAAACATTCTATACCAGAATTGCTGAGTTTGGAGATAAGACTCCCCCCATCCCTACACACTACAACATTCTCAACATTAGACTTCCCTATTTTATTGAGAAGCTGTACCCATGATTCACCCCATGTTAAATTATTTTCATCAACATAGTGAAGAACTCTCAACACTTCGCCTCATCTAAAATTTTTCTGTAGATAGCTTCGTCGGAATCAACCATTGTTTTCAACGTTGGGACAAATTCGGGTGAAAAAGATGCTTCAGCCTTACCAAGAGAAATAAAATCGGAAATTGCCTTATTCCATGAAGGGATATCGCCCGGCACCAACAAACCTTTTGTATGCCCTCCCAATATTTCTTTAACAGGCTCTATATCGGATGCAATGACAGGAGTGCCTATCTGAATAGCTCTTGCAAGTGTAAGAGGCATACCCTCTATGTAAGATGGGAACAAAAGGCAAGAAGAATTTGCCATAAATTTGTCTGTTTCATCCGAGTAGCCGTGAAATGTTACTTTGGCGGAGATTCCAAGAAATTGCGCCAATTTTTCAAGTTCTTCTCTCATAGGGCCGTCACCCAAAACATCAATCGTCCAGTTTTCATCTTTCGGCATAGCATTGAAGGCATCTTGTAAGCCTTTTACCGGAGAAAGCCTGCCAACAAACAAAAATTTAACAGGAGGCTCTTTCGGGCGAGACCATTTAAAAAGCGGTGTGTTAAGTCCATTGAGCACGACTTGAGTGTTGTTATAAAAACAACTCTTCATACCTTCTCTAACTGCGGAGCTTACACATATAACAGTTGACGCGTCACGATAGGGACGATATATCCATGGACTTTTATTGCCAAAATCGACATGAGCTGTGACAAGATAAGGAATATGAGCAAAAGACGACGCCTTATTAGCTATCCAAGCAGGAACTCTTGAGTGAGCATGGATAATCTGCCATCCCTCATTTTTAATCCAAGAAGCAATCTTAAGCGCATGCTTATATACAAGAAGTGGATTCTTCTTATGCACAGAGAGCAAGCGATGTTCAACTTTAGGAGAAAGCTGCGACTGCATCTTTCCACCGGCAGAAATGACCAACACTTCGTGCCCACGCTCTGCAAGTTCGTTGGAGAGGTCTATGACATGGCGTTCAACACCGCCAATATCTAACTCCGGAAGGATTTCGATTATTTTCATTTAAAAAAACCTACTTTATTCCTAGATTTCTTTTAAATTTCATCACCAACATATAGGGAACTGTCCAAATGTGACTTCTAAAAATATTATCCCCCATCTGCTTTTTCAGCCTTTTTATGCAATCAGAGGAGTGTCTATGCATAAAGGGAGAGGTAGATAACATCGAAACCATAAGCGATATAAGTTCATCACTGTTTGAACAATATGCGGTTTTCGAAAGATAGTGCCAATACAGTTCATCTACACTTCCAACACTGCACATCGTCCACGGCTTAGCCCCGCCTGCCATGTGCCATATTGATTTAGAATTACACTCAAAATATTGATCTGTGCCTATTCTATTAAATTTCTCATCAATATAGCGGACACACCCCGAAAAAATATAATTCAAACAATCCTGGTCTGCCAATGTAATACACTTTTTATATTTATTATAAAATGCTTCTACATCTTGCAAGAAATTATATTCTGCACGAATTTTTTTTAAATTCATTGATATAACACCGGCATTAAAGTAACTGTCATGTTTTACTTCCATTAAATCCCATATCATAGCGTAGCGCCACGGTATTGGTTTACCATCTAAATAATCAAGAGACCATACATCTCGAACCGCCGCAAGCGCATAGTCTTCAACCTCTATATTCCAAAATTCAGCTATGTCAAGATTAATAATCAAATCACAGTCAAGATACAAAAGTTTGTCAACTTTAATAAGATCGGGGATTAAAAGTCTAAAGAGAGTTCCACGTGCCCCATCTATAGTAAGCTTGCTAACATCTATTGAAGTACCATCCAAAAGGCTCTCCACATTAATGAAATCAAGTTCTTGCCCATACTTTAGGGCGGTTTTTTCAAACACGGCTCGGTTATATTCAGTTAATGTATTGTCATGTATTATATGAACACATAACTTGCTTGATGTGTTTTCAAACATAGAAACCATGACTACCGCAGCATGGCGTGCATAAGTCCCTTTAGGATCACAAAATGCAAGTGCCGCATGAATGACGTCGCATTCTAACATAAAATACCCACCTTAGTAATAAAATAAAAAGCAGTCTTACGAAGAAACTAAAAAATAAAATCTTTGCTATAATTCAAAATGCATCTTATGAATGCCATAAAATGGGAGACGAAAAATGACACCTCTAATCAGCATTATAGTACCAGTATATAACCTCAGGACACTTATTGCAAAATCGCTTGAATCTCTTATTGCTCAAGACTATAAAAATCTTGAAATCATTGTTGTCGACGACTGTTCTTCAGACAACAGTGCAGATGAAGCAGAGATATGCTTGTCCAAATCAAGCAGACAATATAAAATTTTGCGTCACGAAAAAAACAGAGGTGTCTCTGCGGCAAGAAATACAGGAATAAAAGTGGCTCAAGGCGAATTTTTCACCGTTTTTGACGGAGATGACCTATGCGACAGTAATATGATTACTTTGCTATATACAAAAGCAGTAAAAATATTACCCCATGCAGATATAACCATTTGCGGACACAGAACATTGGATGAGACCACTGGAAAAACTGCTTATTACCCTATTAAAAATTACGAAAGCCTTGAAAAACAAACAACACAAGAAGCCGTCGCAGCAAGAATACTGAACAGATTTGAACCATCACTATCAACACTATACAAAACGACTGTAATTAGATCCAATAATATTGAATACACTGAAGGCTGTTCTGCCGGCGAAGACGGAGAATTCTTTCTCAAAGCGCTCATTGTCAGCAATAATATAAGTGCTATTGCTGATACACCATACATATATGTACAACACGCAAAAATGGGATCATGGAATATGAAAAGAACCATCAGAGCAAAACGGTACAGGGACAATGCTTATGCAATTATGAGGACATACCAATTTATAAAGCCGCTTGTTACCACAAAAAAACTAAAAAAAATCGTTGACTGTCTGTTATTTCCAGAAGCCTGTTTCCGTTTACTCTCTGCAGCGGCACAGAATGGAAACAAGGAAGAATTCCTAACAATCAAAAAATCCATATCACCATTGGCCTTGCTAAGAAGCAGACACATATTTTGTATAAAACCTGAGTACTTCCTAAAATCATTATTTTTTTTAGCTATGCCTAGTACTTATTTTTCACATTACAACAAAAGGCGGATTTAAATCTGTATATAAAACAATAGAATTAAAGTCTATATTATGCTCTTTTACCATTTTTCAAGGGTAGGATGTTTATCGAGAATAGATTTGTATTGTTCAATGTCACCACAAACGCCATCTGGGTCAAGTTGCATGTACCTGTTATACTTATGCTCTCGGATTTCTGGTAGCATCCATCCTAAGTGCTGAAGTCGCAGTTCTGATTTTTGTGATTTCATGTATTTTACATTCCAAGGAATTCTTCCACAGTGCTGTACCTTCTTTTCAAATAGATATGGAATTTCTTTTCTATAACGCACAATAAAAGGTACATATCTTAAATGAGCATTCCAAAGATCGTCACTCCTATACTCTAATTCATTCCACATGTCAAACAGGCGAAATTTATATACGTCAATACCTGGGTCAGATAGCAAAACTTCTCGTATTTGATCCTTGAAACAGGGCTCAAAAATTTCGTCTGCATCCAAGAATAGTATCCACTCAGGATCAAGTTTTATAGTTTCTTTCCATTGTTGTTCCCGCAAAATGTACTCATTTGCAAACAACGATTGTTTATTTTTTACTATAACATGTGGTACATCGTGTAATAGTTCTTCACACAGAATTACCGTATTGTCAGTGCTTGCATCATCTATTATCAAAACATCATCAACATATTCTATGCATGCCAACAACATTTTCCTCAAAAATTTATCCGCCTCATTTCTCACCACCATCGATAATGTTATTCTAGGAGTATTATCTACTGTTAGAGGTAATCCAAATTTTATTTGGAGAGCTTTCTTAAAAACCACTATGTTTGTTTTAATTCGCACAAATTCTTTCCAAAGATAATACAAAAAAGCACCTGCTTTCGTCTTATAATTCTTAATATTGAATGTAAAAATATAATAAAACACAATATAAGTTCCAAACCAGTAAAGTAGAAAAAAAAACTACAAAACAAACTAATCTTTATTATAAAGTCATTTTATAAAGTTATAATATAAATAACATCTTATGCTAATTTTGATTCTTCGGAGATTGCGCTTTATTTTATCAGAAAATGATAATTTTTCTATATCTAATACAAAAGAAAAACCATCCTTCTTGTAGTCTTCGATCCCTTTAATATAAGCTTCTCTGTATAGATGATATGCAGGGTAGTAAGTATCAACATAGAGGTCGAATCCGGCAGCAACGGCTCGAATACAGAAAGCCCTGTCCTCACCCCAAAAAGAGATATTATACAATTTTGAAAAATTGACGCCAGCATCAAGGACTGCTTTAGAGATTAAGGTGCATGCTCCAAGTCCGCCAACTCTATAAGTCCCCTTCTCTTTGAGCATTGAGATAAATTCAGCTTTCCGTACTGTTCTATATATAGCACTTTTTGTTTTAGGGTCTGACGGGTCAAATAATGCGCCTTGGTCCATTAGCCAAACCTGTGGTTCATAATCATCACATTTTGAGATTTTAGTCCAGAAAATATTTGACACAATGTCTTTATTAACTGAGAGTAGACGTTGTAAAGTCTCTCTGTGCAGAACAATATCCGAATCTACAAGAAATAAATAATCGTATTCTTCCTTTTTAGCAATATTGATTACATAATTTTTAAGCTCAGCTACCTTCTTTATAATGTCATTATTCCATTCATGCAAAGTATAGGAAAAATTTTCTCAAACTATTTCTGTTGAAGATATTATAAATACGTTTTCGTTATGTTTCTTGAAGTCAAAAAGCAGGTCAGATGATTCCTGGCTATCACAATCATCCACAAAAAGATAATGACATTCAAAATCATCTACCTCTAGTTCAGACAATGAAGCCAAAAATTGATTTAAAATCTTTATGTTTTGTTTTATTGGACTGGCTATCAATATTCTCATCATAATTAAATCCTTTAATATGTTAATTTTACCTTATAAATATAAATATTTATCATTTATCCTCAAAATCATCATAAAAAATTGGTGTCAACGGAAATGTAAATATAACCCAATATGGGAAAGTCACTCTACGCGATGCTCTAAAAACATCATCTAAACATCCTATGGTAATATAAGCGCAAACAGCTATGAGTACAACTAACGGTATCATCAAAATTCTCTTATGCTGATGCATCTGTTTAATTGAATAAATAATACACGTCAGAATAAACGAAATCAGCATCACCGCCGCAGGAATACCTGCAGTCCAAGCAGCCTGTGTCCAGGCAGAGTGAGTATGAGATCTTTGCTCAAGAGAGTATTTTGCAAAACTCTCCCACCCGTAACCGCAAAAGGGGCGTTTCTTTATCCATTCTATCGCTTCAAGCCATATATGCCACCGTTTATTTGTGAATTCTTCAGCTCCATCCGTAACAGAAGAGAGTTGAGCGAATTGGGGGACAAAACCAGAAACGATATTCTCAGAAACATTAAAAAGAATAAAAAAGACTAAGAGCAAAACACAGAAAGAAACAATAATTTTTCTAAAATTTTCTCTAAAAGTTTCTCTTTCGTAAATGAAATAAAAAGTCATAAACACAAAAAGCTCAACAAATACGACAGCCCAAAACGTTGTAAATAAAGTCAAAACCAGTACAAATATTGTGCCCATAAAGATAGCGAGAATAAACATTTTTTGAGATTGATTTGTAGTTCTCACAAAACCAAAAAGTAAAAAAGGCAACATCCAAGACAACATACAGCCAATATTATATGCAGAACCGCCAAATATCCAATTTACAAAGTTGATCTCAAACAATAAAAATGTTCTATGAGTTATTGTTGCTATCAAAAAAATAGAAAGAAAAACAAGTAAAAATTTATTTAAAACAGAAACAAAAAAAAGAATCTTTAGCAAATACAAAAGCCGCAAACATAAAGAGTATCATTTCTATAGGCCAACCCAATCCTTCTAGCCTATCAGTTAAATTCTCATTTCCAAACAACAGAGGAACAAAAAACAGCCATAACCAAAAAATAATCAACTGCAAGGGTAAAATTTTAGCCACACGATCCTTCAAGAAGAACAGACTAGTTCTCACATCAGATTTAGTAATACAACACAAGGAAAGCAAGAGAAAAATCTTTCTTACCGTATCACTTAAAAAACACCAGGAAATAAGGAGCAAATAAATAATATTTGTCCCCATTGAAATTTGTTAAAACTGTAAAGAAAATTTTTAAATTTGTAAATGGTTGTCAACATAGATTCCCCCATCTATATAATATTTGAACTGAACTTTTCACCGATAAACTAGCCTTAACCTTAAAAAAACACATACAGAATTCCGTGCAAAGAACCAAAAGAAAAGCCTCCTGGGTAGGATGATTGAAAATTATCATGGAACAAGTGATATCAAGAAACCCAAGACCTTATTAATAAATATTATAGCAGATATTAAGATAAGGAGGTGAGGACGTTTTGTCAGACAAAATTATGCGGGTGGGGGTGCGGACAAAAAGTTGGACAGAACTAAGCTACATCTAAATGCAGACTCCTATAGTCTTTTGGGCTAAGATAACCCAAGGTGCTCTTGATTCGTTTTTCAGGGTCTATCCTAAGTTTTGTGTAAACCGGCCAAAGATGCAAAATGAGGCTGTTGA
>CAYRAI010000023.1:0-37512 GCA_964422205.1 uncultured Synergistaceae bacterium | reverse complement strand
ATACTGTAGGCAACATATAGAGGGTACAGCCCAGTCTTTGAATTTATCTCTAATATCTGTGCTTTTTCATTGCCAAATGTATCAGCTGTAACTTGTCCTTGGTCAACAAATCTTGGTTCATCAAGAGTTTTCTCATGGTTCTCGTCATAAAAATCATAGCCACCCAAAGTATCGGACATATGCATATTAACAACGCGCCACGGTGTCAGCACTGTTTCTTTATCTGGATTTTTGAAATTAGAGAAAAGACCTACTATTTTCTTTATACGCTCAGTTGGATTTAGGGTATCTGCTTCTCTTGCGACATTACGGATTCTGCGACCAGCAGCAATAAATACATCTTCGTCATAGTATTTTCTGAAGTCGGCAAAGATTACTTTTGTTACACCTGTGGGCATAAATTCAGCCCATGAGGAATTATCAACTTTCTCAATAAATTTATCAAGAGTAATTTCTTCGTCATATGATACGTCTGCACCATAGATAAGGAGAGGCATACGAATAGAGATACCACGCAAAATAGAGATGGCATCCTTACGAACTTTTTTCTTCTTTTTCAGTTCTTCAAGACGTGCTTTTTCTTCCTCGGTGAGTTCGCATTTGGGTTTTTTATCAAGCTTTTCTTGCTCTTCATATTCTTCGTTTGTTAGCCCTTGTTTATTCACATTGATATCGTTTTGCTTTGGAGCAGCTTTAGATTTACCGATAATGCCTTTTAATTCATCAAATTTTTTAAGGTCAATTTCCTGTAATTTAAATAATTCATCATTATAGAGGCTGCTATCGTCAAAACCGTTGCGGACAACTTTATCTGCATATGCCCTTTTTAGTTGCTGCAGTAAATTATCAGCCTTGTATTCTTGCATCTTAGAACCGGCAATAGAAATAACCGGGCAGTAGTTTAAGAATTTACCGAGTATTTTTTTATCCCCATCATTTGTCTTGCCTGCCCTTGATGAAATGGATACTGCTTCCGAAACCATTTTTAATGTACGATCCGGAGCAAAATCAAACACATAAGCGGTTTCCTTTATTTTCCCATCTTTGTTGCAGGGTGATTGAACACGGAAAATGGTCTGTAAGTAGTTGGCAGCGGATGTAGAAAAAGAGCCGGACAGCATGAACACAGCTGTCCATTCCTTGACAGTTACACCTGTTGTTAATTTTCCACAAGAAAGAGTGATGGTATATGTGTCCATAGTTTCAGCTTTGCTTATAGCATTTTTGACACTGTTTAAGGCATCCGCTGATTCTTCATCATTACTGCCTGCAACATTCACTATATCAAATTGCCCGCTTCCAAAGACAGGATGCTTGCTCATCAATTCTTTTAATGTTTTCGCCGCCTTGACACCGGGAACCATCCAAAGAGAATGCTTGAACAAATCTCTATATTCCTTTTTAGAATATGGATATGCACTATCCTTATTTTCTTTCGTCATATAATTTAAGAAAGACCATATATCTTGCTCATGTACAAAATCTCCGACAGAGGCAGTCTGTGGCATCTGGGCATAATCAACTTTATAATCACCAGTCCATGTACGGAAGAATTCATGGAAATTAAAAGCCTTATCTTCATAAGTGATATAACTGCTATTATGGAGAATATCTCCCAATTCGTATGTGTAAATACGCAGTTCCGGCAATTCATCATATGGATTGGAATCACCAAAATGCTGTTTATCCCACTCGGATTTACACTCTTGTTCCATAATATAATCCCATGTATAAATAGAATTATCATCGTATTCATCCATGATATTAAAAGGAGTACCGGATAGCGCGAGCAGCTTTGTCTTTTGCAATTCTTCTTTGACGATTGCTTTGATAACATCATCGCCCAAAGCCGTTTTTGTTCCTTCATGAGCCTCGTCAACAATTACACAATCCCATACAGTATTAAACACAACATCATTTTTGCCAAATTTTCCACCAACAGTTTCGGAGCCTCTCAAATCTTGGATAGATGCAAAGTAAACGAAACTCTTGTTTTTTTTCAATAATCCTTCTACTGTATATCCATTTGCCTTTGAACCATATAGATAATCCATACCATGAAATATCTTTGTGAAATCTTCGTACCAACCATCGTTTACAACAGGTCGATGTGTAAGAATGATGGTTTTTTCATACTTACTTCTTTTTACAACTTCTAACGCACTAAGTGTTTTACCAAAACGCATTTTAGCGTTCCAGAGCATACGGTCACCATTTTTGAATTGTTTGATAGTACGTTCAATTGCGTCTTTCTGTTCAGGTCTAAAAATGATTGGTATATATTCGTTTGAAACAGAGTTACTAAGGTTAGCATAGTTTTTCTTTACCGCAGCAATGGCTTCAAGTGCTGTTTCTGTGGCGATACGATACCATTCACGTCCGGTAGAATCATTGATTTTCGCTTTTTTAATTCCGGAATTCTCAAGTAGTCTGTGTACCTCATGATCACGAAATGCTTTTAATTCACAAAAGCCGTCTTTGCGATTTTTTATGGTTTTTACAGCAAGTTCTGTATGAAGGAGTACAGGTGTTATGCCAACTGTGTTTGTATACTGTTTGATTCTGGCTAATGCAGCTTGATTTAATTCTCTACAATTAGGTGCGAGGTTGTCAGTCGAAGTCTCTGTATGAAGAGTGGTATCCCCTATTTTTATTAACCCCTTGTGCTTTTCATCATTAACAGTGAATGCATAAATCACTTTATACTCAAAGGCGCTCGTAAATTCGATACTATTTTGGGTTTTCACTACTGCTTACCCCCTTTAAGCATATTTCTAAATTCAAGGCTTTCCTTTGCACGCCAATCAAAGATTCTACACGGAATGGGTTCTGTATCATTTTTTTCTGATTTGTCCATAAAATCAAAGAGCGTCATTTGAACATTTACGCGTGGCCGTTCACTGAACGGTGCCGTCATTGTTATTCCATCCATTTGCCAAATGTTCCATGAAATAATTCTTGCTATTTTTTTGAGTTGGGTATAAGTCGGTTTATGAAAAAACTTATATTCCATATATTCAATAAAGGTATATAGTAAATTTTCTCTTGCGATTAAAATATTATCACCTTGATATTCATATCCATAGATGCTTTCATATGATCTGATAACCCATTTCATCCAGTCAGTTTCATTTTCGGTGTTCTCATTTACTATTCGAAGTTTTCTATCCAGAAGTCCGATTCTTTCTTCAATTGCGATTTCTTTTCCGGTAACAGTGTCATATCGGCTAACGAGATATGGAGCCTCGCCGCAAGTGATTTCCAATCTTTTTGCATTAACATAATCATGCCATGTTTTATTTGTCGGAAATGATATCTTTTCTTTTGTAGCAGTCCATGACTTTGAAGCAAGTGTATTAAACACATCTTTTCTGCTAAACCAAGCTTCATCTATGAGATTATTTTGCTCATTGCATACCCACGATGGGGAGAATACTTCTGCTTTGTCTTTTGTTCGTTTAGCCTGTTCCGCTATGCTTTTAGCAACTCTTGGCTGTACTATGAGAGTATTATTTCCGGTAACAAGATTTTTTGTAATCGGCTCTTGCGGATAATAAGATGGGCCATGAGATATATAATGGTCTGTCGCCCAACAAATATTTTTTCTGGTTGTTCGGTCTTTTAAAAGAACATCACATAGTTCTTCGCTAATATCTAAAATTTTTTGTTCAAGAATATCTATCATAATTCGCCGTCATCTCCATTCTTTGCTTCGTCTCAGAGATAAACTCAAGAATATTATTAACTGAACTTTCCCACCCGTAAAAGTAGTTTGAACCTTGAAAAATACATATAGGATCACGCGCAAAAAAGCATAAGGAAAGCCTCTTGAATATATAATTGAAATCACGACAAATCAAGTAATACCAAGAAACAGGAGGCTTTCCTATGACAAACATTATAGCAGACATTAACGATAGCGGACGCTCGTTTCAATCATCTATCGATTTTTTCTTTAAGAAGCTTAATATCTCTTGTCTATTGAATCGCTCTAACTTCTATAAAGAATCAGGATTTAGCTGTATTCTCATACTTAAAGAACTTTTTACTCTTATTTTTACAGGCAAGAATCTTTACCGAACACTCTCAACAAAAGATTCCAGATTATCCTTCAGGAAGAATACCGCGTATTCAAGGTTCAGGTGTGTTTTGCAGGGTGGGAAAGTTAAGTTATAAAAAAATTTAGGAAGGATGGATTGGGCTGTGTTATACAAATTGATTATTACGGTCTTATTTGCCTGTAGTTTTGGCGTCTCTGTTTCTTTTGCGGAATCGGTTTTGCTGTCCGGGGATTTGTCTACAGACAAACCGCCCATCACAAGTGCCAATGCTGTATTGTCTCAATCCTCTTACATTACTAATAATAATCAACCAAAAGAAGAAGGGTATTTTAAAGGATTTAATGGCTATGAGTGGGGTACGCAGCTGAAAGTACTCCAAGGTGAAGCTCAGAGTGCCGTGCAGATCGGAGTGGGACTTCTAGAAAGTTTTAATGCTAAAACGCTTTTAGTTACAAATATCACAATAATAAAAATTTGATTTCTAGGTTTCAATTTAAGCCGCGAGAAGGATTTTAATATTTTTTTGCAGCTTATGGTGCGGACAAGGATAAGTATCCATATGTCTGCTATGTAATAAAAGATGGGCTTATGGTTGCAGAAAGTTTTATTTCTGAGGGGAATAATTGGGCTTCCGATCCTAAACTAGTTAAGAAGTATGAATAAAATACATAGTATTATGAGATACGTTAAAGAGAAATATCCGGATGCCGTATTGGAACATATCCCACGCCACAATGCGTTTGGCGCTGTTTTGCAAAACGATACGATACTTCCCCTTTATTATGATGCAGCTGGCGCACTTCAGGCTTGCACCGGAGTCGGTAATGGATTAGAAAAATATGGCAGAGACTATATGTATATTTGCGTAATGTCAGATGAATATCTGTCGCTTACAGGAAAGATAAAACTATTAAGCAGCCAAAACACTGTTCCTGTACTTTAACGTGGTATAGATATTCTCTCTGCAGCAAGAGATTTTATAGTTTCTGTTGTGGTTTACGTCGGAGGCAGGTATGTGGCTGGAGCGCTGATACGGATTTTGCTGTTGCAGATAAAATTTTCATGTAATACAATGTATTGCACAGGGGAGGGGTGGCTATGAGCACAATATCATTAAGGCTTAGTAATGACGATACAGAGCTTTTTAGGAAATATGCCGCACTCAACGGGATAAGTCTTTCAGAGCTTGTGCGTCAATCCGTGCTTGAACGTATAGAGGATGAATATGACTTAAAGGCGTATGAAAATGCTATTGACGCATATCGCGAAAACCCCGTAACATTTTCTCACGCAGATGTAAAAAAAATGTTTGCCGAGGTTGACTAAGGCATGATGTATGAGGTTGTCTATACATTACAAGCGGTCAAGGAATTGAAAAAACTCGATAAGCAAACACGAACTTTTATTCTGGCGTGGATAGAAAAAAATCTGGTTGGCTGCTCTGACCCGCGTTTACATGGAAAAGGGCTGACAGCCAACCGCAGCGGCCAATGGAGATATCGTATCGGCGATTATAGAGTTCTGGCCGAAATACAGGAAGGCAAGCTTATAATCCTTGTTTTGTCTGCTGGACATAGGAAAAATATTTACTGCTGAGTTGAAATCCATAATGTGTCCACATGCTGATTATTTTTACAATCTTTTCTTCCTCAAGAATTTCATAGACAACCCTATGTTTAATATTAATCCGTCTCAAATATGCCCTGTACATATCACCTTGAAGTTTCTCGTATGCCGGTAACGGCTCTTTTCATATAAACGATTGAGCATGTCACCATGTAACCTCACTTTCAGGCAGACAATCCTGAGTTGGCGTCTTCAATCCTTCTGTGATTATTTCTTTCATTCCCGGCAAAGAGCAGGTTTTGCAAAAATTTACACTATTTTCGAGGCTATGTTTTTGTGCCGCGGTGTATACTTGACACGCGGATGTGTGTGCCGCAGAGCAGTGAAGATTAAATTTCTCAGAGGTGGTTTATTTTGAAGGAACTTCTTAAAGCTGCTATGAAATCTGAGCCTTGCGACCTTCTTCTCTTTGGAGGGCGCGTGGCTAATGTTTTTACTATGGAGTATGAGAGTGCTGATGTTGCGGTGAAGGACGGAATTATAGTGGGGGTCGGGCACGGCTTTGAGGCCAAGGAACGTGTGGACTGCACGGGATGTATTCTTGTTCCGGGTTTTATAGAGGGGCACATGCATATAGAGAGTACTTTTATGGTGCCTAGGAATCTTGCCGCCGCTATTTCACCTCTGGGAACTACTACAATTATGCCGGACCCTCACGAGATAGCTAATACCTGCGGCATGGAGGGCATACGTTTTATGGAGCGTGAGAGCCGAGGCCTTCCCGTGGATATATATTTCGGAGCTCCTTCCTGTGTGCCGGCATCTCCTTATGAGACGCCTTTTGAGGAGCTTGACGCGCGCGATATCAAAACTCTCTTTGATGAGGGGACATGTACTCATTTAGGCGAGATGATGAACTTTCCAGGTGTCTTTCTGGGAGACGACTCTGTCTGGGCAAAGCTTGAGGCCGCTTCAGGCAGGGTTATAACCGGACACGCCCCGGGCGTAACGGAGGGAACTCTTGCAGCCTATGTTATGGGAGGTGCGACATCAGACCATGAGTGCTCGACCGAAGAAGAGGCTATGGAGAAGCTGCGGCGCGGCATGTACATAATGATAAGACAGGGTGCTACAGCGAGAAATCTAAAGA
The DNA here is from genome assembly GCA_964422205.1 of uncultured Synergistaceae bacterium. Lineage (GTDB taxonomy): Bacteria > Synergistota > Synergistia > Synergistales > Synergistaceae > CAZNYN01. Next base: position 30,735 of record CAYRAI010000023.1, on the reverse strand, counting down.
CTTTGGCACCGATAGTGCGCAGGGATAAGTATCTTGCTTCGCGCTGTATGGCTGTGAGCGATGATATATCTCCCGATTTTATGCATGAGCGCGGACATCTTGACGGATGCATCAGAGAGCTTATCGCGGAGGGAGTTGACCCTCTTGCAGCTCTGAGGATGGTGACTCTTTCGACGGCCGAGTATTTCCGGCTTTATGACAGGGGAGCGATAGCTCCGGGGCGCATAGCTGATATTGTGCTTGTAGATAACCTTGAGAATTGTTCTGTTAAGAAGGTCTGGAAGAACGGACGTCTTGTCGCTGAAAACGGAATCGTAGCTGAGAGGATAGTACCCTCCGTTGTTTCGCCTCTTCCAGGCATAGCAAAGAAGACTGTGACTCCGACAGCCGATGAGCTGAGAGTTCCAATCCCGTGCGGCGCGTCAAAGATGAATGTTATAGGAGTTGTGCCAGGGCAGGTTAGCACAAAGACTTTGCTGTTTGAGCCCAAAAATGAGGGCGGATATGCCTCTGCTGATGCGGAGCGAGGCATAGCGAAGTTTGCTGTTGTCGAGAAGAACCGCGGCACAGGGCGCACTGCGGTGGGATTTTTGAAGGATTTTGGACTTGTAAGGGGTGCTGTGGCATCCTCCATAGCTCACGATGCTCATAATTTCTCATGTGCAGGCATGGATGACATATCTATGGCGACCGCTCTTAAAGCTCTTGCAGATATGGGGGGCGGCATTGTCGTAGCTGACGGAGAGAAGGTTTTGGCAAGTCTTGAGCTTCCTGTCGGAGGGCTTATGAGCCTTCTGCCTTTGGAAGAGCTGCGCGGGAAGATTCACCCTCTCTCCGAGGCAAGGGACGCTTTGGGCTGTACAAACAGCCATGCATTTATGCAGCTGGCTTTTCTCTCTCTTTCCGTGATACCGGAGCTGAAGCTTACGGATCAGGGGTACTGCGACATTTTGTCCGGCGCAGTTCCTTTGTTTGTAAAGGATTAAGCGTTCTTTCTAACAGCCGAGCCTATATATAAACCTGCCGCTTTTAAGTTTTTGCGGCAGGTTTTTATTATTAGAAAATTATTTTTCGTCTATCCAGTTCAGAATTTTTTCTTTGTAAATTTTGTTCCCTATTCCTACGAAGCGTCCCACAAGAAGAGCAATTATGACAGTGCCCTCGCGCACGGCGCTGACTTTTCCCTGCATCGCCAGTGACAGAGCTATGGCGATTATGACGAGGGATATATCCACGCAGTTTTTTGCATTGTGAATGGGCATTTTACCCTGTCCAAGCTGAGTGAGTGTGACGGCCAGGCCTTCGGGCGGCATGGGTATCCACTTAGGGATGAGGTACAGGCTGACTCCAACACCTATAACAATGGAGCTGAAAATGGTGTATGCGAGCGCAGCAGCGTAGTTTGCAGGGTTCGGCAGCCACGAGAGCAAAGGGTAGTTTCTGGACGTGTATGTTATAAAGACGCTGAGTACAAAGATGGTGAGAAACTGTAAGAGCTGTATCATTTTATATCTTTTGCGCAGCAAGACTATTTGGAGGGCTATTAAAAATACGTTTACTATTCTTGTAGCCTGTCCCAGCTCTATTCCCCATATTGTCTCAAGCGCGTAAGGAACTGAGCTTGCGGGGGATATGCCTAGGCCGCCGGCCTTTGATACGTTTATGCCGACAGCGATCAGCAGAAGGCCGGCCGTATAGCAGGCAAGTTTTTTTAAATTTGAAGAGTTAATAAAGCTCTTGTTATCGATCAACAAAATCACACCGCTTTCTTATAATATACGCCAAAAGTAAAGAGCAGCATATTTCTTAATCATACTACAAACCATACGATTGCGTACATAACGGATTGTATATTGAGCCATTCATAGGTTAAAATAAACGCGGTTGAATTTCTGCCAATATTGTATAGGAGGCAATTTTATGAAAAAACTTTTATTTCTTGCATCACTTTTTATTCTCACAGCGGTGCTTCCTGCTTTCGCAAAGCCCGACGTTGATGAATTTCGCAACAGAGATTATGACATATCGTCAATAAAAACGGTACTTGTAATGCCTGTTATGTTTGATGTAAATAAGCCGGAATCAGAGGCTTTCTTTGATGAAAAAGTATCTCAGAAGTGGAAAGACCTAACCTCTCCGGCAACAAACAAAAAATTCCCGTTTCTACAGAAGAGCCCCGAGGATGTCGTGGACAGGGATAATTACGTCAAAGGCACAGCAAGCTCCGACAAACTGAGCCCGACAAAGACAGCAGAAAAGGCTCTCTCTCTCGCCGCTGACTACGTGAGCGCAGTGCTTACAGCCACAGTCACAAAGTGCGAGGTGAAGGTAATAAGGCATCCTGAGGAGATAACATGGGAGACCCGTTACAGGACTCAGAAGGTATGGATAAACGGCAGATTGGAAGAGATTTCCGTTCCTTATCAGTATAGGAATGTAAGGCCGGCGTGGAACGAGGAAGTTTCTATCGCAGCAGTCAAATTGGAGATGCGCGATGCAAAGAACGGGACTCTCGTCTACGGCTCTTCCGTCTCCGCCGGGACCGGCGATTCTCTCTTTGTAACGCGTCCCTCACTGACGACCCATGTCTGCAATGTTCTTGAAAATGCGGCGAAGAGGATTCCTTCCAAGTAGGAAGTGATGAAAATTATAGATTCGCACGTTCATATATATCCTCCCGAACTGGAGAGAGATATGGAGAAGATAGGCGAGAGCGAAGAGTGGTTTCGGATACTGACCCATTCAAAGGTTAATAAGTGGGGAACGGCGGAGGAGCTCATAGCCTCTATGGACGAGAGCGGCATTGAAAGTTCTCTTGTCACGAGTTTCGCTTTTGACGACCAAGGGCTCTGCTCTATGGTCAATGACTATGTTCTCGACGCGGCTAAAAAATGGCCAGGGCGCATTCTGCCTATGGCTGTAGTCTCTCCCTGCCGCAGAGGCGCTGTGAGGGAGGCTGAAAGATGCGCATCTTTGGGTTCTGTCGGTATAGGGGAGCTTTTCCCGGACGGACAGTGCCTCGATATTGCCGACAGAAGTCAGACATGGCGTCTGGTATCTGTTTGTGACGAGTGCGGAATGTTTATTATGTTTCACACGGCGGAGCAGGCCGGACACCAATACCCGGGCAAAGGGCGAATCGGAGCGGAGAAAGCGGCTGCTTTCTGCCTTAACCACCCGGAGGCAAAAGTTGTATTCGCGCACTTCGGAGGAGGGCTATGGGCATTTGAAGCTATGCCGGAGATGAGACTCGCACTCTCAAACGCCTTCTATGACACTGCGGCAATGCCGTGGCTATATTCCCATGAAGTCTTGGACGCAATATTTGCGATAGGAGCGGGGCACAAGCTGCTGTACGGCTCTGACAGTCCTATACTGAAATATCCCAGATATGAAAAGCTTTTGTCCAAAACTAAACTGACAGACGAAGAAAAAGAACTTTTGCTGCACAAAAACGCAGAAAGACTTCTGCAAAGATAAAGAGTGCGGTTCATGGTAAAATAAAAAGGACGGAGCTTATATGCCCCGTCCTTTTTATTTTGAAGAAATTACAGCTTCATTCTGATGAGAGCCGCCTTTTCGTGGGCTGCCAGTCCTTCGCTGCGCGCCATTGCTGCGGCTGACGGGGCGAGGTTCAAGACTCCCTCTTTTGTGATTTTCTGATATGTGCAGACTTTTAGGAATGTCATCACGGAGACTCCGCCGGTGTATCGTGCCGCCTTCATTGTCGGAAGAGTGTGGTTTGTCCCGGCAGAGTAGTCTCCGAAAACTTCCGCCGAGCACTCTCCTATGAAAAGAGAGCCGAAATTGCGGAGCTTGGGCACAAGGCAGTCGGGATCTGCCGTGTTTATTTCAAGGTGTTCGGGGGCAGCCTGATTCGCTATTTCCGCTGCTTCGTCGAGTGAGTCCGCAACTATTATCCTTCCGTTGTTTCTCCAAGAAAGAGATGCCGTATCTCTTGTCTCAAGAGCCATTAACTGACGCTCGACCTCTGTCTCCGTCTCTGCGGCAATGTGTTCAGATGTCGTGATTAAAATTCCCGCCGCATCTGCGTCATGTTCGGACTGAGCAAGAATGTCAGCCGCTATTATCTTGGGATTAGCGCTTTCGTCCGCTATTATAAGCACTTCACTTGGGCCTGCTATAAAGTCTATGCCGACCTGTCCGTAGACTTGTCTTTTTGCCTCCGTAACATATTTATTGCCAGGGCCTACTATCATCGAGACGGGCTTTATGCTCTCCGTGCCGTAAGCGAAGGCGGCTATGGCCTGAGCTCCTCCGATACAGTAGACTTCGCTCGCTCCTGCCGTTTTAAGGGCGGCCAGAGTTGCCGGGTGGGGCAAGGTGCTGCCCTTCATCGGAGGTACTGCTGCGCAGACTCTTGGCACTCCCGCGGCAGCTGCCGGTATCGCAAGCATGAGAGCAGTTGAAAAAAGCGGGTGATTGCCGCCCGGAATATAGCAGCAGCAGGAGTCGACAGGGATTATCCTGTGTCCGAGAAATACTCCCGGAGCAGTTTCTCGTGCTTCAACGGGAGTTAGGCTCTCCTTTTGAAGCTCGGCAAAATGTCTGATGTTGTCAGATGCATACTCTATGGCACTGCGAAGTTCATCGGAAATATTTTCATAAGCTTTGTCTATTTCTTCCTGAGGAACTCTGAAAGAGGCAAGAGGTGCGCTTCCGAATTTCTCCGAGTACATGGCAAGAGCTTTGTCTCCGTCCTCCCTAACGTCGGAAATAATCTTTTTCACAGATTCAAAAACGGCGGAGTTCCCGCCGTTTAGAGCAGTTTCGCATTTTTTATATTCTTTCATAAATTCACCTCATATCACACTGTTAATTCATCACAGTAAAATAGCATTATAATTTAAGGTTGTCAATAATGGCGGTACGGGCAGTGCGGGTATTCCGATGATCATGTATGTTTGGGGTTTTGTAAGGTGGTCATTGTTTTATATTAGCAATGACAGTTAAACAAATATTTAAAGTTTGTTTGTTACTATTGCGAAAAAATAAAAATTTTATTTTACGTGACAAAAACCGTAGACATGTGGTAATATCTAAAACTGTGCAGAGGTGTTCTAAAACCTCTGTAAATTTTTCGGAAGGCGGTGGCAAAACGGTGAAATACACATGATGCGTTATTAATAAAATAATGCACGGGATGCATTGCCGGTTTGCCGTAGAGTCAAAATCAGCTCACTGCTGTTTTGTACTGTCTGCCGAAAAGGTCAATTTATAACTTTCTCGTAAACTCCTTTAGGGTATAACTTTACGGCTTCTCCAATCTCCCACCGAACGCCATGAGGCTCTTCGGTTGTTTTGTGTGCGTATTCACTCCGGGCACCGCATTTATTTTGTGTGTAGTTATCACAACAATATAAAGGAGAGTTTTTTAATGAAGAAGTTTGTACTGTCACTGGTTTTTGTCCTCGCAATCGCTGCTGCCGCGTTTGCCGCGCCTCTCGACTCTTTTAAGGGTCAGAAAGGCAATCTCGATATTGCAGGCGGAACAGCTCATATCCCCGTTATGAAAGAGGCTGCAAAGCGTATTATGTCCGTTAATTCCGATATCCGCATCACAGTTGCGGGCGGAGGCTCGGGTGTAGGAGTAAAGCAGGTCGGCGAAGGCCTTGTCGCGATAGGCAACACAGGACGTGCATTGAAGAAGGATGAAATTTCAAAATACGGATTAGTTTCATTTCCTTTCGCCATTGACGGAGTAGCCGTCGTTCTCAACCCCGGAAACAAGATTAAAGAGCTTACAAGCAAGCAGGTGGCTGACATCTATGCGGGCAAAATCACAGACTGGAAAGAGGTCGGCGGTGAAGCCGGAGCTATAAATGTCTACGGACGCGAAGACGGAAGCGGCACAAGAGAAGTGTTCACGGACAAGGTTCTGGCCAAAGGCCCTGTGGCTGCATCCGCAAACGTCGTAAGCTCAAACGGAGCAATGAAAACAGCAGTTTCAAAGGACAAGCGCGCAATAGGCTATGTCGGAATAGGACACCTTGACAGTTCTATCAAAGCTCCGCTTCTTGACGGAATGACAGCAACTCAGGAGCATGCCGCAAAAGGCACATATAAAGTCGTCCGCGACCTCTATATGAACACAAAGGGAGCTCCCGAAGGACTTACAAAGCTCTTTATTGATTATATTTTCTCGCCCGAAGGCGCAGAGATTATAAAGGAGAGCGGCTACATTCCTCTCCCCGCAAAAAAGTAGTCTTTCTGTCCCAACAGGAAGTTTTGAAGAGAGAAGGTATACTGTGATAAAATCCGACAACACACCTTTGTGGCTTAAGATCTGTGCCTTGTACACAGGCACTCTGATGTCGTCTGTCTTTGTCTTTATCATAGTATGTGCCGTAGGCGGCTGGCTTAAGAGCGGTCCTTCTCTCTTCGGTTCGATATGGAATCCAGAAATGGGGGAGTTTGGCATTGCCCCAATGATATGGGCTACTGTGCTGCTCTCTTCTTCATCTCTTGCACTGGGCTGGTTTTTGGCTTTGGGCTCTGTCTGTTTCATGCACGGAATGGGAGCAAGGCCCGCGGCAGCGGTGCTGCGGGCTGTGCTCCGATTTATGACCGGAGTCCCTACGGTTGTATACGGCTTTGCCTCGGTCTTTCTGCTTGCGCCACTTATCCGCGACGGTATGGGCGGTTCAGGTTTCTGTTGGCTCTCAGCCTCTTTGGTACTGAGCCTTCTTATAATGCCTTCAATAGTATTGGTAATGGACAGTGCAGTAGGTTCAATAGAGAAGGAGACTTCTTTGACTTCTGCTTCTTTGGGGCTTACTCCGTCTCAGAATCTTGTATATGTGATACTTCCGGCTTCAAAGCAGTGGCTTTGGTCGTCTGCCGCGCTGGGCTTCGGGCGCGCCGCGGGAGACACTCTTATACCAACTATGCTTGCCGGCAACGCGGTGCACTATGCAATGTCGCCGCTTGACGCTATGAGGACTCTGACTGCTCACATAGGACTTGTCCTTTCGTCCGATGTAGGAGGGACAGCTTATCGTTCGCTCTTTGTCGCAGGCGGAATTCTTCTCGCCGTAAGCATAGCGGCCAATGTGCTCTTTTATATTATGAGGACTGATTTAAGATGAGAAAAGAGTTTTTATTCAGAGCAGGCGCCGCAATATCGGCTTTAATAGTTATAGGCACTTTCTCCGCCCTTATAGGATTTCTTCTTTATCACGGACTTGGGGTGTTAAATCTTAAATTATTTTTCGGAGACACGAATTGGTTTGATGCCGTAGTCCTTATGAAGCCTGTGTGGGATGGCATATGGCCCGCTTTTGCCGGGACTTTCTACCTGCTTTTTCTCACCATGGCAATGGCTCTTGTCCCCGGAATAGGCTGCGGAATATATCTCGCCCGCTTCGCAAAGGGAAGGACGAAAGTTCTTCTCTCCGCCTCGGTAGACCTTTTGGCGGGGGTTCCCTCTATTGTGATGGGGCTTTTCGGCTTTGTTTTGATTCTTCTTCTCAGGAATACAATAGCTCCAAATGCCACGACATGTGTGGCTCTGGCGGCTTTCTGTCTTGCTCTTCTCGTTCTGCCCTCGCTCGTAGTGACGTCGCGCTCGTCGCTTGAGAGTCTTCCTCCTTCTATAGAGCAGACGGGAAGAGCCTTAGGTTTTTCGGAACAGCAGCTCTTAAGGCATCTTCTTATTCCTGCCGCCGGTCAGGGTATTTTGGGCGGAGTTATGCTCGCCATGGGCAGGGCGGCTGAAGATACGGCAGTTATCATGCTGACGGGAGTCGTAGTAAATTCCGGGCTCCCGGCAGGTTTGACTGCTAAGTTTGAGGCTCTTCCTTTTCTCATATATTACACAGCCGCTCAATATGTCGATGAAGCGGAGCTGCTGCGCGGGTTCGGAGCGGCACTGGTTCTTCTCGTACTTTCATCCTCTATGCTTGGCTGTGCATGGCTTTTGCAGAAGAGGATGGAGAGGAAATGGAAAGGTGTTATGTAATGGATAACTGTGCGGAGATAAGAAACCTATCTATATCTTTTTCTAAAAGAGCGGCAGTATCAAATATATCTTTGGATATTCCCCATGACGGAATAACAGTTCTGCTGGGACGCTCTGGCTCAGGCAAGACAACTCTGCTGAGAGCTTTGAATAGGCTTAACGAAACTTTTGAAGGCTATGAGCAGAGCGGCTCTGTCAAGGTGTGTCTGGATGGTCTTATGGACGATATATACACTCTTCCGTCTCACTCACTGACATTCATAAGGCGCAAAGTCGGAATGGTCTGTCAGGTGCCCAACCCTCTGCCTATGAGCATGAGAAGAAACATGATTCTTCCCATGAGCCTTGTCTTAAAACTCGGAAAAAAAGAGGCGGCTGCGAGAATGGAGAAAGCTCTTACGGAAGTGGGGCTTTGGGACGAGGTTAAAGACAGGCTGGACAGCAGTGCCATGGCTTTCTCGGGAGGACAGCAGCAGAGAATGTGTCTTGCACGCACCTTGGCTCTTGAACCAGACCTCCTTTTGCTGGATGAGCCTACAGCATCTCTCGACAGAAAATCGTCCGAGCTGATAGAAGATCATCTGCTCTCTCTTAAAGGCAAGTATCCGATGATTATGGTCTCTCACAGTTTGAGTCAGGCGGTAAGGCTCGGAGACAGGTTCATAATAATGAGCGAAGGCTCAGTCAGAGTAATCATAGAAAAAGAATACCTTGAACAAAAAGACGCAGAGTCTGTGCTTAACGGGTTTTTATAAAATATTTGCCGAAGAGCCGGGCTTCTTTGCGAGCGGAACTGTAAACAAAAAATAAAAATATGAGGAGGCAACAAGATGGCTGATTATCATGAAATGTGGAAGAATTTGAATATGGATCTCGAAAGTCACGACATGCTGTGCGATGTTCTGCCGCAGCTTTTCGGACAGACTTTTCTCACTCAGGAGAACCGACCCGACGGTATGGACTACTTTAATATGGTAGTTGCCGAGGTTCACGGAGGAAGAATCCAGGAACTTCAATCGTTTAAAAAAGACGGAGGCAAGGTTATAGGCTCCTTCTGCATATATGTTCCGGAAGAGATTGTTTCCGCGCTAGGTTCGGTTTTGGTGGGGCTCTGCGCCGGTTCTCAGTTCTGGGTTCCGTCGGGAGAGAAAGTCCTTCCGCGCAATATATGCGCTCTTATCAAAGCAGGCATGGGAGCTAAGCTCTCGCGCACCTGTCCATATTTTCAGTCATCAGACCTCATAGTGGGAGAAAATACCTGTGACGGCAAAAAGAAGGCATGGGAGATTCTTTCCGACTATGCCCCTATGTATGTAATGGATATGCCGAACAAAAAGAGCCCTATGGGATACGCCCTCTGGCGCGAGGAGATAAATCTTCTCGTAAAGAGGATAGAAGAACTTACGGGATGCAGCCTGACATTCGAAGCTCTGCTCGAAGCCACTGAGAGAGTTAATGCGAAGAGAACCGCTCTTGAGCATCTCTATGACACGCGCAAGAGCGACCCCGCCCCTATATCAGGCACAGACTCTCTGCTTGTGAGCCAGGCGGCATTCCTTGACGACACAAAACGCTTTACCTCAAGCGTGGAAGCTTTGGCTGACGAGTGCGCCAAAAGAGCGCGGAACGGCTTCGGAGTATTTAAAAAAGGCGCGCCGCGCATTCTCATCACAGGCACTCCCATAGTCGTGCCGAACTGGAAGCTGCACAACATAATAGAGACATCGGGAGCGGTTATAGTGGCTGAGGAAAACTGCACAGGCACACGCTATTTTGAAAAGAAGGTTGATACCGAGCAGGCAAAAGACCTTGATTCTCTGCTCGACGCGATTGCGCACAGATACTTTGACGGTATTAACTGCGCCTGTTTCGCTCCCAATAACGCCAGATTTGAAGACGTGGCCCGCCTTGCGGAGGAGTACCATGCGGACGGAGTTATCAATGCGTCTTTGAGCTTCTGCGGCACTTATCAGGTAGAGGCGGAGAAGCTGCGCGGGTATCTTGATGAGCGCGGCATCCCCATGCTCAACATAGAGACTGATTACACATCGGGAGACGAAGGACAGCTCAAAACCCGCATAGAGGCATTCATAGAGAGCATAGAAAACACATCTTGCTCCTGCTCATGCGGCTGCTGCAAGGATTAAAAACCGAGCATATATGTGCAAAGCCTACGCAGTTTTTGAAAACGCGACAGACGGAATGAATCTTCACAAAAAATTAAAGGCGTCGGGAATTAAAGAGGCTATATGCCCCTCCCCGCGCCATCTTTCAAAGTGCTGCGGAATATCTCTGGTTTTTGACAAAAAGGACAGAAGCTCGGTAGAGGCTTCGGCTCGGAAGCTTGATATAAAAACAGAGATATACGAAGAAGCGGAGTAACAGGATATGGCTTTTTGCGGCGATTTTTCTAAGTTCAGGGCAAATTGTGCGGCATGCAAAATGTATTTGGACGGACAAACGCGGCGTAGTAAGCAATAATAAATTTTTAAGGAGTGTAACAAATGAAAAAAACAACAGGCATTATTCTTTTACTGCTCCTCCTATCCATCGGAGCGTCAGGCGCTTTTGCGGCAGATGTTCCCACACTGCGCGCAAGTTACGGCATCACAACTCATCAGGAAGCTTTTATGGTGGCAATGGCTCTCGGCGAAAAGTTTAAGAGCACGGGAAGCTATCTGAAGACTGTAGTGCCGAAGGAGAAGTTTGACCTCTATATGGAGGGCAAAAAAGTTGCGCGCCTCGACGTTATAGTTACAAAGAGCGGTTCGGAGGCAACATCGCTCTTTGCTCAGAACCACTTGGATATAACGACAAACTCGTTTCCCGCGATGCTCTCAGCCATAGACAGAGGGACAAAGATTAAAGTCTTGGCTCCTCTTCAGGCTGACGCGATAGCCATGGTCTGCAGAAATGACATAGATGCCAAGGGCTGGAACGGATTTAAGGAATATGTCAAGAAGTCGAAGAAGCCTGTCACAGTAGGATATCACTCACCGACAAGCGCTCCTAAGATAGTATTTGAAGCCGCTATGGACAATGCCGGTTTTAAAATCACGGGAGATGCTAACGCGACTAAGGCCGATGCCGATATTCTCATGATAGACCTAAAGGGCGTTGCCAACATTATCCCCGCAATGAACGCTAAGCAGGTGGAATTTGCCGTAGCTCCCGCTCCCACACCGGAAGTCGTAGAGTCAAAAAATCAGGGACATATCGTCCTTCAGATGAAGGAACTTCCTCCCGCAGGCAGATGGAAGAGCTTCCCATGCTGCTGCATAGCGGGAAGAACGGAAGTCATAGAGAAGAACCCCGAAGCTGTGAAGGCTTTTGTAAAGCTCCTCTCCATGACAAGCGACTGGTGCCAGAACAACAAGCACGAGGCTTCGATTGCTGCTTCGGAGTGGCTCGGAGTTCCCGCACCTGTCATCGAAAAAGCGGACATGGAATTTTCCACGAAAGTTACAAAGAACTGGATGAAAAATGCGGCTCTCTATCCTGTAATGCTCACAGACTTGGGTCAGCTTACTGGAGCTCTTAAGGGCAAAAAACTTGCAGAGGTAAAAGATTTGGTATTTGATTTCAGATTTACAGAGACAGTCAAGTAAAAATTTTCCCCGTCCCTTCCGTATCGTGCGGAAGGGACGTTAAAAGGTTATGTAATTTTTGCAGTTTATAAGTTTTTTCGGAGGACTCAGATGAACATAAAAAAAATATTTTACAGGCTAATTCTTCCTTTGATAGCTCCCGTCTGTCTGCTGCTTGTATGGCAGTATGCGGCGTTGAAAATAGAAAATGACGTTGTCCTTCCTACGGTAGGGCAGGTTTGGACTCTGCTGACCCACCCTTATGAGGATCTGCTCAGCATGGGCTCTATGACGGACAATCTCTGGATGAGCACTGTCAGAGTTTTCTTCGGATATATGGCAGGGCTTGTTCTGGCTCTTCCTCTCGGAATACTCATGGGGCACTATAAACTTGTGAACAGGTTTTTCACCCCTATTATAGAGATGCTTCGCCCCATGCCGCCTCTTTCCTGGATACCTCTGATACTCGCATGGTTCGGAGTGGCGAGCTTCGCTACTCTTATAGGAATAGAGGAAGGTGAGTGGTATGTGCTGCTCAACAACATAAAATTCTCGATGCTGATAATAATTTTTATCGGAGCTTTCTTCCCGATACTTCTCAATACCGTTCACGGAGTATCGGGAGTAAGGGCGACTTTGATAGATTCCGCAAGGGTCTTGGGCGCGTCGGAAAGGGACATATTCTTCAAGATACTTCTTCCCGCCGCCGCTCCCTCAATAGTTACGGGAATGCGTCTCGGGCTCGGAGTTTCCTGGATGTGCCTTGTGGCTGCGGAGATGATGCCGGGCAGTATATCGGGAATAGGATACATAATAACTCACGCTTACACGGTGGCAAGAACAGATATCGTCATAGCGGGAATGATTGCTATCGGAGTTATGGGGCTTGTAATAGACTGGGCTTTCAGACTTTTTGAGGAGAGGTGCTTCGCATGGCAGAAAATGGCAAGATAACTCCGCTTATAGAGACAAAAGGGCTGAAAAAGGAATTCATCCTCGAAAAGGGAGAAAAAGTGACTGCTCTTGAAGGAGCGGACGTGCAGATATTTGACAAGGAATTTGTCTGTCTGCTCGGGCCCTCGGGGTGCGGAAAGTCTACGTGGCTGCGCATAGCGGCGGGACTGGAACATGCCACAGAGGGAGAAGTGCTTTACAAGGGAGAGCCCGTCTCTGCGCCAGGCAAGGAGCGCGGAATGGTATTTCAGGAGTATTCCCTGCTGCCGTGGCGTTCCGTAGCGGACAATGTCACATTGGGGCCGGAGTTCGGAGGCCTCTCTCACAGGGAGCGCAAAGAGGTGGCAGCTGATTACCTGTCGCGCGTCGGGCTTGAAAATTTTGCCAACGCAAAGCCGCACGAGCTCTCAGGCGGTATGAGGCAGAGGGCCGCTATAGCCAGAGCCTTGGCAAACGACCCAGATGTTCTGCTCATGGATGAGCCTTTTGGAGCTCTTGACGCTCACACGAGAGTCATACTTCAAAAAGAGCTTTTAAAAATATGGGAACAAGACAGAAAGACTGTCGTATTTGTCACCCACAGTGTAGATGAGGCACTCTATCTCGCAGACAGAGTTGTCGTAATGACCGCTCACCCCGGACGTGTGCTTGAAGAGATAAAAATTGACTTTCCGAGACCTCGTTCGCGCTCCGCATCGGGCTACGGGGAGATGACCGAGAGAATTTTCGGCCTGCTTGAAAGTTTTTAATTATCCTCCAAGTAAAGGGAGATGTGAAAATGTATAACGTAGAAGAGATTTTTGAAATAATGCGTGAGGGCGTAAGAATGGGCCCCATTCAAATCAAAGAGCTTAAAGAAAAGGGAGTTCCTATAGTTGGAACCTACTGCACCTTTACGCCGTGGGAACTTATCAACGCAGCCGGCGGAGCCGCAGTGTCCCTCTGCAGTACCAGTGAAAAACCGATTGCCGCAGCGGAGCGCCACCTTCCGCGCAACCTCTGTCCCCTTATTAAGTCAAGCTACGGCTTTGCTCTTACAGACACCTGCCCATATTTTCATTTCTGCGACATAGTGATTGGGGAGACAACCTGCGACGGCAAGAAAAAAATGTATGAATATTTGAACGACCTTTGCCCGACTCATGTCATGCAGCTTCCTCAGACGGCGAACCACCCCATGAGTATGGAGCTGTGGCAGGGCGAAGTGGTGAGGCTTAAAGAAGTTCTCGAAAAAAAATTCAATACCGAGATAACGGACGAGAAACTCAAAAAATCCATAAATTTGAGAAACAGGATGCACAGAACAATGTGCAATTTCTATGACCTTGCCGAACTCCCAACTCCGGCAGTAACTGGGCGCGAGATAATGCTAGTCTCCGATTTTCTGAAATTCACTTTTGACTATGAAGAGTCGCTCGCCCTTGTGCATAAACTTACAGACCAGCTAAAAGACAACTACCTTCTGGGAGAACGCAGGGTAAGCCCCAAGAGAAAGAGAATACTAATAACAGGATGCCCAATGGGAAAATCTCTTGAAAAAGTTACGGATGCCATAGAGTCTGAGGAGAGCGGCGGAGTTGTCGTAGGTTTTGAAAACTGCGGAAATCTGAAGTGTTCGTCCTATCCCGTGAAGGTAAACGAAAAACCGCTGGAGGCCATTGCTGAAAAATATCTTCGCATACCATGTTCCGTCATGTCTCCTAACGAGGAGAGGCGCAGGCTCATAGCCCAATATGTGAAGTCCTACAGAGCAGAGGGAGTAATAGACGTAATACTGCAGGCGTGCCACACATACAGTGTCGAGAGCCGTGCGATAGGTGAGAGCCTCAAAAGCAGCGGTACTCCATACATAGCTCTGGAGACGGACTACTCTCAGGGAGATATAGGTCAGATGTCTACAAGGTTCGGCGCCTTCATAGAGATGCTATGATGAGAGGCATAGGCATAGACATAGGCTCAACAGCCGTAAAGGCCGCATTTCTGGACGGAGATAAATTCTCTTTTCACATACAGCCGACAGGCTGGAATCCAAAAGAGTCGGCGGAAAGCGCTGCCGCTCGCCTTTTGGAAAATGTTGAGTCACCGGAGAACATAAAAATAACAGCCACAGGCTATGGGCGCAAAATGCTTGAATGCGCTTTTAAAACTGTGACTGAGATAACCTGTCACGCCGCCGGAGCCTCTTTCATGTATCACGGTACCGAAACAATACTTGATATAGGCGGGCAGGACAGTAAGGTAATCGTAACGGACAGAAACGGAAATGTGCGCGATTTTCTTATGAATGACAAGTGCGCCGCAGGCACGGGCCGTTTTCTCCAAAACATGGCTGTGCTTCTGGAATATACATTGGATGATTTCTCGCTTATTCCGCGCGATGCAAAAATCCAGCCCATATCAAATATGTGCACAGTATTCGCCGAATCGGAAGTCATAAGCCTTCTTGCGGGAGGAACACCTAAAGAATCAGTGGCTCTGGGGCTTCTTGATTCAATAGCAAAAAGAGCTTCCGCAATGATAACCAGAATATCATCCGAAGGCGAAGTAGTCTTTACGGGCGGAGGAGCTCTTAACTCCCGTCTCGCAGAGCTTATAGAGAAGCACCTCGGAAGAAAGGTTATAATTCCAAAGCACCCTCAGTATGCAGGTGCAATTGGAGCGGCTCTCATAGCATCATCTCAGAAGTAAACAAAAAAGAGTACATACAAGGAGGATGAAACAGATGAAAATAATCGACGCAAGAGGACTTGAATGTCCAAAACCTGTAATTAAGACAAAAGAGGCTGTAGATGCCGGATGCAATGAAATCTCAGTAGTAGTTGACAACGAAGTCGCTGTATCCAATGTTACAAGATTTCTCGAAGGACAGGGTTTTTCCGTAAAGCGCGCCGAAGGCACAATGGAGCTTGAGGCTGTGCGTACAGCCTGCGCTGCGGAAGAGAAGAAAAGCGCTGGAAGTCTATCTGTGCTCTTCACCTCGGACAAGCTCGGAGCTGAGTCAAACGGCTTGGGCGAGGTGCTCATGAAGGCTTATATAGGAACTCTTCTCCAGAAAGAGACGCCTCCTTCAGCAGTGGCTCTCATGAACGAAGGAGTAAAAATGGCTCTGCCGGAATCATCGGTTGCCGACTCACTGAAAGAGCTCGAGAAAAAGGGAAGCTCGATACTTGTATGCGGAACTTGCACAAAACATTTCGGAATAACGGAAAAGATTTCAGTCGGTGTTGTCTCAAACATGTTTGAAATAACGGAAGCAGTATTCTCGGCAGATAACCACATAGTGATAGGCTAGCAGGACATATCTTCCTCCGTGCCGGCTATGCGAGGATAAAGATATAAAAAGACGCCGCCCCAAACTTGGGGCGGCGTCTTTTATATTCGGTTAAGCGTTCTTGCCTGTGAACCGGTATCCTTCCAGAGCCTAACTTTACGCAGGTTTAAAAATGTTCGGCCATGAAGGGTGTCTTCCTATCTGCCCTCTGTTTCTGCATTAAGGGGCAAAATGCAGTGTGTGAAAATTCAAAGATGTTTGTTTTAATTATAAGCAAAAGGGAATATTCCCGTCTTTATTCGTAAACCTAAATACATCATTCCCCCAGAGAAACTGCTGTTTATTTTAGTTTGACACATAAGAGTAAGGGTAATAGAATAATATAGCTGGCAATAGAGGAAGATTGTCTGACTCTAAAGTTCAGAGCGGCTTTACCAAAGTATCGGCAGTATAATTCAATCCATATTGAGGAGGAAACAAGAAGATGAAGAAAAGCCTTATCGTTCTTCTGTTGGTAGCACTGGCAGTGTTCTGCGCAGTACCTGCTTTCGCCGCCAACGCCAAGTTTCACATCGGTATAGTGACCGGAACAGTCTCCCAGAGCGAAGACGACCTACGTGGTGCGGAACTCGCAATCCAGAAATACGGAGACGTATCCAAGGGCGGTATGATTAAGCATCTTACCTACCCGGACAACTTTATGTCTGAGATGGAAACAACAATCGCTCAGATAGCCGGACTTGCAGACGATCCCAAGATGAAAGTTATCGTTGTCAACCAGGCAATCCCCGGAACGGCAGAAGCTTTCCGCCGCGTCAAGGAGAAGCGCCCCGACATCCTCTGCTTCGCAGGTGAAGCTCACGAAGACCCGAACGTAATCGCAACAATCGCCGACGTCACAATCAACGCCGACTTTGTGTCACGCGGCTACCTCATTATCGACACAGCCAAAAAGCTGGGATGCAAAACATTCGTACATATCTCCTTCCCGCGTCACATGAGCTACGAGACACTCGGACGCCGCCGCAATATCATGGAGCAGGCATGCAAAGATCTCGGAATCAAATTCGTATTTGAAACAGCTCCCGACCCCACAAGCGACGTGGGTGTTGCAGGCGCACAGCAGTTTATCCTTGAAAAGACACCGGCATGGGTAGCGAAGTACGGAAAGAACACAGCGTTCTTCTGCACAAACGACGCTCACACCGAACCCCTTCTTAAGCAGCTTGCGAAGCACGGCGGATACTTCATCGAAGCCGACCTTCCCTCACCGCTTATGGGATACCCCGGAGCTCTCGGAATCGACCTTACTAAAGAAGCCGGAAAATGGCCCGTCATCCTCAAGAAGGTTGAGCAGGCAGTCATTAAAGCAGGAGCAAAAGGCCGCATGGGAACATGGGCATACTCCTACGGCTATACGAACAGCATAGCTCTTGCAGAGTTCGGTAAGCGCGTTGTAGAAGGCAAAGCCAAGGCTACAAGCAAAAAAGACCTTATGGCATGCTATGCACAGTACACACCTGGTGCAAAGTGGAATGCCGGCTACTACACAGACCTCGGCACAGGCGTAACAAACAAGAAGCACTTCCTTGTATACCAGGATACATACATCATGGGTAAGGGCTACATGAACGCCACAGCTGTAAAGGTTCCTGCTAAGTACGAGAAAATTAAGCTCAGCAAGTAATCCAAATAACCAGTAAATTCAAAAGAGCTGCCGCCCATAAGGGCGGCAGCTCTTTTGTTCTCATTGTGTTTGTACTTCCTTCGCGATATCTTTTTATTAAAGACCTCACAGGACGAGTAATGCGGCGTTCTCTGGGGCATTCACTTGTGGATTTGGAAAAACAAGTTTTGAGTGACACCTTTAAGCGGGTGCGAAGAGAAAACGGCCGCGGTGAAGCAGAAATGCACGGAAATGGTTGTTTCGCCTGCAACTATAAATAATATTTTGTTCAATATGTCTGCTTTATCTCTGATGTGCCTCTAATAATGTCTGCTCTTGTCAACTTTTGTATTGTATTATAATTAACCTAAAATTAAGTGTACTTATTCTGTTGTTATTGTATTGATTGTTATCAAAGTTCACAAACAATGCTGTTATGTTGATAATTGTCAATAAATTTTCTATTGACAATTGACTTTGCTGGAATATTATATTGGACAGGCCACGGTAGTTTTGCGGTTGAGAAACACAAATTAAAGGAGGAGCTTTTGAATGAAAAAAAGTTTTATCGTTTTTCTTCTGGTTGCCTTTGCCGTGTTGTCCTTTGGGACAATGGCATCGGCTGCCAACGCTAAGTTCCATATCGGAATCGTGACAGGAACAGTCTCCCAGAGTGAAGATGACCTTCGCGGAGCCGAGCTTCTTATTAAGAAGTATGGCGATGTTTCCAAGGGCGGTATGATCAAGCATCTTACCTACCCGGATAACTTTATGTCCGAAATGGAGACAACAATCGCTCAGATAGCGGGACTTGCGGACGATCCTAAGATGAAGGTTGTCGTTGTCAATCAGGCAATTCCCGGAACGACAGAGGGTTTCCGCCGCATCAAGGAAAAGCGCCCTGATATCCTCTGCTTTGCAGGTGAAGCCCACGAAGACCCGAACGTTATCTCATCCGTAGCGGATATGTCGGCTCACACAGACTTTGTTTACCGCGGCTACCTTATTATCGACACAGCAAAGAAGCTTGGATGCAAAACATTTGTACACATTTCCTTCCCGCGCCACATGAGCTATGAGACGCTCGGCCGCCGCCGCGCCATTATGGAGCAGGCATGCAAAGACCTAGGCATTAAATTTGTCTTTGAAACAGCTCCCGACCCCACAAGCGACGTGGGTGTAGCAGGCGCTCAGCAGTTTATCCTTGAAAAGACACCGGCATGGGTAGCGAAGTACGGAAAGAACACAGCATTCTTCTGCACAAACGACGCTCACACGGAACCCCTTCTTAAGCAGCTTGCAAAGCACGGCGGCTACTTCATCGAAGCCGACCTTCCTTCGCCTCTTATGGGCTATCCCGGAGCGTTCGGCATCGACCTTACAAAGGAATCAGGCAATTGGCCCGTTATTCTTAAGAAGGTGGAGAACGCAATCATCAAAGCAGGAGCAAAGGGCCGCATGGGAACATGGTCATACTCCTACGGCTACACTACAAGCGCGGCTCTCGCTGAATTCGGCAAACGCATAGTTGAAGGCAAAGCCAAGCTCACAAACAAAAAGGACCTCATGAAGTGCTATGAGGCTTACACCCCCGGTTCAAAGTGGAACGGCAACTATTACACAGACCTCGGAACGGGCGTGACAAAGAAGAACTACCTTATGGTATATCAAGACACATATATCATGGGTAAGGGCTACATGAACGCAACATCTGTAAAAGTCCCGGCAAAGTACGAAAAAATCAAGATGAGCAAGTAATTGCTTAAAATGCGTTAAATTATGGAAGAGAAGCCCCTGTTGTTTGTATGGATGGGGCTTCTCTTTTTGTCTGATATATTAGACGAAAGGAGCTCTCTAATCTTCTGTAGGAGCTCAAAATATAATACAAAAGTTATAAATATTTTATAAAACAGGTAAAATATATTTTGCACTGCAGTATCTCTTTTAGAATTTACTAACAATATAACTTTTTGAGATTGACATTTCTGTGCTAAGGAATATCATTGTATAAGTGGGTTTCCTTCCTGTCTGATACTTCAATGGGATGTGTTTCCTCATTCGGCCGATACCCGTAAGCTATCAAACACCAAAATTTTTTCAAGGGGGAATTGTTTCATGAGAAGAACAGCACTATGTTTTGCCCTTGCGGTGCTCGCAGCCGTTCTGTTTTGCAGCACAGCCCTTGCATCCGCTCCCTTTCATATCGGTGTCGCTACTCTGACTGTGTCTCAGGCAGAGGATACATACCGCGGTGCCGAGCGTCTTATTAAGGAATACGGAGATGTAAAAAACGGCGGTATGATACGCCACGTCACAATGCCCGACAACTTTATGTCCGAGATGGAGACAACAATATCTCAGATAGTCGGACTCGCCGATGACCCTAAAGTAAAGGTTATTGTTGTTGATGACGCTATCCCCGGAACAACAGAAGCTTTCCGCCGTGTGAAGGAAAAGAGAAAAGATGTTCTCTGCTTCGCCGGAGAGCCGCAGGAAGATCCGAATGTAATCACAAGCACTGCAGACTTCGCAATCGGCGTTGACAATATTATGCGCGGATATCTTATCATCAGCACAGCGAAGAAGCTCGGAGCTAAGACATTTGTACATATCTCCTTCCCGCGCCACATGAGCTATGAACTCCTTTCCCGCCGCAAGGCAATAATGGAGCAGGCATGCAAAGACCTCGGACTTAAGTTCGCTTTTGAAACAGCTCCCGACCCCACGAGCGACGTGGGTGTAGCAGGCGCCCAGCAGTTCATTCTTGAAAAGGTTCCCGCATGGGTTCAGAAGTACGGAAAAGAGACAGCTTTCTTCTGCACAAACGATGCTCAGACAGAGCCTCTTCTGAAGCAGGTCGCAAAGCAGGGAGCTCTCTTCGTTGAACCCGACCTTCCTTCACCGCTTATGGGCTACCCCGGAGCATTCGGAATCGACCTTAAGAAGGAAGCAGGCGACTGGCCCGCAATCATGAAGAAAGTCGAAAAGACCGTTGTTTCCGCAGGCGGAAAAGGACGCATGGGAACATGGGCTTACTCCTACGGATGGAGCACAACATGCGCCTTGGCAGAGTATGGCAAGCGTATAGTTGAAAAGAAAGCCAAGCTGTATAACCTTAAGGATCTTTGGAAGTGCTACGACAAGTATACCCCAGGTGCGGCATGGAACGGAGCTCCTTACTACGATATGGCTAAGGATATGAAGATAAAGAAGTTCACACTCGTCTACCAGGATACATATGTGTTCGGTAAGGGATATATGAAGGCAACGGAAGTAAAAGTACCAGGTAAGTATCTGAAACTTAAGTAGGAATAATATCAATATCTCGGCCGAAGTTCGAACAGCTCCAGTCGGACTTCGGCCCTTCTTATCAAAATACTATATTTTTGTGTGGAATACTTCAAAAAATTGATAAAAATGTATTAACACCTTATATTGAGACGAATATCAAAAAAGATGTATAATATTGTAATGTGTGAGAGAGGCAGCCTTGTGATTTTTTCCTTGGCTTTTGTTCTGTTCTTTCTCAAGCAAATAAATTGCCCCACAAAGAGTCATATGTTTAAGAAATGAGGCGAAGCGAATGTCCATAGGAGTACCGCTCCTGAAAATGGAGAATATTGGGAAGGAATACTTTGGCAATAGGGTTCTTGCCGATGTCAGCTTCTCTCTTATGCCTGGTGAAATAATGGGCCTGGTTGGAGAGAACGGCGCAGGAAAATCCACATTGATGAATATTCTTTTCGGAATGTCTGTAATTGAAGAGACAGGCGGGCATGAGGGAAAGATTTTTATCGACGGAGTAGAGACCAAATTCAAAGATCCTTTTGATGCACTTGAAGCCGGAATCGGCATGGTTCACCAGGAATTTTCACTGATACCGGGTTTTACTGCTACGGAGAATATACTTCTTAACAGAGAATCCACAAAGTACAACCCGCTTGTAGAGGTTTTCGGAGACAGACTTAAGACACTTGACAGAGCGGATATGCTGGTACGCTCAAGCAAAGCGATTGATACTCTGGGAGTTTCTCTCGCTCCGGATACACTTATAAGCGAAATGCCGGTAGGGCACAAGCAGTTTACCGAAATAGCGCGAGAGATTGACCGCAAAAAGACACGACTTCTTGTTCTTGACGAACCAACAGCAGTTCTTGCCGAATCTGAAGCAACCGTTCTTATCCACGCACTGAAGAAACTTTCTGCTCAAGGTATCGCTATTATCTTTATCTCACACAGGCTTCAGGAAATCATAGACCTCTGCGACAAGCTTATAGTTCTGCGCGACGGAAGAGTTATTCAGGAATCAACAACACAGAACACGAACGTCCGCCAGATAGCAAGCTGGATGGTAGGACGCCAGATAGCCGCAGATGCAGCTCCTGTCGAAGAATCAGAGAAAAAATTTGGCGACGTGGTGCTTAAAACAGAGCATCTTTGGGTTGACATGCCGGGAGAAACGGTGCGCGACGTTTCTATTGAAGTGCGTGAAGGTGAGATATACGGCCTCGGCGGACTTGCAGGACAGGGCAAGGTCGGGATTTCAAACGGTATTATGGGACTTTACATAGCCGGCGGAAAGGTCTTCCTTAAGGGCAAAGAGATTAAGCTGAACGACCCTGATGCCTCTCTCAAAGAGGGAATGGCCTTTGTCTCCGAAGACCGCCGCGGTGTAGGACTCCTGCTTGAAGAGGGTATAGACTGGAACGTGACATTTACAGCCCTTCAGGTTCAGGAGAAGTTTGTAAAGCGTCTTATGGGCGGTTTGGTTAAGTGGCGCGATGACAAAGCCATCACAGATTGTGCCGAGGGCTATATCAAGGCTCTTGAAATTCGCTGCACGGGCTCTAAGCAGAGAGCTATAGAGCTCTCCGGCGGAAACCAGCAGAAGGTCTGTCTTGCAAAGGCATTTGCCGTTGACCCCAAGATTCTCTTTGTCTCGGAGCCTACTCGCGGAATTGATGTCGGAGCCAAGAAGCTCGTTCTCGACACTCTGCGCAAGGTCAATAAAGAAGAAGGCACAACGATAATCATGACTTCTTCGGAACTCGAAGAGCTTCGTTCGATTTGTGACCGTATAGCTATCATCAACGAAGGAAAAGTTTCGGGCGTGCTTCCGGCGAAATCACCGGCGGAAGAATTTGGTCTTCTTATGCTCGGACATGTTGCGGAAAGCGATTCCGCATCTGATACAAATGCAGAGGGCGGCAGGTGATCGGTATGAAAGAAAAACTTCAGGCATTTATTGAAAACGCCGGATGGCCCAGAATAATCATAGGGCTCTTCCTATTGTCGCTCTTTGCGGCTGCGCCTTTTGTCGGAGTGCGTCTCGACGCGTCATTCTCCGATACTCTGGTTCGCGTCGGAATGAACGGCATACTTGTTCTGGCAATGGTTCCGATGGTTCAGTCGGGCTGCGGTCTAAACTTCGGTCTTCCACTTGGAATAATAGCCGGACTTCTCGGAGCTGTTACGTCAATCCAGATAGGCATCCCGGGAAGCATAGGCTTCCTTATCGCAATGGGCATAGCTGTTCCCATCGCAGTAGTACTCGGATGGCTCTACGGTCAGCTTCTCAACAGAGTTAAGGGCGACGAAATGATGATTGCCACATATGTCGGCTTCTCCTCTGTCGCGGTTATGTGCATAGCATGGCTCCTGCTCCCCTACACCAGCCCCACAATGATTTGGGGATACGGCGGATCCGGACTCAGAACCACAATCAGCGTTGAAGGCTTCTGGCTAAATGCGCTGAGCAAGTATCTCAACATCCAGATAGGCGAGTTCTTCTACGTCCCGGTAGGAATGTATCTCTTCTTTGCTCTTATGGTGTTCCTGGTATGGGCGTTCTTCCGTACAAAGGTCGGAACAGCTGTCACAGCAGTAGGTTCTAACCCTGAGTTTGCAAGAGCGTCCGGTATCGATGTCGATAAGATGCGCACCGTCTCCGTCATTCTTTCGACAGTGCTTGGAGCTATCGGAATCTTGGTCTACGAGCAGAGCTTCGGATTCATCCAGCTTTACATGGGGCCGTTCTACATGGCTTTCCCTGCCGTTGCTGCTATACTGCTCGGCGGAGCTTCCGTCAACAAAGCGTCAATGGTCAATGTCGTAGTCGGAGCCTTCCTCTTCCAGGGAATCCTTACTATGACGCCTTCTGTTATTAACAGCGTAATGCAGACAGACATGTCTGAGGTTATAAGAATAATAGTAAGTAACGGCATGATTCTTTACGCCCTTACCAGGAAAGTGATGGTGAAACGCTAATGGCAAAGAAAAATAAAGGCTCTATGAGCTTAAAGACAATAATTGCTAACAATGCGGTTCCTATCATCTTTATCGCTCTTTCCGCAGCGGCAATTCCTATATCGGGCTTTTCCGGAACGTACCTTATCCAGGAAATGCTGACCCGTCTTGCACGTAACTCTTTCCTCGTTCTCTCTCTGCTCATTCCTATATTGGCAGGTATGGGTCTTAACTTCGGTATGGTCTTGGGAGCGATGGCAGGTCAGATAGGAATGATATTTGTAACAGACTGGGCCGTAGTCGGAGTCCCCGGCATGATACTTGCAGGACTTATAGGAACTCCTATCGCTATGGTTCTTGGCTACATCTGCGGAGCTGTTCTCAACAGAGCCAAGGGACGCGAAATGGTCACATCATACATACTCGGATTCTTTATTAACGGTGTGTACCAGTTGATAGTTCTTTACTGCATGGGCAACATTATCCCCATATCCAACCCGCAGCTTGTTCTTTCACGCGGCTACGGTATCCGCAACGCAATAAACCTCACAGGACTCCGCCACGTGCTCGACAATCTTGTACCTCTGAAAATAATGACTGTCGATGTTCCTGTCGCGACATTTATATTCATCGGAGCGTTCTGCCTTTTCATAGTCTGGTTCCGCCGCACGAAGCTCGGACAGGACATGAGAGCACTGGGACAGGACATGAAGGTTGCCGAGGAAGCCGGTATTCCGGTAGAGCGCACACGTATCATAGCTATACTTATTTCAACTGTGCTTGCGTGTTTCGGACAGATAATATTCCTTCAGAATATCGGAACAATGAATACCTATAACAGCCACGAACAGGCAGGTATGTTTGCTATAGCCGCTCTGCTCATAGGCGGAGCTTCCGTCAGCCGTGCGACAATCACCAACGTATTTGTCGGCGTAACGCTTTTCCACCTTATGTTTGTTGTTTCGCCAATGGCGGGCAAGGAACTTATCGGACAGGCTCAGCTCGGCGAATACTTCCGAGTTTTTGTTTCATACGGCATAATAGCCTTGGCCCTTGTGCTTCACGCTTGGAAGCGTATGCGCGATAAGGCGGAAGCGCGCCGCAGCCTGAGAGGAGAATAATTATGTCACTTGACAGCATAAACAAGAAACGTTTGGTAATCCGCATAGTTCTTCTCTGTCTGATTGTGGCTTTCGGTTTTGGCCTCTATTACATAGGCAAAGAGCACGAAGTGCTTATCGACAACAAAGATGTTGAAATCGCCGGCAAGAGCTACACAGCTCCAGAGTATATGGTGCTTGTGTTTGACGGCGATGAGGACAAGTCAATGGAGTTCTATCCCGATGACCGCGATGTGATAAAACTCGTCGGTCCTTCTCATAAGATAAAGCTCTCTGTTGTTAACGAGGACACCGAAGAAGTAATCAAAACAGTGGAACGTTCCTTCAATTTCGGCACTACGGGAAAGCTTATGATATCCCTGCCTGCAATTATTGAAAACGCTCCCGATGTAAATATTCCTTTGCCGAACCTTCAGGCTGACGCAGAAGAGGAAGAAGCTCCTGCTGAAAAAGCGCCCAAAGCTGCGGAAACAGACAGTACTCCGGCAGCACCTGCACTTTCAGACTAAACAATATTTATAAAGCAACCGGTATTGCGGGCACACTATTAAAGTGTGCCCGATTTTTATATTGAGAAGCGATCTCGATATTTTTGAGATGTAATTTTCTCTCTACTGAAACTCTTCGGATAAGTTAACTATTAATAATAAAGGTAACGGAAAAAAATCACAATAAATTTACATTTATTTAAACAACTTCTTCCATTTTTCTTCAAAGATGGTAAAATGGTTGACCATGTATGTTAGATATGCGGTCAAGATTTTTATCCCAGTATATAAGTACAAGAAACAAGGAGGACGGTATTAATGAGGCTCCCAACATTCTGGGGGGGAATTCACCCTCCGCAGAAAAAAGAAATGACAGTCAATATGCAGACAGAAAATTACCTGCCTAAGGGCGAGCTGGTTTTTCCTATGGCTCAGAACCTCGGTGCTCCCAATCAGCCTGTCGTGAAAAAAGGGGATAGCGTCTTGGTTGGGCAGAAGCTCGGTTCCACCGATGCTTTTGTCTCCGCTCCTGTACTTTCAAGCGTTTCCGGTACGGTAAAAGAAGTCGGGCTCAAAATGACATCATCCGGAACTTTGGAGATGTGCGTAACAGTGGAAAATGACGGCAGATACGAAAAGGATCCGTCATGGGCCCCTCTTGCGGATTATGAAAACGCCGACCCCAAGGAATACGTTAAAAGAATAAGGGAAGCCGGGATAGTCGGTTTCGGAGGCGCTACATTTCCGACAGCGGTAAAGCTCTCTCCTCCGCCTGATAAAAATATTGAATGGCTTATTGTTAACGGTGTCGAATGCGAGCCGTACCTTAACTGCGATAACCGTCTTATGCTGGAAAACGGATATAAGATAGTTGAGGGACTCAAGCTTATAATGAGAATATTCCCCTCTGCTAAGGGTGTTATAGCAATAGAAAACAACAAGCCCGAGGCACTGGCTGCAATGACCGAGTTAGCGGCGAAGTCCGGGTGTGAAAATATCTCTGTAAAAGCTCTGAATGTGAAATATCCTCAGGGTGCGGAAAAAATGCTTATCGAAGCTTTGACCGGCCGTGAGTTTGTAATGACGGCTCTTCCTGCTGATGTCGGGTGCATAATACTCAACGTGCGCACTGTCTGCCAGATAAGAGATGCCATAGTTGATGGAGCCCCTGCCCTTACAAGAATAGTTACTGTTACAGGTGAAGCCGTTGCGTCTCCGAAAAACGTCCATGTGCCGCTCGGTACGTCCATGCGTGAGATAGTGGATTTCTGCGGAGGCTTCAAAGAACAGCCCGTTAAAATTCTTTCCGGCGGCCCTATGATGGGTACATCACTTCGCACGATAGACATTCCCGTTGTGAAGGGAACGTCCGGTATACTTGCTCTCACAAAGGATTCCGCCGCACTTGCTCCGGAAAGCCCGTGCATACGCTGCGGGCGCTGTGTTGAAGCCTGCCCGATGGGCATTATGCCGAATGAGCTTAATCCCCTCATACTTATCAGGGACTATAAAACATTTGAAGAAAAAGGCGGGCTGAACTGCATTGAATGCGGAAGCTGCACGTACTCATGTCCGGCGCACCGCCATCTTACACAGTCTTGCCGTGACGGCAAGGCAACAATAATGGCAATGCGCAGAAAGGCGGCGGCAAAATAATGGAACGTCTGCTTGTAGTTTCTAGCTCACCGCATATTCACTCACCACTGAGCACTAAGAAGATTATGACGTGGGTGCTTATAGCGCTGGCACCGGCAGGCTTGGCCGGAGCTTATTTCTTCGGATACAGGGCCGCTCTAGTCATGGCTGTCTGTGTGGCGTTTTCTGTGCTCTCCGAGAAGGTATGGCAAAAGTGCGCACATCAGGCGGATACGACATCAGACCTCTCTGCTGCTGTAACGGGCCTGCTTTTGGCTTATAACCTCCCGCCATCCATTCCTTTCTGGATGGCTGCGCTGGGAAGCATATTTTCGATAATAATAGTTAAGCAATTCTTTGGAGGCATAGGGTGCAACATAGTGAACCCGGCTCTTGCAGGGCGCGCCGTTATGCTCACAAGCTGGCCCGTTCCCATGACTTCATGGACAATAGACGGAGTCTCGACTGCCACTCCTCTTGCAATGATGAAGGGCGGATTCGGCAATCTTCCTCCAATGTATGACTTGTTCATAGGACATGTAGGAGGCTGTATCGGGGAAACATCTGCCGCAGCCCTGCTCATAGGCTTTGCTATTCTGCTCTGGAAGGACATAATCAAGTGGCACATACCCATCGTTTACATAGCGGTGGTCGGAGCTTTAAGCATGGCTTTGGGACGTCCCATGGGGCCCGTTTATGAAATATTCTCGGGAGGGCTGCTCCTCGGAGCCATATTTATGGCTACGGACTACACAACCTCTCCCATGACGAAGAAAGGTCAGATAATATTCGCGGCAGGCTGCGGTTTTCTCACTGCTCTTATCAGATCTTACGGGGGGTATCCCGAAGGAGTTTCATACTCTATTCTCATAATGAACCTGACTGTGCCTCTGATCGACAAAGTCGCAAGGCCCCACATCTTTGGGGAGGTGAAGAAGAATGGCTAAAATAATACGGCTCTCACTCGTTCTGCTTCTCATCACAGCGGTAACGGGAATAATTCTCGGAGCTGTCTACACAATGACTCTTGAGCCGATACGTGCGGCTAAGGAGCGTGAAAAGATGGAAGCTCTCGCCGCCACTCTTCCCGGCGCAAAGGAGTTTAAAAGTATTGAGGTAAAAGACGGAGGCATAATCAAAGAAATTAACGAAGGGTCTGACGGAGCAGCTCTTGTAGGCTATAACTTCACCGTTGAGCCCAAGGGATATGCCGGCCCCATCGAGCTTGTCGTAGGAATAGCGAAAGACGGCAAAGTTATGGATATCAAAATACTGAAGCATGGCGAGACACCCGGACTTGGAGCTAAAGCAACTGAACCCAAGTTCTCCGATCAGTTTAAGAACAAAGCTGTTTCTAAAATTGAAGTTTCAAAAAATCCTCCGGCAAATGACAGTGAGATACAGGCTATATCCGGTGCTACAATAACTTCGCGCGCCGTTGCGTCCGGTGTCAATGCCGCTCTTGATTACTGGAAGGCTAAGCTCAGCGGAGGATCCGCCGCCGCAGAAGTTTCTGCTCCTGCAGCTGCTGAGGAAAAAGCTCCGGACGCGGTAAGTTCTGCGTCAAAAGATAACGAAAAAGATAAGGAGGACGACAACTAATGATGAATCCTCTAAAACTGCTTAAAAACGGCATATTTACAGAAAACCCGACTTTTGTGCTTGTTCTGGGCCTCTGCCCGACTCTTGCCGTAACATCAAGTGCCATAAACGGCATAGGCATGGGCCTTGCAGCTACGGCTGTTCTCATGGGCTCAAATATCGCAATATCCGCAATACGCAGAATAATCCCCGATGAGATAAGAATTCCTGCGTTTATAGTTGTGATAGCCGGTTTTGTTACAGTCGTCCAGCTTTTGATATCGGCGTATGCCCCAGCTCTGGACAAGGCTCTCGGAATATTCATTCCTCTTATCGTCGTCAACTGCATAATATTGGCGCGTGCCGAGGCTTTCGCCTTCAAAAGCGGCGTAATAGAGTCGCTCTTTGACGGAATGGGGATGGGACTTGGATTTACCTGCGCGCTCACTCTTATAGGAAGTATAAGAGAGCTGCTCGGGAACGGCACAATCTTTGACTTTCAGATAATGCCGGCCGTCTATCAGCCGGCTCTGCTCGTAATACTCGCGCCAGGCGGCTTTATTACACTTGGCATACTAATTGCTCTCTTCAGAAATATGCAGATGAAAAAGGAAGAGAAAAAGACAGGCGAGATATCAAAGTACGACGGATGGGAAAAGCTCGGGGCATGCGAAGGCTGCTCTCTCCGCGCGGTATGCGGCGGCGGAAACAGCACAGTCCCCTGTGCAAAGGACAGCAAGGAGGCTGATGCGTAATGTCTCTTTTAGCTCTGTTTATAGGCTCGATATTTGTAAATAACATTCTTCTCTCACGCTTCCTCGGCTGCTGTCCATTTCTTGGGGTATCAAGCAAGCTGGAGACAGCCAAAGGAATGGGTATAGCGGTTGTTTTTGTCATAGTGCTCGCATCTACGATGACATGGCTGGCTTACACTTTTATACTTGTTCCTCTCGGACTTGAGTATCTTTACACTCTCTCGTTCATTCTCATAATAGCCGCTCTTGTTCAGTTTGTTGAGATTGTCCTGAAGAAGGTTCAGCCGGGGCTCTACAAATCACTCGGAATATTCCTTCCACTTATAACGACAAACTGCGCTGTGCTCGGTGTGGCTGTCATTAACATGAATGAAAAGTACTCTCTTGTGGAGTCGATAGTTCATGCGCTCGGCGCTTCCTCGGGATTTTTGCTCGCTATTGTTCTGATGGCCGGCATCCGCGAAAGAATCGAAATAAGCCCGAATATGCCCAGATGTCTGCGCGGACTGCCTATAGCTCTTGTTACTGCGGGGCTGATGTCCATAGCTTTCATGGGATTCAGCGGTCTCATAAAGTAGGGAGGGCGAAAGATGAACGGAATACTTTATCCTGCGATTGTAATGGGCGGGCTTGGAATCATTTTCGGAGCGATGCTTGCTTATGCTTCAAAGAAATTTTTTGTGGAAGTTGATCCCCGTCAGTCTCAGATTCGTGAAATTCTTCCCGGTGCAAACTGCGGCGGATGCGGATTCCCTGGATGTGACGGCTTTGCCGAAGCGGTTGCGTCCGGTAACGCAAAAGTAACAGGATGCGCAGCGGGAGGAGCCTCTCTTGCCGAAAAAATAGCGGCCATTCTCGGGGTGGAAGCTTCTGCCGAAGAACCTAAAGTTGCTTTTCTAAAGTGCAAGGGATCTCCCGAAAAAACGGTCAAAAACTGTGTATATGACGGAGTCGCAGACTGCCGCGAAGCGGCTGTAGTTCCAGGCAAAGGGCCGACAGCCTGCGCTTTCGGCTGTATGGGGCTGGGGACATGTGTTAAAGTCTGTGCATTCGGAGCTATGTCGGTAAAAGACGGCCTTGCCGTGGTTGACGAGAGTAGGTGCGTAGGATGCGGCACATGTGTCGAGCAGTGTCCGCGCGGAGTTCTGACACTTGTTCCCAAATCTTCCAGAGTTCATGTGAGCTGCAACTCGCCGCTTAAAGGCCCGGATGTCAAAAAATCCTGTTCTGCCGGCTGCATAGGCTGTACTCTTTGCGTAAAAGTGTGTCCCAGTCAGGCAATAGCAATGAACGGAGCACTTGCCGTCATAGATTCCGCAAAATGTGTAAGCTGTGGTCTCTGTGCAGAGAAATGTCCGGTAAAGAATATAACTGATTTAAGAGTCAAATAATACAAATTATAGTCAGACAGCGGCGGATGCCCCTTTTTAGGGGTATTCGCCGTTTTTTT
>CAYRAI010000022.1:0-38249 GCA_964422205.1 uncultured Synergistaceae bacterium | reverse complement strand
AAGTCTCACAGGTGGCCTGAGGACGGTTCCATAGCCTTGACATATCTTGAGCTTGCCGCTCACTCGCTGGGAGTAGGAGCATGTTGGGGCGGATTTTTGACGATGGCGGTAAGAGGCTCCGAGGATTTGCGCAAATATCTCGGCATAGGTGACGGCGAGCACCTCTGCGGAGCTCAGATGATAGGATGGCCTGTTCTTAAGCCGGTAAGACAGTTTGCCCCGCGCAAAGAACTTTCTGTAACAAAATTATAATGGAGCCTGATAAAAATCCCCCTGTCAATATTGGAATATTGGCTCACGTTGACGGGGGAAAGACAACTCTTACGGAACAGATTCTCTACCTTTCTGGCTCTGTGCGTTCTTTGGGGCGAGTAGACGACGGCAGTGCCCACACGGATTTCATGGATGTAGAAAGAGCAAGGGGCATATCGGTAAGAGCGGCGTCTGCCTTCCTAACGTGGAAGGGACAGAAAATAAACCTCATAGACACTCCGGGACACAGCGACTTCTCGGGGGAAGTTCAGCGTGTACTGAGAGCTCTTGACTTTGCAGTGCTCGTACTCTCCGCCGTAGAAGGAGTTCAGTCTCAAACGGAGCTTTTGTGGAAAGTCCTTAGGACGATGAAGATGCCTGTCATATTTTTTATAAATAAGACAGACAGAAGCGGAGCTGATGTCAGGCGCGTCTTGGACGAAATATCGGAAATTCTTTCTGTGCGCCCTCTTGCATCTTCATCTTCTAAAGAAGAGATAATAGAGGCCGTATCGGAGTTTGACGACGCAATAACGGAAAAATACCTTGAAGGAGGCCCCTCTTCCGTTTCAGAGTCGGAACTTCATGAGTCTTGGAAAAAATGCTTCTCACGCGCCGAAATATATCCCTATCTTGCCGGCTCGGCTCTTAAAGGCGAGGGCGTTACTGAGCTGCTCGACACAATAGCCTCTCTTGCCCTAAGCAATAACATGTCGGAGGAAGATCCTTCCGGTGTTGTATTTAAGCTTGAACACGATCCGGTCTTAGGAAGAGTGGCTTTTGTGCGGCTGTTTTCAGGCACTCTCAAAAACAGAGATATCGTCCGCAATTTAACATCCGGCTGTGATGAAAAAATTGTCCAAATACGCAAAGCCGTGGGAAAAAAAGAGACTGATTCGGGAATACTCTCTGCGGGAGACATCGGTTCAATATACGGCTTCTCTCACGCCAAAAACGGAGATGTAATAGGCAGCGGCGCTTATGTGCCGAAAGAGCCTGATATGGCGCCTCCGATGCTGAGAGTGAAGATTAATCCAAAGGATGACTCCGACTACCCGGCACTTGCTGCCGCTCTCGAACAGCTTTCCGCGGAAGACCCTCTGCTTGATGTGATATGGCAGAAAGAGTCCCGCGAACTGCTTATGAGAGTGACCGGCGTCATACAGACGGAAATAGCTATATCTATGCTAAAAGAGAGATTCGGCCTTGACGTCTCAGCCGGAGAGCCGCAGGTCATATACAAGGAACGGCCGTTGAAAAGAGCGGAAGGCTATGTCGAATACACCATGCCCAAGCCATGCTGGGCCGTTATGAGATTTGAAATAGAACCTCTGCCTCTCTCAAGCGGAGTACTATTTAAAAGCACTGTGCATAACGATAAAATCTATCAGAGATATCAGGCTCAAGTCGCTCAGACAATTCCCGAAGCTCTGAGGCAGGGCCCTAAAGGGTGGGAAGTGACCGATATCAAAATAACTCTTGTCGGCGGAGAACACCACACGGTTCACACACACCCATTAGACTTCATGCTGGCGACCCCCATGGGGATAATGGACGCACTTGTAAACTCTGGGACGGAACTTATGGAGCCCATGCTCAAATTCCGCCTATCCTTCCCGGAGGAGTTCAGCGGAAAAATAATAGGAGAAATAATCTCCATGAGAGGAACTTTTGATTCCCCCGCAATGGCAAAAGGCATGGCTGTCATGGAAGGGCGAATGCCGCTTGCTTCGTCGATGGACTTTCCTGCACGCCTGCCCTCTCTGTCCGGGGGGCGTGGGCTGCTCTTTACATCCTTTGACGGATATGAGCCAGTTCCTCATGGAGAGGGCTATGAAATTCCCTACAGAGGAGTAAGTCCTCTCGACAGAGCAAAATATATATTATTCAAAAGAGGCGCTTTGGGAAATATATAGCATCTTCAAGTAAAATAGCGGTCGTGAACACTATCCGCTGCTGTTATTGTAATAGAAAGACATTCTTGGCAAAGTTAGAGTCAATGCCTAAAGCTCAAGGAGGTTTGCCATGCAGAAAGATTACAAGCTTGCCGCGACACTGAGAGTCCGTTACAGTGAGACGGACAAGATGGGAGTAGTTTACAACGCGAATTACTTCGACTGGTTCGAAGTTGCCAGGACGGAGCTCTGCCGGCTCTGGGGAATACCCTACACAAAATGGGAAGAGGACGGCCTCATGCTTCCCGTAGTAGAGGCTCACTGCCGATACAAACACCCTGCTCTCTATGACGACCAAGTGCAGCTCTGGTGTCGTGTTACAGAGGTAAAAATACACAGCATAACATTTGAGTACAGAATTCTTAGGGGCAATGATTACAAACTCATAGCCGAAGGCTGGACAAAACATGGCTGTACCAACAGCGAAGGACGTCTCTACAGAAGCGAGCACCCATTCTACCTATGGATGGCATCTCATTTATCGGAGGACTCTATAGAAAAAATAGATGGCTGAGAAGCGATATTTGGCTTTTACAACAGCGGAACTGCTGTGTGTTCTCTTAATAATTGCAGCTATTTCACTCTCTTCCCTTGCGCTCGTGACGCGCAGTGACGAAATGATTATCACGGAAGAGGCAGAAAGCCTGCGAGACTGGTTATCCGATGCAATTCTGAAAGCCGCTCATGACAGAACGTCATTTAAAATATACATAACAGAGCCGCAGAGACATCGCACAGAATTGGTTCTGGTGCCTTACGGAGGGTCTTCCAAACTCAAAACAGATACATGGAGATCCGAAAAAACATGGGTACAAGGCGGTATTCCAAAGGAGCTTGCATTCAGCGGAGAGTGGCACACTATGACGCCTGCCGTTACATTTGCCGTAAGACCGCCCGAAGGTATATCAAAAATACTCTATGTGAAAATTTCCGGTGCTGGCTATGTCAGCATGACAAATAAAAAATGAGGCATAGACAGAGGAGGATCATCATGGAAGAGAAAATTTCGTGGCAGAAAGAAATTGATTTTCAATGTTCGTTCGGAGTATGGCCGTTTAAAAAGACGTTGGAAATTTCACCCAATGGGTTTCTGTGGTGCGGGGAGCTATTTCCTCTTAAAAAAATAACACGGCTGCGCTGGGGAATAGATCAGTGCAGGGGAGGAATATTCCCGAAACGCACATGTGTAGCAACCTTTGGCACTGATGACAGAGAATTTACAATCAAAACGAAACAAAAAGACTTCTACGCCTATCTTACAGATAAATATTGGAAAGCGGTCGGACGCAGGCTTCTCTCCGAGATGCTCGAAGGACTTGCGGACGGAAGAAATTATACATTCGGCAAGGAGGCCGCTGTCTCTGACGGAGGCATAACTGTCCGCATAAAAAGCGGAATCTCTAAGGGACGCGATGTTTTCTATGCGTGGGAAGAGCTGCAATGGGGAGTCGTTAACGGAAGCCTCTGCTTTGCGCCTGCCAATGAACCCAACAAACTCTTGGCCGGACTCTCTTTCCTGTGGATAGACAACGTGCATGTATTGAATGTGGCTCTTGCTCTGCTGGACAACTCTCAAGATAAGAAAAAACTGAGTTTGGCAAATCGCTGAATTCAGAAGTATCGGAGGTAAAAATGAAATATAAAACTAGAATGTTAACAGCGTCTCTGCTCTTCGTATTTGTGCTGATGCAGCTGCCGGCACTGGCGGCGAACAATGTCATCCCCTATCCCAAAGGATACGACACTATAACTGCCGGAGCATCGTCATATGAAGGAAAATCAAACTCAAAGGAATCCCCATATTTTAAGCATCCCGATTTTTATAATATGAAGAGCAGCGCCAAAGGGCTGACAATTATCTCAGGCTACAAGACCTACCAGCAGACAACAGATACATCCTGCGGCCCTGCTGCGGCTCTTACGGTCCTGTACCATTACGGAGTGAAATCCTTTGACGAGCTAAAAATCGCTGAACTCATGGGAACCGTTAACCGGATGCGCTCAGGTTCTACGGAACTCGGCACAAGCACTCTCAAAATGATGAACTTCTTTAACGCTCTGGAATGGAATGTTGAGTCGAGCATAACCAGCGCTGACAAAAGCGGAGTAAGTTTTAATACTATCGGCGACTTCAGCAAATTTGTAAGATTAAAGCTTAAAGGCGGAGTTCCAATTATGGTGGAGAATATGTATTTGGGAGGTCACTGGCGGGTAATTATCGGCTATGACACAATGAATACACCTCAGCTCCAAGACGATGTACTCATCTATGCCGACAGCTACGACACAAACGACCACAATCAGGACGGCTACAGCGTGGAGTCCCTCCAAATGTTCTATTACACTTGGATGGATTTAGGAATGATGCCGGCGGATCAGCAGGTGCAGCAGTGGATCACGGCAAGCCCAAAGGCGAAGACTAAATAAAATTATGAAATCGATAACAACTAAAAGGCGCCCCTCAAAAGAGGGACGCCTTTTATCTCTTATAAGTTACAGAGTGGTCTTTGAAAACTCCTCACGCATGCCTTTAACAGCTGCTGCAAGTGCTTCGGGATCAAGAACCATTTCCATCATGGAAATCTGCTCTTCCCACTGTGCCGGATCGCACTCTGAACGGATAGCTTCATCAAAGATATGGTATACCGCGAGTCCCAACGAGACTCCTGCAAGTGGTCCTGCATATGTCGGATCGCCGTTTGCGACGGTTTCAGCGTAGATTTCTGCGCCTTCTGCGTCGGAAGAACCAAGTACTACTACACAGTTCTCCGCTCCGAATTTCTCAGCTGCGTCCTTGATACGCTGCTGATTCTGCAAGTCCATTGCTCCTGCCGCGGTTCAGACAAAGCACTCGGTCGCTGAAAATACTATTTCAGCTCCGCTGTCCTTCAGACATGCCTCCATGGCCGGTCCGGGAACGCCGTCTCTTTCTCCCAGAAGGAGAAGTTTCTTCCCTGCCAATTTGCCCATGGCTGAACACCTCCTATGGTTTTATTTTTGCTGCACGTCCTTTTTGGGACGATTGCCGCCTGTTATTACTGAGCGAGCTTCTCTATTTCAGCTCTGATTGCTTCGATTGTGCACTCTTCCTTGGAGAGGCGCTTTACTTCCACTCCGTCTTTCCAGAAAAGGAATGTGGGAAGGCCCATTACACGGAAGCCCATTGCTACTCTCTTGTTTGTTGAGCAGTCTACTGCTGTAAACTTAACTTTGCCTTCGAAATCCTTCTCCATATCATGGTAGAGGGGTTTTAGGGCCATGCATGGTACACACTGGGGTCCCCAGAAGTCTACTACGACAGGAAGTCCTTTTTCCTCGCGTACTTCAGCATCACAATTTTCTTTTGTAAGATCGATCATTGTTGTTTCGCCTCCAGATTATTTTCAGCATATATTTTACGCTTATGCTTATCATACCACTAGTGATTACTATTTTAAAGTGCTGAATTTACAGATTAGACAGAGAAATATCTCTTAATGTA
Organism: uncultured Synergistaceae bacterium; assembly: GCA_964422205.1. GTDB lineage: Bacteria > Synergistota > Synergistia > Synergistales > Synergistaceae > CAZNYN01. The sequence goes on along the minus strand of CAYRAI010000022.1, from coordinate 32,561 downwards.
CGGTAGAGCATCGTTCTGTCAATTTCTCCGAAATCGGCATTTGGATCCATTGTTCTAAATTCACGTTCCATAACATAGCGAGTGCGTGCTTTATCCAGTGCAAGAAGCCCTTTTGTGTCGTACTGCTCATCCGCCTCTTTGATTACAAGAGATCTGTAAGGCCCTCTCATTATGGGAATATTGGGCGGAAGAGGCGTTGAGAGAAGCGACCAATGCTGCTGGATAAGCTCTTCTGCCTTGTCCAGTACATCAACAGGAGAACCTTCAACGAAAATTATGTCGTGCGGCATATCCTTGTTTGTTAATATCGCAGGATTGTTGGTCACAACCTTCATCTTTTTTTCCGGCATAAAAGCACCTCCTATAAACAAATTTCAATGGTACATACATTTTTAGATTATATCTTAAAATTATAGTTTTTACAAATATTTAATGGATATTTATTTTAATAAGGATACGGGCGGCGCATGGCCGCCCGTACAATTAGAAAAGTTTATTCCTTCTCGAAGATTGTCTGCTCTTCGATCGGTGATGTCATGGCTTTGAATGCACGCATGATGAGCTCTCTGCGTACGGCCTTGTCTCCCTCGGGGCCCTTTGCAGGGTCTGCTGCGGGGTGTGGAATTGCTACGCCGGGGACTATTCTGTTAGCGCCTACCGTAAGCATGATAGGAACGATTGTTGCAATCTGAACTACGGGGATATCTGCTACGCGTTCGATTTCTCTTGTCATCGATGCACCGCACCGAGTACAAGTTCCTCAGGTGGATGTGAGGATCACGGCATCAACTCCGTCTGCTTTGAGTTTCGCTCCGATCTCCTGTCCGAACTTCTCTGCGAATGCGACTGCTGTTCCTGTACCTGTTGTTGTGTAGAAGTACTTGTGGAGTTCTCCGTATACGCCTTCTTTTTCAAGTTCGCGCATGATCTGGAGAGGAACAACGACATCGGGATCTTCGTTTGCCCACTGACGGTCATATCCGCCGTGTACTGATTCGTAGTTTTCTGCTGTCAAATCGTTGAGAGCGGAAATATCATATTCGCCGAAGCTTTCGGCTGATGATACACGAATGTGGTCGGGGTTGCCCTTCGGCACGATACCGCCGGAAGATACGAGAGCTATCTTGGCGTGCTTGAGATCCTTGATGGGAGCTGCCGGCTTAATCTTCTTAAATACGGGCATCTCGTACTCTGTACGGAACTCTTCGCCTTTGAGCTTCTTAAGAAGCATTTCTACTGCGCGCTCTGCACCGTTCTTCTCGTGGAAGAAGGACTTTCTCATGCCGCGGTGGATGTAGCCTTCCTCGCGTGCGGGACCCATAGCTATCTTGTTGAGAAGCTTGTGTCCTACGTTGTGTATGTTCTTGAGAGCCTTTGCCATTCCGCGCGCGCTGTCGTCGGCGAGTGCGATAAATGTCTTCTTGGAGTAGAGCTCCACTCCGGGGTTCTCATGGTACATTGCTGTAACTGTGGGGATTCCGAGCTCAGCTCCTACCGTTGCTGCGATATCGCCGCAGGCGAAGCCGTAGCGGCCTGCGTTGAATGCAGGGCCGGCAACGAAGAGGTCGGGGTTGTATTTCTTAACCATTTCGAGGCATGCTGCGCGTGCTTCGTCTGTATTCTCTCCGTAGAAGCCGTCTCCGCAGATTATTGTTGCTACTACTTCTGCTTCGCCTTCGAAGAGCTTTGCAAGCTGCATTCCGGGGCCGACTACGCCCTCGCGGACTTCAGGCTTGTGGTCTGCTTTTTCTTCTCCGCCTATGCCGGCGTAGAACTGGTTGATGTAGTGGACTATTCTGAATGTCATAGTAGAAGCCCCTTTCTATATCCACTCGCAGCCAAGCTTGTTAAAGCCTATTTCTGCGGTGGAAGCTATGATTGACTGAAGTTCAACATACATTGAGCCGTCGGGACGCAGGCTTTCTTCCGCACCGCCTGAGAGGAGGGAGATAGCTTCTTTGTATCCGATAACTTTGTCCATTGCGGGAACTTCGATCATTTCGTTTACGTTTCCTGTTGATACGAAACCTGTGAGTTCGGGTGTGGCGTCGGCAAGGCTCTGGCTGGCTCCGTCTGTACCTGATGATTCGTCTGATACGACGACCGACTTGATTCCTGCGTTCTCAAAGTACTTGGCGTTGAGGCAGAGGTCTGTATCTGGGTTGCCGTAGCCTTCTTCTGAAACGATGACGCCGTCTGCGCCGAGCTGCTGAGCGATTGAAAGGTTCATTGTCGCGGCGCGGAGCTTACCTGCGAGAACTGTGCTTTCCTGTGTCGGGATCATGCCGAGGAAGTTGATTTCTTTGCCGTGACGGGCATAGAGTGCCTGTACGATGGGGTTATGAACGTGATGCCATGTTGTGTTCTTGTCGCATGCGGATACGCAGTTTCCCGATACCATTGCTCCGTCGAGAACTTCGTTGGGGTGAAGAAGTGTCGGGAGTGACGGACGAAGGTCGTTGGCGTATAAGTATGTGTCGTGGAGAAGTCCCTGTGTGATGTTCATGCAGACATAGATAACTTTGGGAAGGTTGGGATACTTCTGGCTCTCTTCAAAGGTGTCGCCCTTTTCGAAAACCTGTACTTCATCAGCCTTTGCTCCGTTGTCCGCTGCGCTCTTTGCAAGGTATACTCCGAGCTTCAGTCCGGCTTCGCGAAGTGCTGCCTCATACTGATGCTTCTCAAGATTCTCAACCGGTTCAACGCAGAGAACTATATTGTATGTTGCTGAGAAAGGTGAGTAGGGTGCTGCTGGGCCGCTCATATCGATAAAACCTTCCTGGAAGGCTACGATGGGACCGCATGTGATAACAGCCGCTCCGTCAAGTACAAGTGTCTCGCCTGTACCTGTCTTTTCCATGGGAGCGCAGAAACCTGGGAAGTAATTGTTCTTGCCAATCTTAACTCTGGGTTCTACCGCGTCCTTGACAGGGATGATTCTTGTGCTGTCTCCCGGTACCGCAAGTTCAAGGCTCACCTTTGCAAAACGCTTGTCTTCCGCGATGACGGCTTCGGCTTCGCTCTTGTTGATGCAGAGAGTACCTCCGTTGACGTACGTCTTTTCTGCAAACGAGAGTCCTGTGATGTGAACTTTGTGCAGTTCAAGCCTCATTTCCATTCCTCCTCATATAAATTATTGTCCTTAGGTTTAGCGGACAACGTGAAAACAATCACGGAGCTATCGCTCCTTACTTGCATTCTAGCGGTAAAAGTAAGCAAAATCATTATTCAATTGAACATAGAATAAGATTCTGTAAAGAGCTAAACTATGCAGAGGAATAGCATACGGAGGTGGTCCAATGTTCAAGAAAATTGCTCAGAATATAGCAAAATGCGCCAGCGATGTTATTGGTTTCGGTGTGCTTGTTACAGATGAGAACGGTATTATTATAGGCTGTAACGACGAAAACAGGATAGGTAATTTTCATGAACCTTCTGTCAAAGTTATGAAACTCAATATCCCTATAACCACGACCGCAGAGGATGCTCTGTCAATTGGCAACATTCATCCGGGCTACACCCTGCCAATACAGATTTTTGACAACGTAATCGGCTCTGTGTCCATAGCAGGACTTCCGGAGGATGTCACGCGCTATGGCCTTCTTGTCCAGAAACAGGCGGAAATTATGCTCAGAGAGCAGGCTTTTCTTGAGTCAAGCATGTTAAGAGAGCGCTCTCTCAGAGACCTTATTGAAAATATAGCTTCCTTTGATGAGCGTACTCAGAGCGACGAACTTATAACACTGCAGGCAAGGGAACTAGGCTTTAACCTGTCGAGGGTAAGCTGTGTCATATTAATAGAAATGACCAACTGGCAGCTTGAGTCTGCCGAATTTGCATTCAGACGGCTGGGAGTTGAGACAAAAGACTATTTTTCAAATCCCCACAATGTCATATGTTTACACGAAAATTATGTCATCACAGCGCTTATTTCGAGGACTGAGGCCAATTTCCCCTGCTGTGATCCGGATGAACTTGACAAAAACGCGAAAGAGTTCATAAGGAACATGGCAGAAAAAGGCATAAGTATAGATGTATCCATAGGTTTGCCGTGCCGCGATATCCCAGGGCTTTCACGCTCTCTGCGTTCTGCGCGAAGCGTTCTCTCACTGGGAAAGGGACTCGGCGCCAAAGGGGTTATCGCAGCCAGAGCCTTTACAGCCGAGACACTGATAGATTCTCTCTCAAAGTCAAAAAAGGAAGAGTATATTTCATCAACTCTTAAAGGACTTGAATCCAGGAACGACTTTGCCGATATGAGAGAGACATTTCTCGCATGGTGCGAATCTCCCTTCGCCTGTGCCGAAGTGGCGGAAAAACTTGCTATGCATAGGAACAGTCTCCAATATCGCTTAAAGAAGATAAGGACGATAACGAGAAAAGACCCGTGGAATTTCAAAGACGCTTTTGAACTCTGGGCCGCTTTCACAATGACAAAGATGAAGTAAGTGATATGTCTTGCTCACTCCGACAGTGAAGTATATAATGTTGGGATGTACATTTAATTGATTCTGATTTTATTATGCTGCGGAGGAGATTATAGATGCCATACGATTTTGGCGCCATTGAACCAAAATGGCAGAAGGAGTGGGCCGACTCTCATGTTTTTGAGGTAGAGGCAGACCCTTCAAAAGAGAAATACTACTGTCTTGAGATGTTCCCTTATCCGAGCGGTGCCCTTCACATGGGACATCTGCGTAATTATTCTATAGGAGATCTGCTTGCTCGTTTCCAGCGCATGCAGGGCTATAATGTTCTTTATCCTATGGGTTTCGACTCATTCGGAATGCCTGCCGAAAATGCGGCCATAAAAAAGAAAATGCCGCCGGCGGAGTGGACATTGGGCAACATAGACCATATGACGAACCAGCTTAAGCGCGCCGGCTACAGCTACGACTGGCGACGCATGGTGGTCACTTGCAAAGAGGAATACTACAGATGGAATCAGTGGCTCTTCCTTCAGTTCTATAAGAGGGGACTTGTATACCGCAAGCATGCGCCAGTGAACTGGTGTGAGAGCTGCAAAACAGTTCTCGCAAACGAGCAGGTTGTAGACGACGGTGTATGCTGGCGCTGCGGCACACCTGTCACAAAGCGCGGTCTTGACCAGTGGTTCATACGCATCACAGACTATGCTCAGGAGCTTGTCGACTGCCTTGATGAACTTAAAGGCTGGCCGGAGAGAGTCGTTACGATGCAGCGCAACTGGATAGGCCGTTCGGAAGGAGTCCATTTTAAAATGGATATCGCCGACACGGACTTGTCCATAGAAGCATTTACAACTCGCATAGACACAATATTCGGAGTAACCTTCGTCGCAATGGCCGCCGAGCACCCCTATGTTGAAGAATTTGCTAAAAAACTCGGAGGAACAAAAGCCGACAAACTTCGTGCCTTTGCCAAGAAGATGTCGGCGCGCAGCGCGATAGAGCGAACTGCTGTCGGAGTTGACAAAGAAGGCATTGACACGGGCTTCTTTGCAATAAACCCCGTGAATGGCAAGAAAGTTCCTATCTGGATAGCGGACTACATATTAACAGACTACGGCACGGGAGCCATCATGGGTGTTCCCGCGCATGACCAGCGTGACTTTGACTTCGCGCGCAAATATAATATCCCAGTCATAACTGTTGTCCGTCCAGCAGACGCCCCCGCGCCTGACGGAGATACAATGCCGGCTTCCGTAGAAGCTGACGGCATTGCCTGCAACTCGGGAGAATTTGACGGACTTCCCACATCGGAAGCTATACAGAAGATAGGCTCATGGTTTGAAGAGAGAAAAATAGGCAAAAAAGAAGTTCAGTTCCGCCTCCGCGACTGGCTCATATCGCGTCAGCGCTACTGGGGAACACCAATTCCCGTAGTTTACTGCGACTGCTGCGGTATAGTCCCTGTTCCCGAGGATCAGCTCCCCGTTGCTCTGCCTCTTGACATCAAAATGCCCGAAAACGGAGGCAACCCACTGGCTCTGCGTGAGGACTGGATAAACACGACCTGTCCTGTATGCGGAAAGCCGGCAAGACGCGAAACTGACACTATGGATACCTTCTTCTGCTCATCTTGGTATTTTGAGCGTTATACCTCCCCGTGGAGTACCGACAAACCCTTCAATAAAGATGATGCCGCATATTGGATGACTGTCGACCAGTACATAGGCGGTATAGAACATGCCTGCCTCCATCTTATATATGCAAGATTCTTTACAAAAGTCTGTGCCGACTTGGGCCTGCTCCCCAAAGACATGAGAGAGCCGTTCCAGCGCCTGCTGACTCAGGGAATGGTCATCAAAGATGGTGCAAAAATGTCAAAATCTATAGGAAATGTTGTAGATCCTGACGAAATAATAACAAAGTACGGAGCTGATACAGCAAGGCTCTTCATACTCTTCGCCGCACCCCCTGAGAAGGACCTTGACTGGTCGGAACGCGGAGTAGAAGGAGCACACAGATTCCTGAGCCGCGCGTACCGTCTTGTGGAATCAAGCCTTGAAGGGCTTAAATCAGCCTCCAAAGAGCATGTGCCCATGAAAGATATCACAGAGCACTCCGAACGCGAAATAAAGCGCATAATCCACAGCACTCTGGACAGAGTTACAAAGGACATTCGCGATGAGCGCCAGTTCAACACCGCTGTCGCAAGGCTCATGGAGCTTACAAACGCTCTCGCCTCCTATGCTCCCGCGGATGACAAAGGCTGGGCCATAAAAAGAGAAGGAGTTGAGACTCTGCTCTGCTGCCTCTCCCCCTTCGCTCCTCATATCACGGAAGAGCTGTGGCATCAGATAGGCAACGAAAGCTTCCTTTCGAGAGAAAAATGGTTCACTGTTGAAAGTGATGCACTTGTTGCCGACACTGTGACAATAGTCCTCCAGATAAACGGCAAGGTTCGTGAGCAGTTCTCCGTTCCCGCAGGTCTTTCAAAAGAAGAGCTGGAAGCCGACATCATGGCCAGGGAAGAGACAAAAAAGCGAATTGACGGAAAAGAAATAGTCCGTGTAATAGCTGTTCCGGGAAGACTTCTCAACGTGGTTGTAAAAGGCTGATGCCGTCTCTCCGCCTGATTGTCGCCTCCGGCACAGCCCAGCGGCGTCTTTTGGAGGAGACAGTAAAAGAATACGAAAAAAAAGGATACATTTTAACGTCAAGACAGGAGGGGGGGGAGTGGGCCTCCCTCCTGTCCGACAACATGTCGGGCGGTCTGTTTGACGACAGCAGACTTGTCGTTGTCGACAGCGCACTTCAAATGGGGCCAATGCCTAAAGGACTCGTCTCTATGGCAGAGAAAGAGTCCTCCGTAGTTATAGTTCTAGTCTATGACTCGGACCCGTCAAAATTAATACCCAAGGAAGCCATGGACAAATGCACAGTTTTAAGGCCGGAAGAATTCCCCAGATGGCCGAGAGAGCGCCAGACTTGGGTAATAAGCACAGCAAAAAAAATGAAAATAAACATAGGACGCGATGCCGCCGCCATGATAGTTGAACTTCTCGAAGACCCTGAGGAAATACGGGGTACTTTGCTGAGTCTCTCTATGCTCAAAAGAGAGGGGAGTATTACCCCTATTGACGTTGAGACAATGTGCCTTGACGACGGGAGCAGAAATCTTCTGAGACTTTTAGACGGCATCTGCTCGGGGAACACACAGGATGTTATGAGAAGCTTTCGCTCCATAAGCAAAAATGGCGAACTAATCCCTCTTGTCTCTGCTTTGCACAACAGAATGAGACTTGCTTGGTATGCATCGGCGAACCCAAGAAACGGGGCGATGTTCGCAAAAGCCTTAGGCGCGAGAGACTACGCGTGGAAAATGGCCTGCGGAGCATCCTCTCTTTACGGACTGAGCCCTCTTTCTGCATTTATCACTGGACTTATAAAGACGAATATAGACGAAAAAAGCGGCAGCGGTTCGGGATGGCAGGGGCTTGAGACATTAATAATTGCCCTTCTGTCCTCACGAACAAGATAAAACCGCCCAATCAAACAAAAAAAGAGCCGCATATTTATATGCGGCTCTTTTTTTTACTGTCTTAGGCATAATTTTAAATACCTGATTTAAGGCACAACAAAACAGCGAAGCGGTGCTTCGCTGTTAATTGTAAATAAAATCAAACCAAGTTACGCAGTAAGTGACTTAACCTTTGCTGCCATGGCAGATTTGCGGCGTGCTACTGTGTTACGGTGGACGACGCCCTTTATTACTGCTTTATCCAGTACACCCTGAGCCTCGTTCAGCCTCTTTGCTGCAAGCTCGGGATCCTTATTTTCAACTGCTTCGAACAATTTCTTTACCGCGTTCTTGCAACGGGTTTTCCAGAAGCGGTTGTATATGCGATTTCTTTCAGTGACCAGAACTCGTTTTTTTGCTGACTTCTTATTTGGCAATGCCGTCACCTCCTTCATGAAAGACAGCGAACATCTTAGCACATAAATGACCTATTCCGCAATAGCTGTTTGTGTTTTTTGTATTTATTGTGTAAAATACTTTCATTCTGTCGCGCGTGCAAGAAAAATTCCTTGCTCACTAGCCAACAGTATGCTATATTGTATAGGTTGCTGAATAGACAAATTATTTATCGTGAAACTGAACCACAGGAGGTGTAGTCTGTGAAACGAACATTTCAGCCGCATAACACCAGACGCAAGCGGTCAATGGGTTTTCTGGTACGTTCCGCGTCCCCGAGCGGACGCCGTATTCTAAGGAATCGTCGCCGCAAGGGTAGAGCACGTCTCGCCGTCTAAATAGCTGTGAAATTCAGCTTTTCATCCGTACTAAGGCTCAAGGACGGATGGCAGTTTGACCTTGTATTCCGCACCGGACGTCGCGAAACAGGCGAGCTGGTGCGGTTGTTCTTTGTTGACAGAGACGGAGAACCGACGAAAGTCGGAGTCACTGTCGGCAAGAAGATAGCAAACGCTGCCAAACGCACAAGAGGCCGCAGATTGATGAGAGAATCATTCAGAAGGCTTCTGCCCTGGATGAAAGATGGCGTATGGATTGTAGGCTCCCTGCGCGAAAGCGCACTTGGGCTATCTGCCCGAGATGTATACCTCGACATGGGACGCTCTCTTAAGAGAAGAGGGCTTATGAAAGAAGACTGGCCCGGTCTCGACTGGGAGGCTGACAGAAAATGAAGCCTGTCTCTTTAGTCGGTCTGTTTTTAATCAGATTCTATCAGGCAGCCTTGTCTCCGCTGCTTGGAGGCGGAAAATGCCGCTTCTATCCTACTTGTTCCGAATATACGGCTCAGGCAGTGGAGCAATACGGGCTTTTTTACGGAATCCTCCTCGGGATTAACAGGATACGCCGCTGCGGCCCTTGGAATCAAGGCGGCTATGATCCTATCCCCGAGAGGAAAAATGTTGGGATTGGGATTTGGTTAGGAAAGATATTTAACAGAACCTCGAAAGGTTAGGTGGAAGTATTGAGCTCACTTTGGAACGGAGCAAGCGAACTCCTTCTCGCTGTGCTTGAATTTTTCTACGGTATTACGAACTCCTTCGGACTATCAATAGTATTGCTTACCGTTATTGTCAGACTGGCTCTTTATCCGTTAAACCAGAAACAGATGACCAGTATGCAGCAGATGCAGAAAATTCAGCCGCGACTGAAAGTTATCCAGGAAAAATACGGCAACGACAAAGAAAAAATGAATCAGGAGACAATGCGTCTCTACAGAGAGAACAAGGTCAACCCTGCCGCAGGCTGTCTCCCTCTTCTTGTTCAGCTTCCGATACTGATACTTCTTTTTAACGTACTCCGCACATACGACTTTGCCGGAACATCATTTATGGGAGTGCTCTTAGGCTCATCGGCAACCTCAGGACTTGCCCAGGCTGTGGGCGTCGCTGCTGATCAGACAGGCAACTACAGCATCCTCGCAGTTCTCACGGGAATCGTCAAAAATCCCGCAGGGCTTTCAAACGTAGGACTCTACTTCGGAAACCTTGTACTCCTCATAAGCATATCTGTACTGACATGGGCTCAGCAGAAACTTTCGGGAGGCAATAATCCTCAGCTTGCAATGATGAATACGATAATGCCTTTCTTCATGGCTTTTATCTGCCTTTCAATGCCTGGAGGAGTCATGCTTTACTGGGGTCTCTCCTCTCTTATGGGAGTTGTTCAGCAGTACTTTGTAATGCAGAAGACAAAGGCGGAGCTTGCCATTAAGCCAACCCTTCATAAAAATAAACCTGTACACGACGAAGACGACGAAGAAGAATACGAAGACGATGATGAAGATGAAGATGAAGATGAGGCGAAAAAGTAGCTATGATTAGAGAAAGAGAAGAGCAGTCCCCGCTTCCCGCAATAGAGGCATCCATAGTTGAATGCTCGTCGCTTGACGAGGCTCGTTCAAAAGGCGCTGAAATGTGGGGTATAAAGCCTGATGACATAGAGGCTAAAATTATCTCCGAAGATAAGAAACTGTTCGGACTTCTGGGAAGCACCTACAAAGTCGAGATAGCCCCCTTTGCTCCTGTCTCTTACATAAAATCATGCCATTTTGTGAACGAAGTGCTTGATAAAATGGACCTTGACCTTATCCCGGAACTCACCGACGACGGCATGATAAACCTTGTAGGGGAAGATGCCGGAGTTGTAATAGGGCGCTACGGCGAGACCCTTAAAGCTCTGGAATATCTTACAAACCTTGTCTGCCATGACGATATGTCAACGAGGCGGGTTCGCTTTGACTGCGGCGGCTACAGAGGACGCAGGGAGCAGACACTTTCGCGCCTTGCGGAATCTATAGCGCGCGAAGCGGTTCGCAAAGGCTCTCCGGTGAGCCTTGAACCAATGTCAAGCTGGGAAAGGCGCATAGTCCACATAGCGTTAAGAGAAAACCGCGACGTTGAGACACGCTCCATCGGCGAAGAACCCACGAGAAGGATATTGGTCTGCCCAACCTCCGCGTCTGGCTCTCAGCACCGCAAAAGGCGTCCGCGCCGCGAGCGCTGATGCATCCCGTACTTTTTAAAATTATGTTTATAGAGGCCCGCAGCTATTATGTGCTGTGGGCTTTTGCATTGCTGATATTCATACTTTGGACCAGAAGCCGTGCAGTAAAGCGATTCGCCATTTCGTGGGACGATGCGACCTCGGTAATATTGTGGGTTTATACAGGGGCCATATTAGGTGCTCTTACAGGCACTGCGGCGGAGAGAATACCTCTGTATCTTTCAGGCGCTCTCTCACTCTCGGATGTTTTTAAAGGAGGACTCTCAGCCCTTCCGGGAATGCTTTTCGGAGGACTCTTTGGCATATACCGCCTTAAAAAACTTGGAATCTCTATTGATAAATTTGCCGATTCCGCTTCCCTTCCGGCTTCTGCCCTTATAGCGGCAGGGCGTCCCGGCTGCTTCCTTGAGGGATGCTGCCTAGGCAAAGGATTCTACCTCAATGACGCGCCTATGTGGCTTGTTCACTTTCCCTTTGACCCGCCCTCTTTCTTTCGCTGCCCTACTCAGCTCATGGAGTCTCTTTTGGGCTTTCTGCTTCTGTCCATTTTATTCACACTTGAAAAATATATGGATAAGACAGGAAAAAAATTTCGGGGAGCCGTACTCTTTCCTATATTTCTCATGTCATACGGTTCTTTTAGAATCATCTTTGACGGAATGAGAGAAAGCTCCGCTGATTCGGCCTTCTCGTCAGGTCTAATTTTGGCCTATGTTCAGCTCGTATTCGGACTCCTCTGGCTTTTTAAAACATTAAAATACGGCTCTGACATCAAGTAATTTTTGCTGTTAAAACACAGCTGCATACCGATTTTTTATTTGACTAAAAGTCTTTTTTTATCTTCGTTTTTTACTGTTATATCCTTCCGTAAAATTCTTGATGATTTTTATTAAACTCGAAGTTAAAATTACATCATTAAAAAATGACTAATACTGCTATTCTTGGAGGTGTTTTTATGAATCGTGAAAAAATTCTTTTCACACTTAAGAAGTTTGGGGTTGCGGGAGCCGCTGCTTTAATACTCTTTGCCGGCGGGGCGGCAGGCTCATATCTGGCTTCAAAAGAAGCTGTCAAGACAGCTGTGCTTAACGGAGAAGACAAACAAGTGCATAACGCTGCGGCTTATGCTCAGGATGTCTACACAGGCAACCCAATAGTCGGTATTGTAAAAAGCAGCTCCCCTGCCGTAGTTAACATTGATACCGAAATGATGGTAAAACAGAGAGCTGTATCCAACCCCTTCCAGGGAGATCCATTCTTTGAGGAATTTTTTGGAGGAGATATCTTCGGAGGTGCGGGACAGGAGAGAATAGTTCCGCAAAAGGGAAAAGGCTCTGGGTTCATTGTCAGCAAAGAGGGCTATATTCTCACCAACAACCATGTCGTTCAGGATGCCGACAAAATAAAAGTGACACTGCTCGACGGGCGCAGCTATGATGCTAAAAAAGTTGGTCAGGACCCAACCTTTGACCTTGCTGTAATACAGATAAAAGCTCCCAGCCTCCCAATCCTTCCTCTAGGTGATTCCGATAAGACGGAAGTCGGCGAGTGGGTAGTGGCTATAGGCAACCCCCTAGGATTTGAAAACTCCGTCACTGCGGGAGTTATATCGGCAAAAAACAGAACTCTTCAGGCACCTGACGTGAATTTTCAGGGCTTTATGCAGACAGACGCGGCAATTAACCCGGGAAACAGCGGAGGCCCTCTCATTGACTTAAACGGAAAAGTTGTCGGAATAAACACGGCTATAGTGCCTTACGCACAGGGCATTGGCTTTGCTGTGCCTGTAAATATGGCAAAGCAGATAATGGATGACCTCATTAAACACGGAGAAGTGCGCAGAGGATGGCTTGGAGTCACAGTTCAGCCTTTGACCGCATCGCTTGTCGAAGCATATAAAATCCCCGTCAAAGAAGGTTCAATAATAGCGGATGTTCAAAAAGGATCTCCTGCCGATAAATATGGCCTAATGCGCGGAGATGTTATAGTATCGATAGGCGGCCAGAAAGTTAAGAACAGCCAGGACGTAGTATTCTCCGTTCGCAATAAACTTGCCGGAGACAAAGTTAAATTTGAGGTATATCGTGATGGAGCCAAAAAAAGCATTGATGTCACGCTTGGTGATATTGACGGCGTAAAATCCCCACGCCTCCTCGGAAGGAAACTCGGAACGCCCGAAGCCGAACAAAAGACAGCTACTCAGATGGGAATCACAGTAGCTCAGAACAGCGCGTCGCTTAGAGAAAAATTCGGAATAAAAGAACAGAACGGACTCATAGTAGCCAAAATTCAGCAGGGTTCGCAGGGACAGAGACTGGGACTGCGCGTCGGAGATGTTGTCCTTGAAGTAAACAGGAAAAAGATGGAATCTGTTAATGACTGGAACAGCGCCATGGGAACAAAAAACAAAGCTCTCGGACTTCTGGTTTCAAGGGACGGACAGACACTCTTTATCTCGGTCGGAATGTAGCTTGCAGAGTTAAAATCGAGCATATGAACAAATTTCTGTAAATATATAATTTGCGTTTCAAAAGGCCTCCTGTGATAGATTACAGTCTATCGCAGGAGGCTTTGATATTTCTCAATCAATCTTCCTCAGGACAGGGAATCGCGGCTTGAGTCTAAAATTGTAAAGAAGCGGCAGAAAGACATCTCTGAAATAGACAGAAAAATAATATCTATGTATGCAAAAGGAATGACAATGAGGCAAGTATCATCCGCTTACGAAGATATTTACGGTTTTGAGGTCTCGGAGGAATTTATCTCCAACGTCACGGTCAAGATTATGCCTCAAATAGGGGAATGCGGAACCGCCCTCTGCCTGCAGTATATCCTATAGTATTTATAGACGTTAAAAGTTGGGAACGCAGCCGAGACTCCATTTTGCCTATTTTCAAGTTTTTGCCCCAAGTCAGGAGGGTCACTGATAGTGATGCCATAGAAAGCTTGAACTCCTCCTATCGCCGACTGAACCTTGAGAGAAGCGTATCTCCGAGCCCAGGAGCTCTGCTCAAAGCACCGTGCCTATCTGCGTTTGAGGCCTCTAATAGATGGAGCCTGCCTGTTAAAAATCGGCGCAGCATCCTTGGTGGACTGAGTATAATTTATGAAGGACTCATGGCAAATTAGGAATTGATGATATTAGTGTCAGCTTAAAGTAATCAGAGACAAGTGTAAGTCTTGACACCTGCCTCTGATTAGACTATTAATTGGATGTTGGAAATCGCTTTTGGAAATTTCATTTATTGATTTATCACAGAAGAAAACTATTTACAGGAAAAGTTGCGCAGTCTCGTTTTTCCATCCATGATTTATATATCTGCTTTTTGGGCGCGCTGCGTTACGCCTCCCATTTTGTATCCGCCTCTGTCCACGGAAATATTTTTTACGCCGATATCTTTAAGCTCACCTGTTATCTTAGGAAGAATTTGTTCAATGACGGGAATATGGCATAAATCTGTCTCTATCCTTGCGGAAAGTCCGTCATATCTCATCCTTACCTGAGCCGTATCGGGCAGATACTGCCTTATTATCTCCTCGCCTACTGCTACAGATGTAATCTTAGGCTTGTCTATGGGGACTCCTGTGGGGATTCTCGAAGCCAGACAGGCGGAAGCCGGCTTGTATGCCGTAGGAATACCTATCATTGCTGACATCTCCCTAATTTCCTTTTTTGTAAGTCCGCATTCAAGCAGGGGGCTTATTACTGATTTGCACTCTTTGAGAGCTCTCATTCCCGGTCTGAAGTCGCTTATGTCATCGACATTCGAGCCGTCAAGAATCCATGGGATGTTCCAAATTTCGGCGCGCCTCACCATAGCCTTTATTCTTGCTGATTTGCATATATAGCAGCGTTCGCTGCAATTTCGGACAAAATCTTCAGATTCTGTCTCATCGATTGGTACCCTTATGAGAGAAATATTAAAGCGCTCAGTAAATTCAAAGATGTCGCACTTATCCTTTGGTGCTAGCAGCGGCGACCATAGAGTCATTGCGAAAGCATCGCAGCCTAGGGCTTCGGCTGCCGCATAAGCCAGCAAAGCACTGTCAGTACCTCCGGAAAAAGCTACGGCAGCTCTTCCGAAAGTACGGATATAGTTCTTCAGTTTTGTATATTTTTCTTCGTTTGTCAATTTAATCCTTCTTTTTATAGCAGAAATCGCAGCAGTCATCTCCTGCCATCAGTGTCTTTTTACGCACCAGTTCAAGGTTTTTATCAAATCCGTTAATAAAAGCAAAGTCTCTGTCGCATGATATTAGAGCTCCGATATCCCCGCAGCCAAGCTCTTTGTATAGCTCAGCAAAGTCGCATCTTGTTACATTGAAGCTGAAAACATCAGCGGAATCCTCGATCTCGCCGCACTCAAGAGCTCCGCCTTCGGTCCACTTGGGCATGCAGTTATTTTTGAAACTTTCAAGACCTCCGCCGCATTCCTTTGAAGTTTTCTCTCCGAGATTTCTTGAAATATCCTGCATTGTGCGGCGTACGATTTCATAAGTTTTTTCTTCGCCGAACTCTGCCGCAAAAGCTCTGACCAGTGGCCCTATGACTTTCATCTCTATCTCCCTCTGCTGCAGCAGGGGAATATTTGTAAAATTATCCTTCATGCAATTCACTCCGTTTACAGTATTGTCGGCGCCTTGCATGCCCAGAGGCGCATCGGTGCGTCGTCAGTCTAAAAGTACTGCTATTGTAAGTGCAAAACCTATGCTCATCAAGGAGTGAGACTGTAATTTCACGCAAATTAAAGGGCGATGAAAGTACTGTTGTTTATCCTGCTATAATGATAGAATAGGGTGATAAAAGTTTTACTTAAATGTAACGGAATACGGAGGAGGAATGACTATGTCAGAAATCGACAACGAACAGAGAATAGCGGAACTTGAGGCTCAGCTGCTTCTTCTGAAAGACGCTTTGGCATCTCAGCAGGCGGAAGCGGAAGCAAAGAGAAAGTTTGATTTCGGAAAAGTAAAAGACGCTATCGACGACAGCGCAAAGAGTGTTATGGAGTTTGTCCGCCCCGTTATCGACAAGTATGAAGAGCCGGGACGAGCTGCGGTGGAAAAAGTCTCCACAAAAGTTTCGGACAATCCGTTCCTTTCAGTGACTGTTGCGTTCGGAGCCGGAATAGTAATAGGCACAGTTCTGAATTATTGCTGCAAGTGCGGACGTGACGAAGAATAGCATAATATTTTAAGCTTCAAGCGATACAAAAAGGGGTTGATTCTTTGGAAGCTCTCGCAAAAGCAGTAGTCAGCTTTTTGGAACTGCTGGAGGCGGAAGGCAGAGTCTTTAGGCAGCGCTCTGTTGTTGTGTTTGAATGTTTTCTTCTGATGTTTTTCGGTGCAGCCTGTATGTTCTTCGGTGCAATCGCTGCGGGCGGCGCTGTTTATATGTGGCTTAAGCTTCAGATAGGTGCTCCGGCATCAGCAGCTGTCATAGCTGCGGTATTTGTGGCTCTGGGGCTGAAGATGGTTTCCTTCGGAAGAAAATGGCAGACATGCGTTCCCTCCCCTGACGCGAAAAAAGAGACGGTTCAAAATGACAGAGCAGAATAAAGAAGACATTGCCCTTCGTGAAGCGAAGATAAGATTTATAGCGGCTGTCGTTGAAGCTTCTCCGGCAAAAATGATAGAAAAGAAACCATTTTATGCTACAGGCTCGGCTTTGATTGCGGGAATAGCGGCAGCTCTTTCAGGAAGAAAGATTCTGCGATTGGGAATACCTGGTATAAGCCTTTTTTCGTCAATTTATAAACGCCTAGTCGGATAGATTAAAAAATAACAGACCTTTATCTAAGAGGGTCTGTTATTTTTATAAGTTTATTTTTATGTAATTAGGTTTGCAATCTTATATTTTTGTAAATAAATGTGATTATTGCATAATAAATCTGATAAATACAAAAATGGCTATTGCATTTACTGAGCTTTCATGTATATTTATGCTTGAGAGATAATAGTTAAACAATGATGTGCATTGCAGTTTTTTCGTTGCATATTTTGTTCGGAAGAGCAGTTGCTTGATGGCAAAGGTGTATCAGTTAGGCAATCTGCATACGAAACGGACATGTAAAGTCAAGGATAACAAAAAACGGAGAGCTATTAGGCTCTCCGGAAAATTCTGGTCGGGGGAAACTTAGTGACACCATTGTTATATTCTAATTACAAAGATGAGAAAAATTTGGAGGCGGCACCCGGATTCGGACCGGGGATGAAGGATTTGCAGTCCTCTGCCTTACCACTTGGCTATGCCGCCACGAGAGGAAGTATATCAACCTTATCAGGTTGTGTCAAGGAATATTTAATTTTGGATTTACATATTTCATACGCTATCGGCTCATACAAGTCGCTAATGGTGTGGTTTCATTCGGGGAAGAGTTTTTGGTTCTATTTGTTGCCTCTTTCTGCTGTGGGAGTAATTAGGCGAAGGGATGTGGCATCATTATGAAATCAATGCCGAGAGAATTTAATTCTAAAGACAATAAAATCAAAATACAACTTGATGCGATAATGAAGTATCTGACCGGCGGCGTTATGCTTTTTGAAGTCGGAGAGATTAATAAGAAACTTTATGTGAGTCCGAGTTACTTCAGCATGGTCGGAGATCTGCAAAGCAAAGATTCGTCCGTACCCGAAGACATTTTTCTCAATATATATGAGGAAGACAGAGCTCTCGTAGAAAACACAATACGCGCATCCGTTGAGGCAGGCGAACCTGTCGACTGTGTTTACCGTGCCTATTTTGAAGGAGGACGCCTTGGATGGAGACAGCTCCGCGGAGCGCGCATACCATATGAAGGTTCCGATAATCCAGTTTTTATAGCGGTATTGACAGATGTTACAAAACTCAAGGAACAGGAAGCTAAGGCTATTTTAAACGACCAGAGGATGAGGGCTGTCTTAGAGTGCGTATCATCTGTTTTTTGGGAGTTTAACCTGCAGTCTAACTCTCTTTCTCTCTCGTCTGTTACCGAGCAGGGCGCAAGAGAGATAAAAATTATAAAACATATGCCGGATGCCCTGGTATCTCTTGGTATTGTGCACAGTGACTCTATCTCAGACTACATCAGTGAATTTAAAAAAATAGATAAAGGCTGTGCAAAGGGAGCATTTGTCATAAAGGTAAAGTTTAAAGGCGCTCCTTATGCTTGGCATAAGATTTACTACTCAGTTGTATCAGACGACGAGGGCAGGGCCGTCACGGTTATAGGCACATGCATACCGGTAAGCGACGTAAGCGATATAAAGTCGGAGTTCGACTTTGAGAGGATGGTGCAAGAAGTTCTTACGGACCGTGTCGGGGCTGTAAGCATAATAAATGTATCAAAAAATCGCATAGAAAAGCTGGTATCCTCCTTTGCCGGTGTAAGAACGGACTGGCTCGCAGATTCGGGCTCGCTTATATGCACTGAAATGACAGGGGAGTCCAAGGCACAAAGCTTTCCTCTCTCGACTATAGAAGATCTGCTTGCCGTCTATGACCGCTACATAGTGGATGCGGCTCAGAGGAAGTTATACAGAAGCATATTTTCAAGAACGGCTCTTATGGAGTCTTTCCTTGAGGGGGAGAGGCTTCGTTACTGCGAGTTTCAGACTGCCGGTGCCGGTGGACGCATCAAATGGAACTCAACTCTCGCTGTGCTCATAACAGACCCAATCAGCGGAGATTTGTACTACTTGGGCTATGCCAGAGACATCGACACGGTTAAGAAGCGCAATCTTTCATTCCCGGAAAAAATATACTTTGACAGCACATACTTAGTCTACAAATCATATTCCGCAAAGCGCATTTCAAAATATCTGAGGCAGAGAGACGGCTATACTGCTATGGCTGTGGTAGAGATAGTTAATCTTGACAGAGTCAAGGATTTTTACGGAAGCAAACGCGTAATGTCGATAAGGAAAGAAATGTCTGTCTTTCTCTCTGTTTTTATGAGAGCCACGGATATTGTCTGCTGTATAGAAGAGAAATTTTTTGCTGTGGTAATGCCTGATGTGCCTTCAAAGAGCTATCCTTCCGAGGAGATTCATAAATTTATGGAACTAGTGTCAAAAGACCCGGCTTTCTTCAATGCAAAATACAGTTTAAAATTTGCAGTTGGCATAGATGTCGTTCCAAGCAATGATTTTGACTTTGATGTGTCTTACGGGAAAATTAGAAATGTCTGCCGTATGACCTCATCGGACGAGCAGATATATCAAATAAATCAACTGGGCACAGAGAAAGAGACAGACTGTTCCTCATCCTTCTGCCAAGAGTACGGTGATGTTCATTCACAGCATAATTTAAATTTATATTTGGAATCAATAAATACCTTAAAGCATGAACATGACTATGACAAGAAGATTAATGAACTCCTTGCCGTAATGGGACGCTTCTTCAAAGCTGACAGGACTTACGTTTTTACCGTGCATGATTCTGTATGGGCCGACTGCCTGCATGAGTGGAGCAGACGCGGAATTAAGCCTATAATGAAGAGTATGAGCAATATAAACATTCCGTCGGAAGAACCTATATTTTACAAGAGCATCACATCCGGAGAAATTATAACCGCATCTGCCGGAGAATATGAGACGGAAGAGGTGAGATCTTTTATGGAGGGGCGTGGCATAAAGAGGCTTGTTGTCGTCCCAATAGATATAACCGATGGCAGAAGCGGATTGTTGGGAATTGAAAATTCCTCGGAAAATTTGGATAATATGGGAGTCCTGAACACCCTTTCATACATGATTGCAAGTGAAGAACGCAAACTTTTCTTCAAAAAAAGAGACGAATATATTCTCTATCACGATGAAATGACAGGCCTGCTCAACGGGAACTCATACAGAGATCAGCTTATGCGTATCGACAGAGATGCTCTCTCCACACTTGGCGTTATGTGCTTGGATATAAACGGACTTAAATCTATAAACAGCAAATATGGTATGGATTACGGTGACAGTATCGTGAGCCACTGTTCTCTTGTTCTTAGAAGATACTTCAGTGAAAACGAAGTTTTTAGACTTTTTGGAGATGAATTTAGAATAATATGTCCTGATATGGAACGCTCATCATTTGTCCGATGTACTGAAAAAGTTATTGAGGATGTAAACTCCTTTATGAACGAGGCGGCTGAATCGGGATGGGCATGGTCTGACGGTGAGATAGACCCCGACTCTCTAATGCTTGCGGCAGAGGAGATTATGTCTGTGAGAAAAAAAGAGTACTACAGAAAAAGCGGCAAAGTTTCTGAGGCCGACCATACAAGAATGTATGAAACCCTGATGAGTGACATAGACAACGGAGCTTACATTATGTACCTTCAGCCAAAGGTAGAAATATCGACAGGCAAAATCTGCGGTGCCGAGGCTCTTGTGAGAGCATATTATCCAGACAGGGGAATCATTCCGCCTGCCAAGTTTATCGAGCCTCTTGAAAAAGAGAACCTCATACATTTTATCGATTTCTTCATGTTTGAAGAAGTCTGCAAAATCCTTGCAAAGTGGATAAAGCTGGGGTGTCTTGACATGACTGTCTCAGTGAATTTTTCAAGGCTGACACTGCTCTGCCCCGAAACTCCGAACAAAATAAAATCTCTGTGCAGCACCTACTCCGTGCCAAATAACATGATAGAGATAGAGGTAACAGAGACACTAGGCTCTATTTCGGAGAGCAGCATAAAAGAAGTAACGGAGCAGATTGCGAGAGACGGATTCTCTATTGCTCTGGATGATTTCGGTGCAAGGTACTCCAATCTCTCTATTATGGCAGGAATGGACCTTCACACACTTAAGCTTGATAAGAGCATCATACATGAAATTGTGGCAAACAAAAAAAGTCTGCTTATAACAAAACGTGTAATAGAGCTGTGCAAAGACCTTGGAATAGAGATTATCGCAGAGGGAATAGAAACGGAAGAACAGCTCAGTGTGCTCAAAGAACTCGGCTGTAAATACGCTCAGGGCTATTTATTCAACAAACCCATCCCTGCCGGTGACTTTGAGACAGAGTACCTCGGAGCTTATGTCAGATAACAGAAAATTAAAAATTTGCATCAAAAAGAGACGGCTTATGCCGTCTTTTTTTATCTCCACTTTTATCTCCACAAAATCTCCACATTTGTGTCATAAAATCTCCATATCGAGTTGTTATCATAACTGCCATAGACAGGAAACACACATTAAAACATTGGAGGATGATTTTGTATGAGAGGTATGAAAATATTTGCGGCAGTGGCATTTGTGATGATATTTGCGGGAGGAGCCTTTGCTTATCAGGGATGCGGCGCTCAGTGCGGAACAGGCATGGGGCAGAACAGAATGCAGGCCGTAAACTCGTCTCCCGAACTGAAGGCAAAGAATGACGAGATCAGAAAGATTGCAGATGAACTTAGAGCAGAGATGAACAAAAAGACACCCGACGCGGCGAAAGCAAAGGAACTTCACTCCAAGCTGGTCAAGATGAGAGGCGAGTTCGCCGAGGAACGTTTTGAACTCTGCCTCAAAAACCCCGGAATGATACAGGGAAAAATGGAACGTTCTTTTACTCCGGCCGAGAAGGAAAAAAGAGATGAAATCGCCAAACTTCACAAAGAGATGAGAGACGAATTTGCAAAGCAGTCCCCGAATAAAGTATTGCTGAACGAACTCCACAAAAAGATACAGCTTCGCAGAAACGAGCTTTGCGATATGAGATTTGCGGAAATGCTGAAAAACCCCGAAAGCTACAAAAACGCTCCCTGCTTTGACGGCAGAGGGCGCGGCGGAAAATGCGGAATGTTTAACTAAATAGGAAGTCGGAGAGCTTTTATTAAGCTCTCCGACGGATTTATTTAAACGCAAAGCGAAGCTAGAATATAACAAGAGCTTGCAGACGTGAAAGAAGTGATGTCATGAGGATACTTATTGTTGAAGATGAAAGTGCCATAGCTGATGTGGAAAGAGCTTATCTTGAAAGAGACGGTTACTCTGTTGACATAGCTCCCGACGGTCTTAAGGCTCTTGAAATGTTTGATAAAGAGGAATACGATCTCCTCCTGCTGGACATTATGCTGCCGGGATTGAGCGGAAGCGATGTCTGCACAACAATCCGCAGAAAATCCGACATCCCTATAATAATGGTTACTGCCAAGAGCGGCGAGGAAGATGTCATATCGGGGCTTGACGCTGGAGCGGACGACTATATCATAAAGCCCTTCAGCCCGAGAGTCATGATGGCGAGAGTAAGGGCGAACCTCAGAAAAAGTGACAATCAGGAAAATACGGGGCAGATTATTGCTGTAGGAGACGCACTATCCATAGACGTAAAATCTTTTACGGTAAAAAAATATGGCGACATTGTTCCCATGACCCGCAACGAGTTTCTAATCCTATCTAAAATGGCAGAGCGCGCAGACAAGACATGGAGCAGGGACGAGCTTATAACTTATGCCTTAGGCGATGAGTACGATGGCTTTGAACGCTCCATAGACAGCTACATAAAGAACATAAGAAAAAAGCTGGCAGATCCGGAGCATGAGAACGGCTTCATAAAGACGGTTCACGGTTTCGGCTACAGAGTGTCGGAGCACGACAGATGAAACGTTCTCTCAGAACCCAGATGCTCTTCCAATACACCGCAATAGTCATAATCTGCATGGTCGTAATACCTGCCGCTATATCGCGCCTGCTCGACTTTCAGATGCGCCGCTTTGCGGAGGAAAAGTTTCTTGAAGACAGACAGGAAATGGCGGCGGCGGCAGGAAATCTTTACCGTTTCTCAAACTCATGGGAAGGCGTGAGACTCGGAAACGGCGCCAATTTTCTCCGCTGGCCTATAATCACAGTGACACTTTATGACGAGGAGGGCCATGCCGTACACAGCCTAGGCCGCGGAATGGGAAAACGTGCTCACTCCAAAGATATGGAGCTTATGGGCGATTCCATGACTCCCCATGGATGTCGGATTATAGATGAGCCTATAACAGTTGGAGGCCGTGTTGTCGGGCACCTTGCCTTTAAATGTATGCCCTTCAATGACAGCAGAGAGGGAGTATTCCTGCGGAGATTCAATCGTCACCTATACATAGCCATGGCATTTATGCTCGTCACAGCAGTCCTCATAGCCTTTTTTATGGCGGAGAGAATCAGCCGTCCCGTGCTTGAAGCGGCAAGAAGGGCACGCTTGATAAGCGAAGGCAAATACAGAGCTGATACAGAAATGAACTCAGACATTACAGAGATACAGACCTTGACAGACAGCGTTAATAAACTTGCTTCGGCTCTTGAATCCCAGGAAGCCCTGCGCAAGCGTCTTATGAGTGACATAGCACACGAACTGCGAAATCCTGTAACCATAGTAAAGTCTCACCTGGAAGCATTTGAGGATGGAATATGGGAGCCTACGCCAGACAGGATAAAACTTACAGTCAGCGAGACAGACAGACTCTCAAAGCTCATATCCGAAGTCGGCGTTCTCTACGCAATAGAAGGGGAAAACAACAGCCTTGTATTTGAAAATGCCAACCTCTCCGAGGAGCTTGAACGCAGCCAGCTTACATTCGCTCCTCTCTTTGCGAATAAAGAGGTTGAACTTGTGGGAGATATAGAACCGTCCCTTACCGTATCGGCAGATATGGGCAAACTCAGACAGGCAGTAGAAAATCTTCTGTCAAATGCACTGCGCTATACTGACAAGGGCGGAAAAGTCATCCTCTCTTTAAAAAGTATGAGCAGCAATGTTGAAATAACAGTAAAAGACAGCGGAATAGGAATATCAAAATCAGACCTTCCCAATATATTCGAAAGGTTTTACAGAGCGGACAAATCCCGCGCCAGAGTCAGCGGAGGAATGGGAATAGGTCTTGCCATAGCCAAAGCCATAGTTGAAGGGCACGGCGGAACAATAAGTGCAGAAAGCACGGAAGGTATAGGCAGTACATTCGTTATAACATTGCCTAAATGCCGCAAGGCATAAATTAGTTTTTCTGTTTTGGAGGTGTCTATTTTTGAGATTAAAAACTTTTATTTCAGGGCTGTTTCTATGTTTTTCCCTTGCGTCCTCCGCTTTTGCGGCTGATGCTCTTACTCTTGATCAATGCATAGCTAAAGCTATTGAAAATCATCCCGATCTTCGAGCAGCGGAAAGCAAAATCGAATCAAAAAAAGCTGCTGTAAGTTCTGCTCAGTCTTCCGGCAATCCGCAGCTAAACGCCAATGTCAACTACACTAGAAGCGACGGCAGCACTCAGGAAAGTTCATCCGGCAGCTACGGAAGCGGTGTAACATTGGAACAGTCGGTATATGATTGGGGCAAGAGAAATCTCCAGGTAAAGGGAGCAAAGATTGACGTACAGGCCGCAAGCAGCGACTATATGCAGGCAAAAGACCAGGTCATATACGACGTCAGAAATGCGTATTACGGTTTAAACCGTGCAGAGCGGGAATACAGAGTTGCAAAAACACGTTATGACAACTATGAAAAAAGACTCGTGTGGGCAAAATCATATTATGAAGTCGGAACAAAAGCAAAAATAGAAGTGACAAAAGCCACATCAGACCTTGCAAGTTCAAAGCTGGCCCTGGTCAAAGCCGAATCCTCCGCAGCAAGGTACAAGGCACAGCTTGCCTCTGCCATGGGAGACCCCCTTCTTAAAATAGACAAAGTGAGCGATGTCCTCGACTACAAAGAGTGGAACATCACATTTGACGAAGCGGCGGAGAAAGCGGCAGCCAACAGACCCGAACTTGCCGCAAAAGCAAAAAGAGTTGAATATGCGAAGACAAACCTCGAACTTGCAAAAAAAGGACTTGCTCCCAACATAGCGGCCTCTGCAGGCTACAGCGTATCAGGTACTTCGCCTTTTGAAGATGATGGCTGGAATGCCAAGCTCTCCTTCAACGTTCCTCTCTCCGACGGAGGGCTTACGAAAAGCAAAACAGCGGCGGCCAAGTCAGATCTAGATGCGGCATCAGCTGAATTTAAAAGCCTAGGCAACTCCGTAATACTCGAAGTGCGCAAGGCATGGGAGACACTCCGCGAAGCTAAGGAGTCCCTTGCTGCGTCAAGCGAGGCGGAGCGTCACCAAAAAGAGACTCTGGATTTGGCTCAGGGACGATACAAAGCGGGAGTCGGAAGCAGCCTTGAAATATCCGATGCCATAGAAAGCTATTCCTCCGCTCAGGCAAATACGGTCTTAGCTCTCTACGAATGCAGCAATGCCCGCCTTGCTCTCGAAAAGGCGATGGGAGGTCTTACACAGTGAACGCAAGAAAAATATTCAGCATCAAAAACGCAGTCATACTCATAATACTTATTGCTGCAGGCGCAGGCGCGCTATACTTTGTCAGCGGCAAAAAAGAGATAATATCATACAGAACGGCAGAAGCGAAAAAAACAGATCTCCGCTCTCTTATACAGGCCACGGGAACTTTGGGCGCGGTTGAAACGGTAGATGTCGGTACACAGATATCCGGAACAATAAAAGAAATATACATAGACTACAACAGCGTAGTAAAAAAGGGGCAGCTTATAGCGGAAATAGACTCAGCAACTCAGGCTGCCGACGTAGCTCAGGCTAGGGCAAACTTAAGCGCCGCACAGGCCGACCTCATGAACAGCAAAGCGGTACTCTTCAACGCGGAGAAAAAACTTGCACGCACTAGAGAGCTTGCCAGACGCGATTTGATAGCGAAAGCGGATGTGGATGCGGACGAAAGCTCCTACCTCTCCGCCAAAGCCCAAACAGAGGCATCACAGGCGAAAATAAGACAGTACCGCGCCTCCCTCTCTAAATCGGAAATAAACTTCGGCTATACAAAAATATACTCACCTGTTGACGGAGTGGTCGTTGCAAAAAATGTTGACAAAGGTCAGACAGTAGCGGCAAGCTACCAGACACCCAGTATCGCCGAAATAGCGAAAGACCTCAAACAGATGCAGGTAGAAGTCAATGTAGACGAAGCCGACATAGGTGGGGTCAAAGACGGTCAAAGAGCATTCTTCACAGTCGACACACATCCGACAAAACAGTTTGAAGGCACAGTCACTCAGGTACGCCTATCTCCCGTTACAACAAACAACGTTGTCACATACACGGTTATAGTTAAAGTCACAAACAATGAAAATCTGCTCATGCCCGGCATGACAGCAAACGTATCTCTCATAATGGATGAGAGAAGCGGCGTCGTTACAGTTCCAAACAGCGCATTTCGCTTTAAGCCGGTTGACCCCAATGATCAGCAGAGTACGATGGGACCTATGGGGCGCGGCAAACAAAATATCGCAAAAGCCTCAGCCCCGGCTCTTTACACATTGGATGCCAAAGGCGTACCAGTAAGACGGAACGTTAAAAAAGGCATAACAGACGGAGAAAAGACAGAGATAGTCTCGGGCATAAAAGAGGGAGACAGGGTAATAACGGGAATAATAGTTCCAAAAGAGGATAAATAAATGGCGCTTGTAGAGCTGAAAGGAATCAGAAAGAGCTTTACTCTCGGCAGTGATGAGATAGAAATACTGCACGGGGTGAACCTCAAAGTCGAACGCGGTGAGTTTGTCGCAATGATGGGCCCCTCCGGATCGGGCAAATCAACGACAATGAACATATTGGGCTGCCTCGACAGACCGACTTCGGGAACATATCTCCTAGACGGAAGAGATGTTGGCGGACTGGAAAGCGATGAACTGGCCTCGATAAGAAACAGCATGATTGGCTTCGTCTTTCAAGGCTTCAACCTGCTCCAAAAGACAACAGCAGCCGAAAATGTAGAGCTTCCCATGCTATATGCCGGAATCCCCGCAAAAGAGAGACACGAAAGAGCTCGCGCCGCACTTGCTGAAATGGGCCTCTCCGATAGAACGGATCACGAACCCACGCAGCTTTCGGGAGGACAGCAGCAGAGAGTCGCAATAGCAAGAGGAATAGTCAACAGAGCTCCTATACTGATGGCTGACGAGCCTACAGGCAACCTAGACTCAAAGACAAGCGACGAAATAATGAGACTCTTCTCCAAACTAAATGAAGAGGGTATAACGATAATCTTGGTCACTCACGAACCGGACGTAGCGGCCTATGCCAAACGCATACTCCACTTCAAAGACGGAATTATCCACAGTGACGAAATAAACGGGAAGAGGGTGCTCTAAAATGATCTCTTCGCAGGAAATAGTAAAAACAGCAGCCCGCGCACTGCGGCGAAACAAGACGCGTTCCATGCTGACGGCGCTTGGAATAATAATAGGAGTCGCCGCGGTCATAGCGGCATTCGCAGTGGGAGCCGGAGCCAACAAAAGCATAGACGAACAGATAGCGTCATTCGGAAGCAACTTCATCATGGTATTTCCCGACAGAGCCGCAATGTCCACAAGCGGCACCCAAAGATATCTGACATACGATGACGCGAAAGCCATAGAACGTGAAGTCTCAGGTATAGATGCCGTAGCTCCCATGATAAATACCTCCGTAACACTCATTTACGGAAACACAAACTGGAGCACAAACGTCACAGGCAGCACCGAAAATTTCTCATACGTCCAGGACTGGCAGGTCTCATCGGGCAGAGACATAAACGACAGCGATGTAAGACAGGGTGCCAAAATAGCGGTAATAGGCAAAACAATAGCGGATAAAATGTTCCAAGGGGAAAACCCAGTTGGAAAAATGTTAAGAATAAACAAAATTCCGTTCAAAATAGTTGGAGTCTTTACAGGCAAGGGACAGTCGCAAATGGGCAGCGACCAGGACGACTTTGTGCTTGTGCCGCTTACGGCGGCCCAAAAGAGACTTGTACGCTGGAACACCCCCGGCCGCATCGGCAACATCTACATCAAAGGCGTATCCATGAACGCTCTGAACTACATACAGAGTGAGACGGAAATTCTGCTGCGCGAAAGACACAAAATAAGGGCGGGAGAAGCCGACGACTTTGCCGTAAGAAACGTCACTCAGATGCTCGAAGCTCGCAGAAAGACCACAACAATAATGTCAATGCTCTTAGGCTCGATAGCCTTCATATCTCTTGTGGTAGGCGGAATAGGCATAATGAACATAATGCTGGTATCAGTCACAGAAAGAACGAGAGAGATCGGCATAAGAATGGCAGTAGGCGCGAAATCTATTGACATAAGAGCTCAGTTCCTTATAGAAGCGATGGTACTCTCCATGATAGGAGGCACAATAGGAATAATATTGGGAATATTTGCAGGCTACGCTCTGGCCTCCTTCACATCGGCGCCTCCGATATTCACAGCCTCATCAATAATTCTGGCCTTTGTATTCTCAGCATTTGTCGGAGTAGGCTTCGGCTACTACCCGGCATGGAAAGCATCATTGCTAAACCCCATAGACGCCCTGAAATACGAATAAGCTATAAATCGGACATTTTAAAAAAGCCTAAAATTACAAGCAGAATCTATCCTAATCCCGGCCCTCACTGCACGGGATAAAGATAGATTTTGCCGTGCAGTATCCCCAAACCCACGGCATAGATAGTGTGACGAAAACATTTGACATTTGCTTTTATAATAACTATGTGTTATCTTAATTATGAACATAGAGACTTTAAAAAACAGAGAGCGCAGAAATTGAGTAAATGACATAACATAAAGCTCTCTCATTCACCTAAGGCCTGGAAAAACAAATTCGAGTGTTCCGCCTGAGTGAAACACCCCGTCCGAGCTCTCATTCACGGTACGGAGTGTTACAAATCCACAACCGCGGACATCACGGCAGAACACCCCTTAAACACAGTGCCGGCAAGCTCCTCTATGCACATAACCGTTACGCAAAACGAGCGGAATCGCACAAGGCAAAAAGGCAATAATATTCCATACAAAAAGCATCAGAGACAGATTGCGATTAGGCCTTTGTTAAATAAAACTTCTTTCTTCGACGCCCTTGTCGCAGCAATGTAAGGAGTGCCTGACGGGAATTGAAAAATTCATCTCTGCCTCTGTAAATGCCAATATTCATGCAGCAGTGCTGGATTACCGATAAAAATTAAGCACCGACTCACCTTCTTTTTCCCCTGTTCTCTCGACTGTGAAAATATTAACAAGTATTTGAGGTTTCTTTATGTTGTGACTGTTAGTTTAGAAAATACCGTAATATAATACGTATATTTCATGAATTTAATTTATGCTGTTGACAGAATTTCAGCTATTGTTATACTGAACATAATCTGGATGAAAGTGGCGAGAGAGACCTGAAGAAGTAATTCAGGCGCCGAAGGGGCAAGGCCTACGAGCCGAAACTCTCAGGCAGCAGGATCGCCGCCGGACAGAATTCTGAATTCGACCTTCTTACAGACGCGGAAGAGGCGACAACAGAAGAATCTTGGCACGTTAGGCGGGCTCTTCTATGTCGACATCTTCTGTTAATTATGTTTGTATCACTAATAATCCTGACCTTGTACCCTGCCTGTATACCTCCGAATTAATTGAAGGTACTGCCGTTGATGTATTAAAAAAAGCCAGAGATATGATTCACTTTGGCTGGAAATTAACAGCAAATCCTCTTTACGGCAACTTTAAGCCAAACCAACAGCCATACCGTACTCTTGTATTAAGCAAAGCAAAAAATGGCAGCTCAGATGCGGCAGATTTTGAATCTCTCAAACTGCTTGACGATGCGATGTCAGTCTATGACAGCGCTCCCGTCATCAGACACCCTGGAGAGCTTCCGGAGAACATAGATAAAGACTTTAGATACTTAGACTTTGTTCTAATGCACGAAACATTTATGCAGACTGATCTGATTAAGGCAGAATTGCACCGAACTGTTGTAATGCCAAAGTCTGCATCCTCAAATTGCTAGTTACAAAAAATAAGCACCAACAATAGAAGGAGGAATTCCATGAAACTGGAACTGCTCAAAGCACACGTAAAGGGAATCGCATGGGGAGATAAGACACAGCTCCTCGCGGACGGAACGCTCCAGGTCAACAAGAGTGAACTTCTTGAACTCGTCGCAGACGAGAACTTCAAGTCACTTAACGCAGACATGGCACGTCCCGGAGAAAGCGTCAGAATCACACCGGTAAAGGATGCAGTAGAACCGCGCTGCAAAGTAGAGGGAACAGGCGAAGTATTCCCCGGAATGATCAGCGATGTCGAGACAGTCGGAAACGGCAAAACATTTGTACTCGAAGGCGCAGCAGTAGTAACATGCGGCCGTATCGTCGGATTCCAGGAAGGTATCGTTGACATGAGCGGAGAGGGCGCGAAGTACACACCGTTCTCAAAGACACTCAACATCGTCCTTGTATTCGAGCCCAAAGAGGGTATTGAAGTTTACGCCTATGAGAAGGCATGCCGCCTCGCAGGATTCAAAGCAGCTCTCTATCTTGCACAGAGCGCCTACAAAGCCGGAGCAAAGGCAGACGAGACAAAGACATATGAAATCCCCGCATTCGCAGAGAGCATGAAGGCCTACCCGGAACTTCCGAAAGTCGCTTATGTATACATGCTTCAGACACAGGGACTTCTCCATGACACATATGTTTACGGAATTGATGCGAAGAAAATTCTTCCTTCACTTATTCACCCCAACGAGACAATGGACGGCGCTATCGTTTCCGGAAACTGCGTTTCCGCATGCGACAAGAACAGCACATATGTCCACCTCAACAACCCCGTCATTCGCTCACTCTATGAACGTCACGGAAAAGATATCAACTTTGTCGGCGTAATCATCACAAACGAAAACGTAACACTTGCCGACAAGCGCCGCAGCTCATCCTATGCCATTAAGCTCGCAACAATGCTCGGCGTAGACGGCGTAGTCATCAGCGAAGAAGGCTTCGGCAACCCTGATGCAGACCTTATCATGAACTGCCGCAAGGCCGAAACAGCAGGCATTAAGACAGCTCTCGTAACAGACGAATATGCCGGCCGTGACGGCGCAAGCCAGTCACTCGCGGACGCGACAAAAGAAGCTACAGCAGTCGTAACAGCAGGCAACGCAAACGAAATGGTCTATCTCCCGAAACTTGACAAACTTATCGGATTCACCGATTACGTTGATGTCATCGCGGGCGGATTTGACGGTTCACTCCATGCCGACGGCACAATAGAAGTTGAGCTTCAGGCAATAACAGGCGCGACATGCGAGCTCGGCTTCAACAAGCTCGGCGCGCAGACGTGGTAGCGGAGGAGGAAGACCCATGACATATAGAATAGTTCATTACATCAACCAGTTCTTCGCAGGAATAGGCGGAGAAGAGAAAGCTGATATCGCTCCCGAGTCACGCGCAGGCGTAGTAGGACCGGGTGCAGCTCTTAAATTGGCTCTCGGAGCAGAAGCTGAAGTTGTTGGAACAGTAATCTGCGGCGACGGATACTATGCGGAGAACATGGATTCCGCAACAGATACAATCATCAAAATGATTTCAGACTTTAAGCCCGATGCAGTAGTCGCAGGCCCCGCATTCAACGCAGGACGCTACGGCACAGCATGCGGCGGTGTATCAGACGCAGTCTCCAAGAGACTCGGCATTCCTGTTATTACAGGCATGTACCCTGAGAACCCCGGCGTTGACATGTTCCGCAAAAGCCTCTACATTGTACAGACAGCGGACAGCGCACGCGGCATTAAAGATGCAGTACCAGCGATGGCGAAGCTCGTCCTTAAGCTCCTCAAAGAAGGAACACTCGGAAGCCCCGAGGAAGACGGATACATTTCACGCGGCGTCCGCAAGAACTGCTTCCACGACATGCCCGGTGCAGACCGCGCAGTAGCAATGCTCGTTAAGAAGCTCAAAGGCGAAGAGTTCACAACAGAATATCCGATGCCCGTATTTGACCGCGTAGATCCCGCTGCGGCAATCACAGATATGAAGAATGCGACAATCGCCCTCGTAACATCAGGCGGTATCGTACCGAAGGGCAACCCTGATCATATCGAATCATCAAGCGCTTCAAAGTTCGGCAGATACTGCATCGCAGACGTGGCAACAGCAGACAGCGAGCACTATGCGACAGCTCACGGCGGCTACGACCCCACATATGCCAACCACGACCCGAACAGAGTCCTCCCCGTTGACGAACTTCGTACAATGGAGAAGGCCGGAGTATTCAAGAAGCTCTATGACTACTTCTTCACAACAGTAGGAAACGGAACTTCAACAGCCAATGCGAAGAAATTCGGACTTGCCATCGGCGAAGAACTCAAGAACAATGGAGTTGACGCTGTGATCCTCACATCCACCTGAGGAACTTGCACACGTTGCGGTGCAACGATGGTCAAAGCAATCGAAAGCTACGGCATTCCTGTTGTGCATATCTGCACAATCGTTCCTATCTCCCTTACAGTCGGAGCAAACAGAATAGTACCTGCAGTCGCAATTCCGTTCCCGCTCGGCGATGCTTCCAAGACACCGGAAGAAGAACTTGTAATTCGCAAGGGACTTGTCGAGAAAGCACTCAAAGCACTCGGAACACCTGTATCAGAACAGACAGTATTCTAGAAACGAGAGCGGAGCATCTGCCATTTATGTAAATGGCGGTTGCTCCGCCTTTTTATAATGAACCTTGCTTTAAAACTAAAATTGAATATTCAGCTCTTATGAGCTTATAAATTACACAATAAAATCATCCACAGGAAGGAAGAGACACATGCCAAACGCAGCAATCAAAGCAGCAG
>CAYRAI010000021.1:0-38874 GCA_964422205.1 uncultured Synergistaceae bacterium | reverse complement strand
TAATTATAATAAAATCATTCTTGATTTAGGGGAAGGAGGAACAACGTTGATAATCACCAAAGAGATAGATTATGCCATCAGAATGCTGAGGGTCCTCGCAGATAAAGAGCAGCACAGTGTGCAAAAAATGAGCGAGACAGAGGATGTTCCCTGTCACTTTGCTTATAAGATTATAAAAAAGCTGGAAAAGGCCAATATTCTTACGATATACAGAGGTGTCAACGGTGGCTGCAGACTTACCGCAGACTTGTCTAAAGTGTCTCTGTTTGATGTCTTCTCCGTCATGGGAGAAGACCGTCTTATTACAGCCTGTGTCGGCCGAAATCACGAATGTAAATGGAATGAGAACCATGATCACGCTTGTACAGTGCATAAGCACCTTTGCAAAATGCAGGCTGAAATGGATAACGAATTGAGAAATTCCTTCATTAGTGATTTACTGGTGGATATCAACCTTTAGAAATACGCTAAAAAATTAATTTCTGTGTTTTACAGAAATTAATTTTTTAGCGTTAAACTAGATAAAACATATCCACAAAAAGGGGAGATTAATATTATGAATCAGTGCTTCGGATGCAACACATGCAGCAGTGCGGATAAACCTCTTGAGGCGTATATACGTTCTCTGCCAATGCAGACTTCTCATCACAGAGTGGAGGGGCAGTCGGTGAAATGCGGTTTCGGCCTTCAAGGTGTTTGCTGCAGATTATGTTCCAATGGACCTTGCAGAGTGACACCGGAGGCACCAAAAGGAATCTGCGGTGCTTCCGCTGACGTAATTGTCGCGCGTAATTTTCTGCGGGCTGTGGCATCCGGTTCAGGATGTTATATCCATATTGTGGAAAATACAGCCTTAAATTTGAAGAATACTGCTTTGGCAAAGGGGGTTATAAAGGGCGAAAATGCTTTGAATCACCTTTGTGAAATTTTTAGCGTGACTGGCAGGGACAAGTATGAGAAAGCTCTAGCAGTGGCTCAGGCTGTTCTTGATGATATTTACAGACCCGAGTATGAGAAGATGAAGCTTACGGAGAAGATGGCTTATGCTCCGCGATTTAAGAGGTGGGAGGAGCTGAATATACTTCCAGGGGGGGCGAACGCTGAAATAGTAAAGGGCGTTGTTAAGTGTTCTACAAATCTTAACTCAGACCCTGTTGATATGCTTCTGACCTGTCTTAAGCTGGGAATTTCAACAGGCATCTACGGTCTTACTCTTACTAATCTCTTAAACGACGTTATGCTTGGCGAGCCTGAAATCCGTCCGGCCTCTGTCGGTCTGGGAGTTATAGATCCTGATTACATCAATATTATGATAACTGGACACCAGCACTCGTCATTTTCATATCTGCAGGATAGGCTGATTGAGCCTGATGTGACGGCAAAAGCCAAGGCTGTCGGAGCAAGGGGGTTCCGACTTGTGGGATGTACATGTGTCGGGCAGGATTTACAGCTCCGCGGAGCTCATTATACGGAAGTATTTACCGGTCATGCCGGCAACAATTACACTTCGGAAGCTGTGCTGGCTACGGGAGCCATTGACGCGGTGCTCTCTGAGTTTAACTGTACTCTTCCCGGAATAGAACCTATATGTGACGAGCTTAAAATTGTCCAGATATGTCTTGACGATGTAGCTAAAAAGGCTAATGCCGAGTACCGGCCGTTTGTCTTTGCCACGCGTGAAGCGGACAGCGAGGCAATTATTGATAAGATAACAGAATCTTATGTGCAGAGACGCGGTAATGTGCCTCTTAATCTCATGCCGAACCATGGAAATCCGAATACCATAACTGGTGTTTCAGAAGTATCTCTGAAAAAGTTCCTTGGCGGAAACTGGAAGCCTCTCATTGATCTTATCGTATCGGGGGATATTAAAGGAGTAGCTGGCGTTGTCGGCTGTTCGAATCTTACCTTCGGCGGACATGATGTTCTGACAGTCGAATTAACAAAAGAACTTATCAAGAGAGACATAATAGTGCTCTCTGCCGGCTGTTCATCAGGAGGGCTTGAGAACTGTGGTCTTATGACACCTGAAGCGGCTGAGCTCGCAGGACCTAAGCTCAAAGCCATATGCAAAGCTCTAGGAATACCTCCTGTGCTTAACTTTGGCCCTTGCCTTGCAATAGGCAGACTTGAAATCGTTGCAACAGAGCTTGCCGAGGCGTTGGGAGTTGACCTTCCTCAGATGCCTTTGGTGCTCTCGGCGCCCCAGTGGCTGGAGGAGCAGGCTCTGGCGGACGGAGCTTACGGGCTTGCTTTGGGACTTCCTCTGCATTTAGGAGAACCGCCCTTTATCACAGGCAGCTCTTTGGTTACGGGCATATTGACAGAAGATATGAAATCGCTTACGGGAGGGCAAGTAATTATTGACCCTGACGGCGCGTTGGCGGCGGATAAACTTGAAAAAATCATTATGGAAAAACGCGCGGCATTGAAAATATAGGATGGGGGCGCATAAAAATGAGACGTATTTTTATTGACGCTGACAAGTGCGACGGGTGCAAGAACTGCTCTGTCGCATGTATGGATGCCCACAGGTCTGACGGCTTATCTGACATATATACTCTCTGCCTCACAGACCCGGCCAGCGAGAGCCGTAATTTTATTCTGCGCACTCCCGACGGCAAATATAAGCCTATATTCTGCAGGCACTGTGATGAGCCTATGTGTGCGGGAAGCTGTATGAGCGGGGCACTGCAGAAAGATCCCGAGACAGGCCTTGTTCTCTATGACGAGACAAAGTGCGGAGCTTGCTTTATGTGTGTGATGAACTGTCCTTTCGGACTTCCTAAGCCAGACAGGGTCTCAAGGACAAAAGTCATTAAGTGTGACTTCTGTACCAACAAGGACGGAGAGCCGAGCTGCGTAAAGGCATGCCCTAAAAAAGCTATATGGGTTGAGGAGGCTGAGCAATGAGACATCTCATAATAGGAGCTTCGGCGGCAGGAATAACAGCCGCAAAAACACTCAGAACCCTGAAAAAAGAGGATGAGATTGTTCTGCTCTCTTCCGACACTGATGTGCATTCAAGATGTATGCTTCACCATTTTATGGGAGGGCATAAGAGTCTTGAGGATGTAAACTTCGCAGGAAGAGATTTTTTTGATAAATATTCCGTTAAGTGGATTAAGGGAAAACGTGCGGTGAAAGTTGACCCCGATAAGAATATTGTCGGACTCGATGACGGTGGGGAACTTGCTTATGACAAACTTCTCATTGCCACGGGAGCTGTCTTTGTAATACCTCCGATACCTAATTTCAGAACATCGGATAATGTCTATGGCTTACGGGATATATATGATGCTCAGAAGATATCGGCAGCTGCGGCGAAGGCTGACAAATGTGTAATAGTCGGTTCCGGGCTGGTGGGGCTTGATGCCGCTTATGCTCTCTGCGAGAGGGGCGTAACATGTTCGATAGTCGAAATGGCGGACAGAATATCGCCTCTGCAGCTTGATTATACTGCTGCTGGAGAGTATCAGAAACGCTTTGAGGCTGCTGGCTGCACCTTTTACTTGGACGAAAAAGCCGCTGATTCAAAGACAGACGGAATGGGCAATATTACATCGTTGATTTTAGCGAGCGGCAAGGAGATACCTTGTGACTTTGTCATCGTCGCTGCCGGAGTGAAGCCAGCCGCAGCTTTCCTTGAAGGAAGCGGGATCGTGACAAATAAATCGGTCTGCACCGATGATTATATGAGGACAAATATAGAAAACATCTGGGCTGCCGGGGATGTGGCGGGAATAACCGGAATATGGCCTAATGCCATGGAGCAGGGGAAAGTTGCCGCAGAAAACATGGCCGGTGTTCCGACGGTCTACGATAACCGCTACGGGCTTAAAAATACGATGAACTTCTTCGGCCTTACTACACTTTCGCTCGGAGCTGCTCTTCCGACTGAGGGGGACGAAGTATATGTCAGAGAAAGCAAGAACCAGTACGAGCGTTTCATTGTCCGCGGCGGAACTGTGACAGGTGTCATAATTCAGGGAGATATCTCCAACAAAGGCATATGGCAGGAAATTGTAAAAAACAAAGTGTCGCTGGAGGATATAAATAAATCGCCGTTTAACATAAACTACGCCGATTTTTACAAATATAATCCAAAGGACGCGTCTTACGAATGGTCTGAGCACAGAGCATAAGTATCTTTGCACCTAATTAAACGCCCTGCTTAGTCTCTGTTTATGTGAGACTCTGCAGGGCGTTTTGCTACTCAAATATATCGTCGTATTCAGGGAGAGGCGGTTTTTCAGCCTTCTTATTTTTCTTCATAAAATTGAGATACCGTGCTATTCTTGAATTTGTGGACATAAGAGTTATAAAAGCCATTGCAGAAACTACACCGCCCAGCATATAAAGTCCCAGTCCAAAGCACATTCCTATGACAGCCATAAGAAAAACCTCTGCTGCAGTTGTTATGCCTCTGATATCTCCGCGCGGCCCTTTATAAATTATGCCGGCACCGATAAAGCCTATGCCTGTAAGAAGCCCTACCATCAGACGCGCAGGGTCGCTTCTGACCTGCACATTGGTGGGATATGAAGCATAGAGATCGATATAGCCGTAAGCCGACATTATTGTCACTGCGCAGGATGCCAGAAGGATAAGTATGTGAGTTCTTGCTCCTATGGGTTTGTTTTTATGCTTGCGCTCTATTCCGAACATTATGCCGCATAGGGCAGCGAGTCCGAGTCGAAGCAATATTTCGCTGTATGATATGTACATATGCGTTCATCCTCCTTTTGATAATTTGTATTTACCAAATATTAGATAAGAATTTACTCCATTGTAAGGTAATTTTAGCTGAAATAATCTTGCGTCATTGGCTGTTGGGTTATGGAATTTGTCAGTATCAAATAGCGGGAATAAATATGTCAATAAAGTTTTGCCCTATTCTGCGCAAGGCCTGCAAAAATGCTGAAATGCTCAGCAAAATCGATTGTGCTGCTCGTCATATATTTACATGATGCCTGCGTTTTTGAAAACGGCACTTCTCAAAAGCCAGACAATGGCAGAAATATATAAAAATACTCTCAGTCTAATAACTGAGAGCTGTTGTATTTTATATATTTTGTTTTAAATGGTCGGGGCGAGAAGAGTTGAACTTCCGACCTCCTGGTCCCGAACCAGGCACGCTAACCAGACTGCGCTACGCCCCGACAGCGCTGTGAATTATAGCATTCTCGGCATGGCAAGTCAAATGTTATTTTAGCCCGTTAAAAATAGCCTGAGATTGCTTGCTGTACACGAAATATTTTGTCTCTTAACTGTCTATCAGAGCTTTGTCCACGCTCCAATAGAAATTTTCCTCGGGAAGTAGCTCATTTATGTTGCAGCGAAGCAGTGTGTTCTTGACCTTTTCCTGCATGCCGCATACCATAACTTTGACTCCGTTGTCATGATTCTTTTTTATTATGTCCATAAATGTCTGAGCTCCGACAAAGTCTATTTGGGGAACACCGCGCAGAGAGAATATGAGTTCTTCGCACTCGTCGGGAATCTCAGCCATTTTAGCTTTCAAAGCTGATGTGTTTGAGAAAAAGAGTATCCCTGTAACATAGACTACGTACGTGTTTTTATGGTCTGTTTCAAGGTCTATGTCGCTCATGCTCATTTTGTTGTTGCTGACTTTTGCAAAGTTTACATTGATTTCCACAGCTTTTGCAACGAAGAATATTATCGCAAATTCAATGCCTATGACTATGGCTACGGTTAAGTCAAATATTATTGTGCAGAACATCGTGACGAGAAACGATATGATTGCCCCTTTAAATCCGCTGGTGAATAATTTTTTTATTGCCGCCCATTCGTTCATCCTCCACGCCGTAACCATTAGAACTCCAGCCAATGCGGCAAGAGGCAGTTCAGACATAATATCGCTTAATATGAACATAGAGGCCAAGAGTCCTATTGCGTGGAATATTCCAGTAAGCCTCGTTTCGCAGCCTGACTTGATTGCCACGCTGGTGCGCGCTATTGCTGCAGTTGCCGGTACTCCGCCGAAGAGCGGGATTATCATATTGCCTATGCCCTGTGCTATTAATTCCTGGTTTGCGTCAAACGGAGATTCTTTCATCTGAGATGCGCTTGCGCCGCAGAGCAGGCTCTCTATCATGCCGAGAGAGGCTATTGTTACTGCCGGCGAAAGCAGAGCCGGTATCTGTATCAGGTTTATTTCAGCTATATTAAGTCTCAAAGCAGGCAGGAGAGTCTTTGGTATTTTGCCCACGACTGCCGTGTCGAAGCCCATTGTGTAGCTGAGAATTGTGGCGGCAATTATCGCTACAAGTGAAGAAGGTGCTTTTTCATTCCATTTCTTGGGCCACAGGATCATTATGAATATAACTGTAAGGCCTGTCGCCAGAGCCTGAAAATTAATATTAAATCCGTACTGCTGGTATGATATTATGCGTTCAATAGCGGTACTGCCATGTGATGTAGTTCCAAATAGGCTGTCTATCTGTCCCAGAGCTATTATTATAGCAATGCCTGACGTGAATCCTGTAATTACAGGAGCCGGAATCAGGGATATGAGTTTGCCAAGCCGGAATATGCCTAGCAGCAGCAAGATTCCGCCTGCAAGGAAGCTTACAAGAAAGACACCCTGAAGCCCGTACCGCGCAACTATGAGAGTAAGTACTGCGGTCATTGCTCCTGTCGGCCCCGAGATTTGAAAAGACGCTCCCGAAAGTGTGCTGATTACAAGTCCCGCTATTATTGCGGTGATTAGCCCGGCAGCGGCATCTGCTCCGCTTCCTACTCCGAAAGCAAGCGCCAGAGGAAGGGCGACGGCAGATACCGTCATGCCGGAGGAAAAGTCTTTGAGCAGCTTGGAGGAATTGTAGCCTTTAAATTCCTCCTTGATTATGCCTGTAAAGTTGTTAAACAAAATAATCTCTCCAAAGCTTAAAATTTGTGTAAATGTCCTCCTAGTATCTCACATTTTGTCAAAAATGTCAAATTAAGCAGGGTTTTAGGAGAAAATTACCAAATGTTCATGCCGAGAGCAAGTTATTCGTCAAGCATCTGTTTCTTCCAGACATCGCTGTCTTTTACATTTTTAAGGGCGTGGATGACGTTGCTTTTAAATTCGGGGACATCTTTTTCTATGGCGGCGAGGAGCTCTTTTGCAGATTTTCTTTTTGACTTGTCTCCGTAGGGGCAGCAGGAGCTTGTGATCGGCAGAGCCAGCCGTTCGGCTTCAAGTATTATATTTCTTTCCTCCACATACAGAAGGGGTCTGATGACCCGTATCTTCGTCCTGCTCATGTACAGATGGGGATGATAGCACTTGAACCTTCCCCCATAGAGAAGATTTAACAGCACGGTTTCGGCCGCGTCATCCTTGTGGTGTCCCAAAGCGATGACGCTGCAGCCTGACTCCTGCGCTTTTCCTGCAAGGATACCCCGTCTGAGGTTGGCACAAAGTCCGCATGGAGAGCGTTCTTCTCTGTCCTTTATAATTTTGTACGTGGGGTGTTTTATAAGTTCAAGCTCTATGCCGAGAGTGTCCATGTATTCAAAGAGTTTATCTGTCTGCATTGATCCGTCTGACTGGTCTATAATACAGGCTTTAAGTCCGAATTTTATAGGGCTTCTTTTGCGCAGTACGGCAAGGGCCAAAGAGAGAAGGAGGCTGTCTTTGCCTCCGGACAGGCCTATCATGATACTGTCTTTAGCGTGTATCATGTTATAATCACGTATAGATTCACCGATGAATCTGGAGAGTTTTTTTGATATTGGGTAGAGTTCTTCAAAATCCTTCAGAGGTATACCTCCCTTTGCTGTATTTTGTCTTGTCTCTATCCTATCATAAACGGAGGCGGTGTCATGAGAAAAAACAGTATAATGCTTGCGGATGGCAATCGCCTTTTTATAGATGCCCTCAAAACAATCATAGAGCGTGATACAGACTTTACCGTTCTTTCGTGTGACAAAAGCGGAGTGGAGACTGTGCGCAGAGCTATGTCTGTGTGTCCCGACATATTGGTGATAGGGCAGATTCTTACAGATATAACAATGCTTTCTGTCGTAAACGAACTTAAAAGGTGCAGGAAGAATATAGGCTATATGTTTATTGTGAATGATTCTTCGTCTGAGCTGCTGAAGGCTCTGGGGGATATTGCCAGTGCGGCTGTAATCGAATATTCTTCTGATATTAAAGAATTTCTTGCCGCTCTCTCATCTCTGTCGAGAGGTGAAAGGTATATAAGCAGTAATGTTTTGGAAAATCTCAGAAGTCTGAAAAAAGATATAAAGACGGAGGATATTCTTTGTGAGCTTACTCACAGAGAGAGGGAAATACTGTATTGGCTCTCTTTGGGAAATTCCAACAAGGAAATATCTTCGATGATGATTCTTTCGGAAAAGACAGTAAAGAACCATGTGAGCCACATTTTGAGAAAGCTCGGAGTCTCCGACCGCACCAAGGCTGCGGCCTGCGCATGGAAAAGCGGGCTTTCATTGATACCGGAGGAATTTTTCTCTCCGGAGATTGAGGGAATGTAATCTTATTTTTATGCGTTTAGGCTAACAGCCGGGGACAAAATGCGAACGTTATGATATCATGCCAAGAGTTGTTTTTTCGCGGGCGTTTCTTTTATATTTCTCGCAGCAAGGGGGACGAAGATT
Organism: uncultured Synergistaceae bacterium; assembly: GCA_964422205.1. GTDB lineage: Bacteria > Synergistota > Synergistia > Synergistales > Synergistaceae > CAZNYN01. The sequence goes on along the minus strand of CAYRAI010000021.1, from coordinate 30,240 downwards.
GACTGTCAAAAAAAGTTTCTCCATATTTGTCTCCATAGTGATTTTATCGATAGTAGGCGTTCTGTTTCTCAGTATAGACGCAGCAACTTTTGATGTGCTTACGAAGGCTGACGGCGAGTATTTGTTTTATTCCGCACTTCTGGTTGTCATGGGGTGGTCACTTGACGGAGTAAAGTTTATATGTCTTTCAAAAGCTGCGGGAGAGTCTCTTACAATGAGGCAGACTATGTCTGTCGTGTGGATTAACTACTTTGGCTGCGCCATCACTCCGATGCAAAGCGGAGGAGGCCCTTTTCAAATTTATCTCCTTTACAGAAACGGTGTGTCCGTCGGAAAATCAGTTGCAATAACTTTGGTCAGAACTATTCAAGTTCTGTTTCTGCTTGCCGTTATCGTTCCCTTTGCCCTTATAGCGGAACCTGAATTTTTTGCAAAGCATATGGTTCTTAAATGGTTTGTAGGATATGTAATAATTTTTATATCCGCCTCTTTCTTTATTCTCGCTGTAAGCGTTGTGCGCCCTCAGTGGATTAAAAGATGGAGCAGCGGTACATTGCTTCGTATGAAGAATATAGGCGTACTGAAGCCTAAGCGTCTATTTAGGGCTATCAGATGGATTAACAGAGAAATAGATAATTACAGCACCAACATAAGACTCTTTACCTCAACGGGCCGCAAATGGTTCTTTATATCTTTGATTGTAGCTGCTATTCATCTGCTTGTATATATGTCCATCATGCCATGTCTTATTGTATCTATGGGCTTCCATGTAAGTTATATACAGTGTATTTTAGCCGAATCTCTGCTGCTCTTCCTTCTGTACTTTGTACCGACTCCGGGGGGAAGCGGCGCTGCCGAGGGAGGGGCCGCCGCGGTGTTTGCCCTTTTTGTTCCGTGGAATCTTGCAGGAGTTATGGCTGTAGCTTGGAGGCTTCTTTCGGAATATACCGGCGTCGCTCTGGGAACTGTTATTGCCATAAGGCTTTTGGGCTGGTGCGGAGTGGACGAAGTAATGAGGGAAGAGAGTGTGAGAAACGAAGATGAACATAAATAAAAAAGTCAGTTCCGCGGCATTTAAGTGCAGGGGGCTCTTTTGGGGAATATTCGCCGCCGGCATTCTTATATTTCCTGCGGATTTTAACATCTACCGTTTTCTTTTCGGAATAATGATACTTATATCAGGTCAAATGCTCCGACTGTGGGCGGCAGGCTTCATTCCGAAATATAGGACGGAAGTTATAGGAGCCCCGGTGCTTGTCACATGGGGACCGTATAAATGGGTTCGCAATCCTCTCTATGCCGGTAATTTCATAATGGGAATCGGCTGGGCCGTCATGGTCGGATGGTTGTGGGTAATAGCGTTCTCAACGGCTTTTATGATTCTTTATTGGTTAATAATAATACCAGCGGAAGAAGACTTCCTAGAGTCGAAATTTAAAGATTCGTACATATCCTTCAAGAGTAAAGTTCCTTCACTCTTCCCATATCCCAGAAACGGTTTTCCCGACATATCGCCGGATGCAAAGCCATTCGACATGCAGACAGCATGGACTGAAGAGGTTTATTCAATCAGAGTCAACTTGGTTGTGACAATTATAATAATTGCAAGGCTCTATTTTACCTTATAGCAGTATAGACGCTCTCTTCCCTGTCTTTAGGCAGAGGCGAGAATATCTCCAAAGTGTCAAGATTTACGACCATTCCGTCGCGCCCTGCCACAACTCTTGTGCAGGGTGTGTTTATTTTAGACGCAAATTTCTCGGGCCCTTCCTCTATCATGTGCACCCCCATGTGTGATATCGTGACAAGTTCAGGGTGCAGCTCTTCGAGAAGCTCGCTGAGGTCTTCAAGTGACATGTGCTGCAGGCGTGGTTTTTTATCCAGAAATGTTACGTTTACGGATATGCAGCGGCAGTCACGGTATCTTTCGGTAAAAGAATCAAGAAGCTTGGTATCGCTTATTATGCCCCATGTAGGGAGTCCGCTTTTTCTGAATATAAAACCGAAGCAGTCAACTCCGTGGTGTATATGTTTCACTGCTTCAGCGCTTACTCCCATTCCTATTTCAAAAATCCTTCGATCTTCGGCAATATGAACTTGCGCCGGTTTGTCGGTGCAGTATCGAAGCAGAACCGGGTCAGGTGAGTTAATGGAGTCATTTGGCAGTATTACAGTGCCTTGCTTTTCAAATCCGCCTCCGGTCATTGCCTCTGTTATTACGTTTATGTCGGTGCTGTGGTCGAGATGCCTGTGTGTGAGAAGCACGGCTCTTATCTCGTGTGGGTCAAGGGCAGGAGAAGCAGAGCACATATGATACAGACTTCCAGGGCCGGGATCAATGACACCTTTGAGTCCTCCGTAGGAAAACCATATACCGCCTGTCCAGCGCATCTGTCTGACCATGCAAAAGCGTGCGCCTCCGGTTCCAAGATATTTTATAAAATTTTTAGGATATGTAAAATTGTCCATCTAATATAGCCTCCGAAATTCAAAATACTACCACCATACATAATACCGTGAGTTTTTGTTGAGAAGCTGCCTTCTTTCTGTATAATCGGGAATATATTTCTCTACTTCGTCCCAAAATCTACGGGAGTGGTTCATCTCTTTCATATGAGAAAGTTCGTGTACAATTATATACTCAAGGAGTTTGTGAGGCACAAGGGCAAGTCTGGTGCAGAAAGTTATGTTTCCCTTTGAAGAACAGCTTCCCCAAAGAGTTTTAACAGTCTTTATATTTATCCTTTGAGGATTAACCGAAAGAGCCCTTGTCCATTTGGGCAGCTCTTTTTTCAGATAGTCATAGAGGGCGCGGGAGTACCAGTGTTCAAATACAGAGTATTCATATCCTGTGGCAGAGGGAGACATTATAAAGTTTCCTTCTGCTAGATACAATGGTTCCTCAGTGGCTTTGTCTGCTCTTATAAGAGTGTATTCTGAGCCCAGATAGAGAAATTTCTCCCCTGTAACATATTTTTTTGCTTCGAGTTTTTTTATTGCTTTGCTCTCTATATTCGTTATTATTTTTTTTATTTCAGGCTCGATAAGCTGTTTCAAATCACTTAAACTTAAAGACTGAGGGGTGGCTATAAAATATTTTCCGCATTCGTCAATGCCGACAGAGACACGTCTTCTTCTTGAGTTTACGCGTATTTCAAAATTATGTCCCTCGAATATGAGAAAATCAGCCATCGTCCTCTCACCCTTTCACATTACCATGTATACTATATCAGTTGGAGAATAATATTGGCATACTGTTTAAAGATTTTAAATGAATTTAATCGAGGTTGGATTTTATGGCAAATGAGGCACAGAGAGTTATAACAAGAGATATGTTTCTTCCGGTGAGCAGAGCTGATATGGCGGCAAGAGGCTGGGATGAGCTGGATTTTCTGCTCATATCGGGAGACGCCTATGTCGACCACCCAAGTTTCGGACATGCGATAATATCGCGCTGTCTTGAGTCAAGGGGTTACAGAGTGGGGATAGTAGCACAACCAGACTGGCGCAGTACAAAAGATTTCGAGAGAATGGGAAGACCGCGCCTGGGAGTAATGGTTGCCGCCGGCAACATGGACTCGATGCTCAACCATTATACGGCATCGGGGAAGAAACGCCGCAGCGACAATTACACCCCTGGCGGAAAAGCAGGAATGCGTCCTGACAGAGCTACCGTTGTATATTGCAACAGGGTGAGAGAGCTTTGGAAAGATATTCCGCTTGTAATAGGTGGCATTGAAGCCAGCTTAAGGCGTATGGCTCACTATGATTACTGGAGTGACAGCGTCCGCAGATCCATTCTGGCTGACAGCCGTGCTGATTTGCTTGTATTCGGAATGGGAGAACTTGCTTCAGCCGCAATAGCAAAAGCTTTGGCGGAGGGGGCAGACGTCACCTCCATAAGAGACATACCCGGCACTTGCTGGAAGACGCACAGACCGGAATCGGCGGCTGATGCCGCAGTGCTTCCTTCTTTTGACGAAGTTTCCTCTGACAAAACTGCCTTTGCTTCGGCTTTCAAAAGGTTCTACATCGAGCAGGACAGCTTCAGAGGCAGCCGGCTGATTCAGGATCAGGGAGCTTGGCATGTAGTGCAGAATAGACCTTCAATGCCTCTCTCTCAGGGAGAAATGGACGCTGTTTACTCATATCCATACACGGGAACTTGGCATCCCGATTATGACGCCGAAGGCGGTGTCCCGGCTCTTGAAGAGGTAAAGTTCAGTATAACAAGTCACAGAGGATGTTTCGGAGAGTGCGCCTTCTGTGCTTTAGCTTCTCATCAGGGACGTATCATTCAGTCCAGAAGCGATTCTTCCATGATAGCCGAGGCAAAAAAGTTTCGGCGCACAAAAGGATTTAAAGGATACATACATGACGTAGGAGGCCCTACGGCAAACTTTACGGAGCCGGCATGTGAAGATCAACTTAAAAGGGGATCCTGCAGCGGAAAATCCTGTCTTTATCCTGCTCCGTGCCGCAAACTCAGCTCTGATCACAGCCGCTATATAGAGCTCTTAAGAAAATTGAGGGCGCTTCCGGGGATAAAGAAAGTTTTTATCCGCTCAGGCATACGTTATGACTATATGCAGGCGGACAAGAAAAATGATTTCCTTGAAGAACTCTGCCGCTATCATATAAGCGGCCAGCTTAAAGTTGCTCCCGAACATGTAAGTGCCAATGTTTTAAAAGTCATGAGAAAAGCACCCAAAGAAGTCACGACAAAATTTATCTCCGATTTCAGAAATATGAACATCAAACTCGGAATGAAACAATTTCTTGTACCTTACTTCATGTCGGCTCATCCCGGTTCGACTCTGAAAGACGCGCTGGAACTTGCTGAATACATCAGGGATACTGGACTTCGTCCCGAACAGGTTCAGGATTTTACTCCGACTCCGGGTTCTATATCAACCTGTATTTACCATACCGGCATAGATCCCATGACAGGAGAGAAAGTATATGTTCCTAAATCATTTGAAGAGCGCAAAATGCAAAGAGCTCTTCTGCAGTATTGGATGCCGGAGAATGCCGAACTTGTCCGCAGAGCTCTTGAAGAATTGGGGCGTACTGATTTAATAGGAAACACCTCTCACTGCCTTGTTCAGCAGTCTCGAAATTATACAAAAAAAGTAAAAAATGCTATGGACAATAGCAGATACACGAGATAGAATCAACAAGTGTTTGTTAAACGCAAAATTTAGGAGGTTACTTCGTTATGAAAAAGACAGCAGTACTTATTATGATTGCGGTTATGGCAATACTTACTTTCGGCACAGCATCATTTGCCGCAAACGATACAGTTGGATATGTCGATGATATGGCCATTCTTCAGCAGTTCTCAAAATTCAAGCAGGCACAGCAGCAGCTTGAGGCTTTAAGCAAGAAGAAATCGGATGCAGCTAAAGCTGCTTTTGATAAAGAGACAGATGAAAAGAAGAAGGCTAACATAGTACAGAACCTTCAGCTTGAGATGAGAAACGAAGAGTCAAAACTTATGTCTCCCGTCCTTAAGGAAGTCAATGACACAATATCCAAGGTGGCTAAGGCGAAGGGCGTAACAATAGTCCTTAACAAAGTTCTTGTCTACTACGGCGGTGTTGACCTTACTCAGGATGTAATCACAGCCCTTAAAAGGTAACTTGTGCCAAATTTTTTGCGCCGTTCCGTTAACTCGGGATGGCGCTTTTTTTATGGTGATAAATAAATTGAGGGTGATAAAATGATATTAATATGGATAACAGCCGCATATCTTATAGGTTCATGCCCGACAGGCTTCATAGCGGCCAAAGCAATAAAAGGCGTTGACATAAGAACATACGGCTCCGGCAACATAGGAGCTACAAATACGGGGCGCCTGCTCGGAAAAAAGTGGGCTGTCACAGTAGCCGCATTTGACATGCTGAAGGGCGGCATTGCAATAATGTTTGTCTCGATATTCACACAGGAGGCATTTGTACTGGCTCTTGTAGGCCTCTTTTCCGTATTGGGGCATAACTACCCATTATGGCTAAAGTTCAAAGGAGGCAAAGGAGTAGCCACAACCTTCGGCGTATTCGCGTTTTTTGATTTTTTCAACCCTCTGCCCGCCATTCTGGGAGGCTGTATATGGTACATACTGATGAAAAAGACAAAATATGTCTCCATTGCTTCAATGGGTGCCCTATTTGTCTCGGCATTTCTTATGCCTCTCTTTGGAATGCCGCGCCCTTATTACGTGGCGGCTCTCTTTCTTGCCGCTTTGTCGGTATGGAGACACAAATCAAATATAGCAAGAATCAAAGAGGGAACAGAGACAAAAGTTGGATGCTGAAATAGCTGTTTTGCGTCACACTTATCCTTTTGAATTTGCTGGCTTCGTTTTTTATTCAGACACATATTCACGCAACACTTCTTTGACATAGATCCTCTATGTTATTGACTTATACTGACCAAAGTTATATAATCGTAAAGTGAAATAAGTATGGATTGATTGAGTCCAAATTGAACGGAGTGACGTATTATGTCATCAAGTCTTACAAAGGTTATAGAAGAGTATATTGCGCAGCTCCTTGAGGAAAACGGAGACGGAAGTATATCTCTTCGCAGGAAGGACCTTGCTGAACGTTTCGGCTGTGTGCCGAGCCAAATAAATTACGTTTTAAGGAGCAGATTCGCACCGGAGAACGGTTTTCTCGTGGAGAGCCAGCGCGGAGGCCACGGCTACATAAGGGTTGTTCAGCTGACATTCAAAAATTGTGATGAGGAAGTCATTCATCTTTCAGATTTGATAGGCAATGCTGTAACCGAGCAGGAGGCCAGAAAACTTCTCGTCAACCTTCAGAACAGAGAAATAATATCCCCGCGTGAAAGGCTGATAATAGAAGTATCGCTGCGAAATCAGGAGGATAACAGCCGCACAATGTTTGATGTATCGACATACAAGAGAGATATCATGAGAGCGGATTTACTGAAGAAACTTTTAACCAGTCTCGCATTGGGGTAGGTGGTTTTTATGTTTTGCGACAGATGCGGCAGTAGCGGCGCTAATATTCATATAGTGCGCATGGTTGACGGACGCAAAGTAGAAGAAATTTTGTGCAGAGAGTGTGCTAAAGCATTTGTGCCTTTTGACGGAACGGAAAAAATGATGAAAATGGCATTCTCTGTTGGTGGTATCGCAGATATTCAGGATGCCCTTAGGGACTTGCTGTTACCTGTTTTGCCGGAACTTTTCTCTGACAGTGCCGCCGAAGAAAGTGTTCCGTGTCCGATATGCGGAAAGCCTATGTCCTCAAAAATAGACGACCATGAGAAGTGCCATGATAAGATTCCCGATGCAGCTCCAAAGGATGAACTGGAAGTCTTAAAGGCCGAAATGGATGCAGCGGTTCGTGAAGAACTCTATGAAAAAGCCGCGGAGATAAGGGACAAAATATCCGCCGTAAAAGCAAAACGGGAGGCGGAAAATAACTGATGTGGCAGAATTTTACAGAACGAGGCAAGAGAGTCTTTACTCAGGCTCATAAAGAGGCGCTGCGCCTTGGACACGGAGTTGTAGGCACAGAGCATATATTGCTGGCTCTGCTGAGCGACAACGATGGTGTTGTAAACCAGATACTATCTTCTTTTAACGTTGATACCTCTTTGCTCCGCGCGGAGACAGAGCATTTTGCAAACCCCGGCGAACCGGCGAATGAGACGATAGACCTTCCCTCAAGTTCAAGAGCCAAACTTGTTGTCGAGCTCTCTATGAGAGAAGCCCGCAAGATGGGTGTTAACTATATAGGGACGGAACATATACTTCTCGGAATACTCGCGGAGGGTGAAGGCATGGCGGCCCAGCTTCTTGCCTCTCATGGCATAGATTTGGAATCTTGCCGCCAGGCAGTTCGCAATATAACCGGAGGTGCCACTCCGGAACCGCCGGAGAGGGGAGCTTCTATTCTGAGAGAGGATGCCGCAAACCGCGAAAGGACACCTGCTCAGACAAAGACTCCCGTGCTTGACCAGACAGGCATAGACCTGACCAATATGGCCAAAAACGGAGAGCTTGACCCTGTTATAGGCAGAGAAAAGGAAATACAGAGAGTAGTTCAGATACTGTCAAGAAGAACTAAAAATAACCCAGTGCTCATAGGTGAGCCCGGAGTCGGCAAGACTGCGATAGCTGAAGGGCTTGCTCAGAGGATACTCTCCGGAAATATCCCTGAAATATTAAAAAACAAAAAAGTTATGCAGCTTAATGTAGCGAACCTTGTTGCAGGAACAAAATACAGAGGGGAATTTGAGGAGCGTATGCGCCGCCTTTTAAAGGAAGTAAAAGAAGCGAAGAGCGTAATACTTTTCATAGACGAGATACACACTCTTGTTGGCGCAGGCGGAGCGGAAGGTGCTGTCGATGCGGCTAACATTCTGAAGCCGAGCTTGGCAAGGGGAGAGTTTCAGGTCATAGGAGCTACAACTGTAAACGAATATAGAAAGTACATAGAAAAGGACGCGGCTCTTGAGCGCAGATTTCAGCCCGTTATGGTGGAAGAGCCTTCTGAGGAAGATACAGTAAGCATTTTGAAAGGCTTAAGAGAGAATTATGAATCACACCATACAGTCAGAATATCAGACGAGGCTCTTAATGCCGCAGCAAAACTTTCAAAAAGATACATTACAGACAGATTCCTTCCAGACAAGGCTATAGACCTTATCGATGAAGCATCAGCCCGTGCGAGGATAAAAACTCTCGAAGTCCCGGAAGAGATAAAAGATCTGGAAAAAGATTCTGAAAGCATACGCAAGGAAAAAGAAAACGCAGTTATATCTCAGGAATTTGAAAAAGCCGCCATATTCCGCGACCAGGAAAAGTCCATAAATACAAAAATATCAGAACTGCGCTCATCATGGAAAGAGAACATAAGCCGCCTTGCACCTGACATAACAGCCGAGGACATAGCGCTTGTAGTGTCAGAGATAACAGGAGTGCCCGTCACTCAGCTGACGGAGGCAGAAAGCACAAGGCTGGCAGGCATGGAAAAAGTCATCTCGGCCCGTGTAATAGGACAGGATGAAGCAGTGCATTCCATATCATGTGCAATACGCAGAGCCAGAAGCGGCATGAAAGACCCCAAAAGGCCCGTCGGCAGTTTTCTTTTCCTAGGTCCTACGGGAGTGGGAAAGACGGAGCTTGCCCGTGCCCTTGCGGAATTTCTTTTTGGAAGCGAAGACGCTCTGATAAGAATGGACATGAGCGAATATATGGAGCGTCACGAAGCGGCAAAACTTATAGGAGCTCCTCCGGGCTATGTAGGATTTGAAGACGGAGGTAAACTTACCGAGGCTGTCCGAAGAAGACCCTACTCCGTGATACTTTTTGACGAGATAGAAAAGGCGCATCCTGATATTTTTAATGTTCTGCTCCAGCTTCTTGACGACGGACGCCTGACAGACGGACAAGGACGTCTTACCGATTTCCGCAGCTCGGTAATAATAATGACCAGCAACGTCGGAGTAACGGATGCCTCAAAGGCATGTTCACTGGGATTTTCGGACAGAGGCAATATCATTGATGATGAAAAAATAAAAAACTCAACAATGGAAGAGGTAAAAAGAACCTTCCGTCCGGAATTTATCAACAGAATAGATGAACTGCTGGTATTCAAATCTTTGACATCCGAGAGCCTGCTCAAGATAGTTGACGTTATGTTGCGTGATGTTATACAGAGGGTAGCGGAGAGAGGAATAACTATGACTGTCGATGATGATGCTAAGAAACTTCTTCTCAAAAAGGGATATGACCCAAAATATGGAGCGAGACCGCTGCGCAGGTCAATACAAAAAATGGTGGAAGATGAGCTGGCGAATAAAATACTTGACGGCGCAGCTAAGTGCGGTGATTCAATAATGTTTACGACAGACGGTGAAGCGCTCCTCTTCAAAAATAAATAGTTAAATAAAACAGGAGCGGTATGTGTTTTACCCCTCCTGTTTTTTTTAAGTTTATGCTAGCATATAGTGCAGTTTAATTCAGGAGGGATTTATGTTATGAAACTAAAAGGAACACTGAGAACACTTACGTTATTCACAGTTATGGGAATTTCCGCGGCGGCTTTTGCAGCAGACGATGCTGTCTTAACAGTAGGCACATCTTCTTTGAACGAAAAAGAGACATTGCAGGTTTTGGCCAGCTCAGCAGGCGGCAATGAGATGATGGTCGGAATGATGCTTGGCCAGTCTACTCTCAAAGAGAGAAAAGAAATTCTTGAGCAGGTCGCGGATGCAATGCTCTTCTCAGAAGCGGCAAAGAGCAAGGGGCTCGACAGTCGTCCGGACGTAGCATTTCAGATTAAATGGCAGACAATACAGACACTTCTTCAGGCATACTTCTCAGAAGCAAGTGCCAAATGGGACTTCAGCGAAAAAGCGCTGAAGAAATACTATGACTCGCACTTGAACGAATTTGTGCAGGCTCCGGCCGCACACACAAGACACATACTCACAGAGACAGAGGCAGATGCGGTCAACGCCATTCTCAATATATACAAGACAAAGGATTTCGCAAAGACAGCTGCCGAATATAGCCGTGACCCCAACAATGCCCAAAACGGCGGAGACCTTGGCTGGGTGGAGAAGGGAACTCTTTCTGCATCTGTAGACAAAGTTGTCTCCGAATCCGCGCTTGGCTCTCTTGCAGGTCCGGTAAAATCAGAGTTTGGCTGGCATGTAATAGAAGTTCTCGAACGCCGTCCTTCACACCAGATGACATTCAAGGAAGCGGCTCAGGAAGTCGAACAGAGACTCCAGCGGTCATATATAGACCAAGAGCTTAAAGTGCTGAAAGAGAAATACAAGGTCACAATAGACGAAAAGATTCTCTCAAACCTCGGAGGCGTGCCCGCTCCTGCAGAATCAAAGTAATCAATGACTGAACTTTATTCACTTCCGGAGGGGGTAACCCTTCCCCTCCGTATTAGAATACTTGGCGCCGCCGTGGGAATATCTGCCGCCGGTTACGGGATGGCCTCTTTTCTTTCCGGAGGCGGTATGTCCCAGGTTATAATTCCAATCTTTCTCGGAGCATTCATCGTATATTTTTCCGGATACAGCAAAAAACTTTTTTTCTCGTCAGAGGGCTTATGCAGGGATAAAATTTTTTGGGGACAGGCAAAGAGGGAGATAATTCCCTGGCAGGATATTGCGGATATCAAAGTTATCCTGAACAAGGGCAGCAATATTTACGTCATTCCAAATTCACTAAAGGGATCATGGCCATTTATATTTTCCCGTGAATCGCAAGAAGATGTCATAGCATTTTTAAAAAAACATATTGATGCCTCCGACATTCACATAGACAGATAGTTCTCTTACATGAGGTGGTTATAATGCTTTACAACGCTGAATTCCTGGTACAGGCCCTAATAGGGCACCTATCCGACATTGTGCGGGTAATTTTCCTCTTCGCACTTTGGTATATAGCCTCAAGAGCGTCCAATAAAGCATTACGCCACGTATTTGACGCAGCAATACAGAAAATTCCCGAAGGATCATCGGGAACTATTGCACGTGACGCAATAATACAGAGATTAAAGACAATAAGACAGCTGATAACTCAGCTTTCGCGTGTTGTCATAGGTCTGCTTATGGGATTTTGGATACTAGGCTCCGTAGGAATAGATGTCCGCCCCATAATAGCAGGTATTGGAGTCGTAGGTATCGCTGTATCCCTTGCAGCTCAGAACGTGATAAGGGACTTTATCAACGGCATACTTATCTTAATAGAGGACCAGTATAATGTTGGAGACTGGGTTGAAATAGGCAAACTTTCAGGCTCTGTGGAAAAATTTACATTAAGAGTCACAAGGCTCAGAGATTTTGACGGCAATATGGTAGTTATACCCAACAGCACCATACAGACCGTGGTTAATTACACAAAAATATGGTCTGTCGCAGTAGTCAAAGTGGGGATAACCTATGAGTCAGATTACAGAAAAGCACTGCGCATAATGCAGGATCTGGCAGACGAAATGGCCGAAAAAGAGGGCACTTTCATAATAGAAACACCTGTTGTGCAGGGAATAACCGAATTTGCCGAAAACTCAGTCAACATGAGGGCAATGTTAAAAACGTCTCCAGGCATGCAGTGGAGTGTCGGACGTGAATACAGAATGAGGCTTAAAGAACGTTTTGACAGAGATAATATAGAATTTGCCTATCCTCAGGTAGTTGTCCATAAAGTCGATTAATATAAAATCAGCCCAAACAGGGCTGATTTTTTAAATGGCGAGAATGTTTGGAGCTTAGTAAAATTATCAACGTCATAAATAAACAGAGAGACAGGTTTGCCTGTCTCTCTGTTTAAATCCTTCCGGCCAATCTTGTTCTAAGCAAAAGAAGCACGGATTTATATTGGCAGTCCCTAGGGGATTCGAACCCCTGTTAACGGGCTGAGAACCCGCCGTCCTAGGCCCCTAGACGAAGGGACCACATCACTTATGATATGGCTGGGGTACCAGGATTTGAACCTAGATTACCTGATCCAGAGTCAGGCGTGCTGCCGTTGCACCATACCCCAAAACGGCCCAAGATGAACTAATAAAGTTCATACATGACAAGAGAAGATTATATAGTATTTTTCGTGAATGTCAACCTGTGATGCAAAATTTTTGGCTGTAAATGTCTCTGATGTTCCAAGCCGTGCCGTTTTGCTAAAGTACCAGTTCTGCGAAGTTCCACATAAGTTTAAATCCGTAGAATATTATGACCGCTCCGCAAGTTACGTTTATTATTTTCATAGTGCGATAGGTGAATTTTGCGCTGAAGAGGGTTATTACTATGCTGATTCCGGAGAACCACAGGCATGAGGCAGCAGCGACCCCCCACATAAAGATTGCCGCGGCGGAAGCTGGCAGAGCTGCGCGGAATGCACCGAGCATCATCGTTCCGTCTATCAGAGCCTGAGGGTTAAACCATGTAACCACACATGCTGAAGTAATGACTTTTCCTATAGGTATGTTGACATCTTTTCCCTGTATGGAGGCGTCTGCCTTTATTAGCGAATACCCGATGCATATGACAATTAAACTCCCTATCAGCAAAATAGCCATTGTTATCAGGCGAGATCGCTCCATAATGGCTCCTATACCGAAGAAACATGCAAGGGCAAGTGTAACGTCGAAAAATATTACAATCAGAGCGGTGAGTATAACTCTGCTTTTTTTCTGAGTCATTGCCGTGTTTATGACAAAGAGATTTTGCAGACCTATTGGGGCAACATAAGCAAGCCCCATGGTAAGACCTTGGAAAAAGTATTCCATTTTAATCACATCCTTGAATTATTTCTACAGATAGCTATGAAATTTGAATTATAAATTATTTAAAGTAAAAGTCAACTGAGCTTTCATTGTGGAGTCGCGTGTTATTTTTGACGCTTGATGTAAAAATATATTTGCAATTAATTTTTAAAATAATGTAAGAGCGATTAGTCAGAATATATCTCAAAAGTGTAGCCCTTAATCTCATTAAGTGGTACGATAGAGAGTGGGAGGGAGTTGTTTTTATGCAGCTTGGTGAAAAGAAAAAGTATAGACAAAAACACAAAAGCGTGTCTTCCGGAGAGCTGAGGATTATACCTCTCGGAGGTTTGGGCGAGATAGGCAAAAATCTCACCGCTTTTTGCTTTGCAGACGATATTATCGTTGTGGACTGTGGTCTGAAATTCCCGGAAGAGGATATGCTGGGAATTGATTTTGTAATACCAGATGTGCAATATTTGACAGACAACAGAGAAAAAATAAAAGCAGTGTTTATAACACATGGGCACGAGGACCACATAGGGGCCCTTCCTTTTGTCTTGCCGCGTCTTGATGTTCCCCTCTATTGTTCGCGCCTTACGGCAGGTCTGATTGAGAACAAGATGGTTGATGCCAAGACAAAATATAAACCGAAGTATAATGTAGTTTCTCAGGGCGATGTTGTTGATGCCGGAATATTTTCTGTCGAGTTTGTTCCCGTAAGCCACTCAATACCAGACTCTATGGCTCTTGCGATAAAGACCCCCTTCGGCACAGTAGTTCACACTGGAGACTTTAAGCTTGATCCCACGCCTATTGACGGCGTGAGCACCGATTACAGTGCATTTGCGCGGCTTGGTCAAGAGGGCGTGCTCCTTATGATGTCGGACTCCACGAATATAGAAAAGAGCGGAGTTACGCCTTCCGAAAGAACTGTCGGTCAGACATTTGAGAGGCTCTTCCGCCTTTATAAGGACAGGCGTATTGTAATTGCAACCTTTGCGAGCAATCTTCACAGGGCCCAGCAGGTCATAAACGCCGCAGGGAGATTTAACCGCAAAGTTGTCCTTATAGGACGCAGTATGCTTGCAAATATCGAACTTGCTCAAAAGCTCGGATATATCTCTATCCCGGAAGGCATCATTGTTACGTGGCAGGAAGCCGAGCTTATGTCGGAAAACAGGGTCGTTGTTCTTACGACGGGAAGCCAAGGAGAACCATTCTCCGGGCTTGTCATGATGAGCCGCGGCACTCACCGCATGGTTAAGCTTGGAGCAAAAGATCTTGTTATTATATCGGCAACTCCGATACCGGGAAATGAAAAGCTTGTAAGTCAGACGGTGAACAGGCTCTTTGCATGCGGATGTGAGGTTATATATGCAAGAGACGAAAAGATCCATGTCTCGGGGCACGCCTCGCGCGACGAGCTTACTATTCTTCTGAGTATAGTAAAACCTAAGTTTTTTATGCCTGTTCACGGAGAGTACAGGCACTTGGTTCGCCATGCCCAGCTTGCAAGGGAGATGGGTGTCCCGGCCAAGCATGTCTTTGTCCTCCAAAACGGAGATGTTCTCACATTTAAGAGCCCTAACAAAGCAGATGCCGAGACAAGAGTTCCGTCCGGAGCCGTACTCATAGATGGAATAGCTCTCGGGGGGTTTGAAGGAAGTATTCTTCGTGAGCGCAGAGAACTTTCAGAAAACGGCCTTGTCGTTGTATCAGCCGTCTTGGACTCATCTTCTCATCTTGTCGCTCCTGTTCAGATACAAACGCGCGGGAGCGTATTCTCTTCGGAAGACGGAAACACATTTAGGGAATTGGAAAAGGCCGTTGTCACGGCTCTCGAACAGTTTTCAAGAATTCCGGGAGCGAAGCATGAGACATTGCCGACAGAGATAAGAAAGAGGATACGAGAGGTCTTTGGGCGCTCTTCAAGGAATTATCCTACAATAGTTCCTCTCATATCATGGCTTGACCATTGTCAGGAATAAAACTCGGCATGTGGGGGTTCTTTATTCTGCGCGGATAATGTTATAAAATATGCAATTGTCTCAATGTGCTGCCGCCATTTTGAGCGTGTCTGCCAGCCATTGGATGTATCATAAATAAAATTATATAAACAGAGAAAGATACAATAAGGAGAGATTTTTGATGTCTGTAAGCTCATTACTCCAAATTTTCGCAGGAGTGGGTGTCCTCGTTTACGGAATAATAATCATGGGAGAAGCTCTTCAGGCTATAGCCGGAGACAGGCTCAGAAAGCTGATAGCTTCTCTTACAGGTACGCCCATAAAGGGGCTTCTTATAGGTACTCTTGTTACTAGCATTCTTCAAAGCAGCAGTGCCACGACAGTCATGGTAGTAAGTTTTGTAGACGCCGGTTTTATGACATTGATACAGGCAATAGGCGTAATACTGGGAGCAAATATAGGGACAACAGTCACAGCTCAGCTTATAGCCTTTAAAGTTACGGACGTTGCTTATCTTTGCGCAGTCATAGGTGCTGCTATATGTATACTATGCAAAAAGAAGAGAAACAAACAGATAGGTGTCGGCCTAGTCGGCTTCGGACTTCTATTTATAGGCATGGAAATGATGCAGGCACCTATGGTGTTTATAAAGACGCGCCCCGACCTGGTTACAATATTCGGAGATCACCTCTTCTTAGCTTTTCTCGCAGGACTCCTCATAACTTTGCTCGTGCAGTCCAGCTCCGCCACCGTAGGTCTTACAATGGCCGTAGCGGCTCAGGGTGTCATACCTCTTGAGACTGCGATAGCTGTTATTTTCGGAGATAACATAGGTACCACCATTACCGCTGTTATTGCGTCGCTCGGTGCAAACAGATCAGCTAAACAGGCTGCCGCCGCTCATGTTATGATAAAAGTCCTAGGCACTGTTGTAATGTTTACCATCATTCCCTTCTATACAGACCTTGTTATGCTTACAGCAAGCGATATATCGAGACAGGTCGCAAATGCCCACACAATATTTAATGTGGTTATAGCTCTTCTCTTCCTGCCGTTCGTAAAACCATATGCTAACTTTATTAAAAGGCTGCTGCCTGATGAGGCGGGACAGGAAGAAATAGGGGCTAAATACCTGAATCCCT
Organism: uncultured Synergistaceae bacterium; assembly: GCA_964422205.1. GTDB lineage: Bacteria > Synergistota > Synergistia > Synergistales > Synergistaceae > CAZNYN01. The sequence continues at coordinate 13,869 of CAYRAI010000021.1, read as the reverse complement.
CTCTGATAACAGCTTCCTCCGCTGCCGCCGTTGAAGCTGTCCGTAAAGAGATGATTCGTCTTGCGTGGCTCTCCTTACGCATGATAAGAAACTGCCACTCTCTCTTTATGACAAATGATGATAAACTCGCCGATGATGTTATGAGAACGGAGCAAAATGTTAACGAGCTGACTCACGATATCGTCAGATATACAACAGAGCTCGGACAGACCGGACTATCCCATGATTTGTCTCTGCTGCTTAATTCCTGCACAAGTGGAGTAGGCGATATAGAGCGAATGGGTGATCATGCAACTAATTTGGTTGAAATGTACCAGTTTCTGCAGGATCACAAGCTGCAGTTTACCGGAAAAGCTTTGGGTGAGTGCGATGAAATGTTTAATCTTGTAATATCAACAATACAGAAGAGCATAGAGGCTCTTGAAACAGAAAACCCGGTTCTGGCAAAGCAGGTTGTAGATCTTGAAGACAGAATAGACTGTATGGAAAAGACACTCAGAGCCCAGCATATAGCCAGGCTCAATGCTGGCGGATGCACTCCTGGTGCGGGCGTTGTCTTCATAGATATTCTGAGTAATCTTGAGCGAGTCGGAGACCACGCCCATAATTTGGCGATGGTAGTTTTTGACATAGAAAGAATGCACAAACGCAGTATTGCTAACAAATAAAGAGGTGTCGGAAATATGAACTTTGAAGTTGTGATATTAGGATTAATACAGGGATTCACAGAGTTTTTGCCGGTAAGCAGTTCAGGGCATCTGGCTTTGGCTCAGATTTTTATGGGGACACAGAACCCACCACTGTCCTATGATCTTTTGCTCCACGTAGCAACAACAGCTGCAACAATAATATTTTTCTTTTTCGATATCATGGGGCTTTTGACTCAGTGGGTTAAGGGAATATTTATCAAGAGCGAAAGATCCTCGGAAGGCTGGAATACAGGATGGGCTGTAGCTGCCGGTACGGTCATAACCGGAATTATTGGCATTACTCTTAAAGATTTTGCCGAGGTGGCTGTACAGAACTCACTTCTGGTATCTCTGGGACTGATATTTACAGGTGTCATACTTATTGGCAGTTCATTCGTCAAAACAGGACTCGGAAGAGTAAGGCCAATTGACGGAGTCTTTGTCGGCATAGCTCAGGGAATAGCAGTCCTGCCCGGAGTCTCGCGCTCCGGTATGACGATAATATCAGGACTCACTGTAGGGCTGGGGAAAGAAGAGGCTTTTAGATTCTCATTTCTCCTCTCCATACCGGCCATACTCGGAGCTACACTGATTCAGTCTATGGAAGTCGGAGGCTGGAACTCATTTGTGTCCTCCCTTCCCGATCAGTGGTATCTCGGAGTTATCGCTTCGTTTATAAGCGGATTGGCATCTCTCGTTATTTTGAAAAAAATAGTCATTACATCAAGATGGTGGATGTTCGGTGTCTATTGTCTGTTAGTCGGAGGCGCCGCTCTTGTCACCACATATCTGGGGGTGTGGTAGTTGGGCGCCAAATCAGGTACTTTAAGATGGGGAATAATACTGCTTTGCATGATTCTCGGAACTTGGGGCGGATTTTATTGCCAGAGGATACCTGCGCTTGCAAGTGTTTTTATGAATGTTGTCGATTTTTCCTTTGATATCAAGCAAATAGATATTATTATGCTCAGGTTTGGTTTCTTTTTTGCACTGAAACTGAATCTTGGGACTCTTTTAGGAGCTCTTTTCGGAATATGGGCAGCTCGCAAATAGCGCATTTTATATTGGCATCTGCAAGCCCGCGCCGTATAGAACTGCTGAAAGAGCTTGGCTGGAATTTCACGGTAAAACCTTCAGACTCCGAGGAAGTTTTAATATGCGGCGAGAGTCCCGAGGATACAGCATGCCGCCTTGCGGAAATGAAAGCTTCGAATGTTGCCGAGGCTAATCCCGGCGAATGGGTGGTAGGAGCTGATACCTTAGTAGCTCTGGGAACGACTTCCCTTGGTAAACCGAAGAATGACAAAGAAGCTTTTGCAATGATCGCAATGCTGCAGGGGAAGACACACCGTGTCATAACCGCAGTTGCCGTGATTTCTCCGGAAGGAGAAAAATATGTTGAATATGAAACGACTAATGTTGTCTTTAGGCCTCTTTCCGATGAAGAAATAGCCTCATATATTGCTTTGGGAGAAAGCCTTGACAAGGCCGGGGCTTACGCCATACAGGGCAGAGGCATGCTTCTTGTCGAAAGAATTGACGGATGTTATTTTAATGTGGTCGGCCTGCCGGTGCAGAAGCTAAGCGTTTTGCTTGCAAAGCTGGGGCTGTCTCTGAGAGAGCAGTGGGGGATGTTCAGATGATAATGGTTAAACGCAGAAGTGTCTTTGCTGCTGCAATAATAATTGCGGCAGTTTTTGCTGTTTGGGGTGTGATGCCAAGATACAGGGCCGAGACAAATAATAAAACGGTCTCGTTTATCTCTGATTACAGAGATCTTGTCTCGCTGGCAATGCAAAGCTCGTCCAATCAGAATAAAGTATGGAGCTCTATACATGCAAACGGCGTGGAAGGGCTTTCTGTCGCTGAATATACGGGCGAAGAAATTACACTTTTAAATCCAATCCCGGTAAAATATGATTCCGCATCCGTTTTTGGAATAAGAGATTCATCCTTTCAATATGACAATGCTGTAATAATGGTTCAAAACAATATAAGTTATCTTGATAAAATTATTGCTTATACGAAGATCAAACTTCCTGCGTCTAAGGTTATAAAAGAAGGCAATGTGACGTACATAGTCCTTCCTGGAACGAGAGAGGAGTTTAAAATGTCCGCTCTTATCCCGGATTTTGAGGCACTTGACTTCTGCCGCAGAAACTCTATAAGTGTCCTTTTTCGACCTGCCCCCTGCACTCCTTCAAATGGCAGGATGGTCGCCGCTGCTTTGGATTATTTGACGACATCATATCCTGAAATTAAAAATATCATTCCCGCCGGGATGATTATGGCCGGTAATCCTGATTTTGATATGATGACAGAAATACTTAAGAAAAAGGACATAACCGTTTCTCAGGTGGAATTTGTGAAGCAGGTAGGAGTTCCTCAGTTTGTAAATGAAATGCGCCCCAATATTATTCCGCTTCACAGCCTTACAAAAGACGAAATCATATCCAGAAAACTTTCCCAGAAACAGATAGTCGACAGGTTTGTAAGAGCCGTGCATGAAAGGTCTATCCGTTTTATTATGGTACGCCCCTACGATTTGCAGATGGGCGACAGGCTTGAAGTATTTTTATCCGACCTTGCCATACAAAAAGAGGCGCTGGAGGCCAGAGGCTACAGCTTCGGGTTCCCCGTCCATTTCCCGGTATGGCCTCTTTCCCTGCCAGGTGCCCTTGCATGCTCTATTTTCTTTGTCTTCTGCACTTGGTCTTACTCATCCAGGCTTAAAAACTTACAGCAGAATGTCTCTGTAGGGGAACTTGCACTGCTTTGTGCTGCATCTTTAATTCTTTCTGCCGCTTTTGTCAAAATTCCAGCTTCAGCAAAGATGCTCGGAGGTTTCTGCGGAGCTCTCATTGCTCTGGAGGCTGCCTTAACGGCTCTTGACAGCAAGGGACGTCACATAAAAGGCTCGCTCTTTTCCCTCTTCATCTTAATTGCTGGCGGACTCTCAATCGCTGCTTTTTACGGCACAACGCCCGCAGCATTAAGACTTGCTCCTTTTTCGGGGGTCAAACTGACTCTGCTGCTACCTCCCCTTCTGCTGCTTGTCCACGACCTAGTGCGCCGTGTTCACCCCGAGTCGATAAGCGAGATAGCGGCGCGCCCGGCAATGTGGGGGGAACTTCTCTTAATAGGAATAATGATGGCAGGGCTTCTTGTAATGGCTCTCAGAAGCGACAACGTAGCAAATGTTCCTGCCGCAGAGATAGCGTTCAGGGATTTTATGGAACGCACTCTTGTCGTGAGACCGAGGACAAAAGAGTTCCTCATTGGCTATCCGGCGCTGGTTGTATACTGGCTTTTGGTAAAGAAAAACTGGTTTGCAAATTACAGAGAAGCTGTGAGAATTGTAGCGGTGCTGGCTTTTTGCTCCGCAGTCAACACATTCTGCCATTTCCACACACTGCTTACCTTAAGCGTTGTCCGAGTATTCAACGGATGGTGGCTCGGAATGATAATAGGAATAGCAGCCGCAGCGGTAATAGGCTATACAGCGGCGTTTATGGCTAAGAAGAGGACGGGAGTGTTCTCCGATTGATTAAAAGATACGATGTACTTTTAATCGGCTATTACGGCTTCGGAAACTTGGGAGATGAGCTGCTTGCCTGTTCTGTTATAGGACTTCTCTCCTCATGCGGTATAAAAAGAGATCGCATTGCCGTACTGAGCGCTGATACGGAAGAAACAAAGTTCTCGTGCGGAACAGACTCGTATAACAGATGGTCTTTGCCTGTAATAATAAAAGCTGTAAGAGAGAGCCGCAGCCTGCTTTTGGGCGGAGGCGGGCTATTTCAGGACTCTACCAGCATAAGGTCGTCCTTTTACTATTGGCTTATTGTTAAAATTGCTTCTCTATGCGGACTTAAAGTATGGTCTGTCGGGCAGTCGATAGGGCCTCTGAAGTCTGCCAAAGCAAGATGGCTCGCCAAGAGCGCCTTTTCTTCTATGGTGTTCTGCGGGGTTAGGGATACAACTTCCCTTACCCTTCTGAAATCTTGGAACATAAAAGGACACATTGCTCCAGACTGTGTGATGAGCCTGTCTGTTCGCAGAAAAGAGAGTGCGAAAGATTTTCTTGCCGTCAATATAAGGCCAGGATATAAAGATTGTGCCGACAGAGTTTTTGCATCCGCTCTCTCATATGCAAAAAAGCACAGGCTTAAAATAATAGGAGTCGCCCTTTCCGAAGAAGACAGAAAGGAACTTGAGCTATATTCACAATCTTACGGAATCAGACTGGATCAAATTACTGTTGTGAAAAACCTCTCCGAGTTTGAGAATATAGCGGAGCAAGTTTGCGCTGCCTTCGGGATGAGACTCCATTTTGTAATACTATCCATTCTTGCCGGTATTCCGGTGTGTGCCGGGGCATATGATCCAAAGGTCACATCGCTTTGTTCCGAGATGGGTGTTGCAGAAGTTTTTGATTTTGATATTAACATGGAACTTACAGAATGCGGCTGTCGGAATAAGAGAGAAAAAATGGCGGAAGAGATAAAGTCTCTTTGCTTGGAAGGGCTAAAAAAAGCGTTGGGGGAATGACTGATGGAAGAGTCGCGTATAAAGTATCTTGAGGTTGTTGCCTCGGAAATACGCAAAGACATTGTCAAAATGGTCGGAGTTGCCCGTTCCGGGCCTCTTGACCTTCCTCTGGCCTTATCTGATTTATTGGTATATCTTTATTGGGAAGAACTTGTTGTGCTCCCTGCTCATTCCTCCAGAGAGGACAGAGACAGACTGCTTGTAGGTGTTGAGGACGCAGCTCCTGCTGTCTATGCTGTTCTTGCGGCAAGAGGTTTTTTTGACAGAGAGGAACTTTGGCACTACAGGAGACTAGGAGCGATGCTTCAGTCTACACCTGATTACAAAAGGACACCGGGTATAGATGCCCCGTGTCTTAACTCTGGAGAAATTGCGATAGCAAGCTCACTTGCTCAGGCTGTGAGAAAAATTGATTCAAAACCCAGAGTATTTTGCCTTGCTCTTCTATCTGAGTGCAGTGAGAATAACTTTATTGATGAAGTCAAACGCTCTGCTTCGCAGAATCTTTCCAATTTGTACCTTTTACTTTTGTGCGATGCTAGAGCAGAAGATTTTTCCGAAACAATAGTCAAACGTTCAAATGAGCTGAAGGCAGAGGGATGGAATGTCTTTACTGCTGACGGGAAAGATTTTGTGTCCATGGAAAATGTTTTTGCCTCGGCGGAACAAAATTCAGAGCGCCCTGTCGCTCTCTTTATGTTACTTTATACCGCCAAGGGTTTTTCATTTATTGATGCTGTGCAGTCTAAGAATCCAGGTTCGATGAGTATGGGGGACATGGATCAGGCTCTTGAGGAACTGGAGGGAAATATTAATGACCAGCAGTAAAAATGCTTTTGTAAGTACTTGGAACGCATTTTGCAGCTGTATTTCCGAGTGCGCTGAGAGAGACGGAAATATTGCTATCTTGGGCTCCAAAAAAATCATAGAGGACTCTTCCACTTTTTTGTCTGTTGCGGAAGACAAAATTTTTATTCCGCAGTCTGGCGAGGAGAATATAATTCTCAATGCGGCCGGACTGGCTTTGGCAGGCAAAATACCGTGGATTTTAACATATTCGGGCGAAACTGTCGTAAATAAATATAATCAGATACGCAGCGCTCTTGCTCAATCATCCCTCCCCGTCAGGATAGCAGTATCTGACGGAGGTCTTTCGAGAGGGGAGCGCGGATTCTCATGCGTAACTCTTGAGGATATCGCTCTGATGCGGACAATTCCAACCATGCATATCTTTGTCCCCTCCGACAGTAAATCAGCCAGAGGTATAACGGAGGCTTCCTTCAATATACACGCCCCTATGTACATAAGGCTTGGACAGACCCCGGTTCCTGTCTTTGACGACGAAGTTGAAAATTCGTTTGTCTCAGGCGGAGCCCGTCTGATATCATCGGGAACCGGTGTTACAATATGTGCGTGCGGCATAATGGTAGCCGAGGCCCTAAAAGCCTCTTCGATACTGGAACAGCAGGGAATCAGCGCGGAAATAATAGACTGTTACAGCATCAAACCGCTTCCGGAACAGATACTTTTAGCGTCGGTCAGAAGAACAGGCTGCTGCGTCACTGCGGAAGAACACAGTTCCGTAGGAGGCTTGGGCAGCTCTGTCGCTGAGTGTCTCGCCCGAACATACCCCGTTCCGGTTCGCTTTGTAGCGGTTGAGGATCAGATTGTAAACAGCGGTCTGCCGGGAGAGTTAAGAGAATATTATGGTCTTACATGGAAAGAAATAGTCAATGCTGCCGCGCAGGTGTGGGCTCTTCGCAGGAGGTAAAATTCAGTGGATATAAAATTTTCAGGTGTTACAAAAATATTTGAGCCAGACATAGTGGCTCTTGAGGATATATATCTTCAAATAAGCAAAGGCGAATTTGTCTATCTTGTGGGAGAAACAGGTTCTGGAAAGACCACTTTGATGAGATGTGTAATGCGCGATGTCATACCGACTAGAGGTCACATAAGCGCGGGCGGCAGAGTGCTGAGGAAGATCAACAGGTTCAACTTGGCCCTTTTCAGAAGGAATATAGGGGTTGTATTCCAGGATTTTATGCTGCTGCCGAATTTGACGGCATTTGAAAATGTAGCCTTTGTGCTTGAAGTAATGGGGCTGCCTCCCAAAGAAATCGCAGACAAAGTTACAGACGTTTTGAAGAGTGTCGGCATATGGCGTAGGCGCAACCTCTATCCCCCTCAGCTTTCCGGTGGAGAACAGCAGAGACTGACAATAGCAAGAGCTATTGTCAACACTCCTGCTCTTCTTCTTGCCGACGAACCAACAGGTAACTTAGACAACAACACAGCCGATGAAATAATGCAGCTTTTGCTTGAAATAAATGCGGCTGGTACTACTGTCCTCATGGCAACTCACAATGACTATTTAGTTAACACTTACCGTCAGAGAGTTGTTGAAATACACAGAGGGCGAATTGTACGAGATGAAAAGGAAGGAGAGTATGAACTTCATGGCAACTGTTAGATATGCTATTAGAGACGGAATTAGACTTGTAGTAAGACACTGGGGAATGAGCGTTCTTACAGTTTTTACCGCCATGGCCGTTTTCTTTGTGATAGGGGCCAGTACACTCTTTGTCCTTAATGTTCAAAATATAGTTTCTTCAATGGAAAATCAGCTTAACATCAGTGCTTATGTTAAAGACGGGGCCGACTTGGAAGCAACTGCAAAAAAAATAAAGACACTTCCTAACATAGTAAGGGTAGACATCATCACAAAAGATGCCGCCCTGGACAGGTTACGCTCACGTCTCGGAGCTCAGGCCAAAGCGGTAACTCTTTTAGGATCCAACCCTCTTCCCCCCAGCATAGAGATAAAAGTTGACAAAGCCTCAAACGTAGCTGAAACAGCCAGAATGCTTGTGGCAATTTCGGAAGTGGACGATATTGTATATGCCGGACACCTTGCCGAAAAACTGTCAAAAGTTTCAGGATTTATAGAGAGCTTCTCAATAATAATGCTTATTGTAGCAATCGCTTCAAGTGCGGTGGTTCTCTTCAATACGATAAGGATAGCGGTCTATTCAAGAGAAGAAGAAATAGGAGTAATGCTGAGAGTCGGAGCAACCTCTACATATGTCATGCTGCCGTTTGTAATACAGGGTTTTATATTGGGGCTTGCCGGTGCTCTTATTGCGTCGGGCATCCTTGCATTTACATACTATGCCGCATTGGACGGGCTGAAAAGTATGCTGCCATTCCTACACTTTATTGACTCTCCTAGTCTTATGTTTAAACTCATGTTTATGCTGGTATCCTGCGGAACCACAGTCAGCCTTCTCTCCAGCCTCTTTGCTGTTGAAAATTTTATAAGAAAGGCAGCCAAACCGCTGTGAGCCATGTAAAATTTAAAAACTTGTCTCCCGGAACACGATATATCGTTCAAATATTGCTCGCAGTTGCTGTCATCGCCTATGCGTCATCAGCACTGCCGGTCTATGCTGCAAAAACTCAGAGCGAAATTGACAAAGAGATAAAGCAGCAGGAACAGGAATACAAGAAAATACAGGGACAGATATCACAGACAAAAAAGAAGATAAATGAGGCAAAAAAGAAAGAATCCAATGTTTCAAGGCAGATAGAAGAATTAAGCCAGAGAATAACAATAACACAGCAGAGAGTCAACGTAGTAAATCTACATATCAGAAAACTGCACGGCAATATCGTAAACTTAACGGGCAATATTGCGGAAACCGAGCAGAGCATAAAGAATGCCGAAGCACTTTTGGCCGACAGAATGGTTACGATTTACAAATATGGCGGGATTGCGGAGTTTAATCTGCTTCTCTCCTCAAAAGGAGCCGATGATGCTCTCAGAACATCATATTTGCTAGGGAAAATAGCGCAGCAGGATAAGACTCTTATAAATGACCTTGCAGATAAAAAAAGACGCTACACAGAAGCCAAGGCACAGCTTACAGACCAGAAGGAAAAATTTCATGAGCAGGGAAAAGTACTTAATGTAAAGAAAAATGAATTAAGGAGCGCCGCGGACGAAAGAAACGCCATCCTTGCCAAGGTTCGCAGGGACAAAGCTCTTTATGTAGCCCAGCAGGAAGAATTGCTGAAGGCATCGCGCGAACTTCAGTCGGCGGTAAAGCGCCTTTTGGCAGAAAAGCGCAAACTTAATGCGAAAAAGAATCCGGGCAAAAAACCAACAGTTTACTATACTGGCGGAAGACTCGCATGGCCTACTCGCGGTTCGATATCCAGTGAGTTTGGAACAAGAGTCCATCCAATCTTTAAAACCAAGACGACACACACAGGACTCGATATAAGTGCTCCTAAGGGAACACCTGTCACCGCCGCCGATGCAGGCGAAGTATTGTACACGGGATGGATGAGAGGCTACGGACAGGTTATAATAATTGACCACGGCGGCAGCCTTACGACTGTATATGCCCATCTTTCCCAGATAAACTGCACAGAAGACGCAAAGGTTGCAAAGGGTGCCTTAATAGGCAGGGTTGGATCAACTGGAGTCGCGACAGGCAACCACTTGCACTTTGAAGTTCGTGTGAACGGAGACGCAGTCAACCCGATGCGCTATCTAAGATAAAAGCAGCAGATAGATGAAAGGTCGTGTAAAAATGTTTGGAAAATTTAAAGACATAGCTGCCGGTATTTTAATAGGTATAATACTGTCAGCAGGGGCATACTTTGTTCCTCAGGCCGTCGGAGCCGACTGGTCAAAGAGCCTTCCATTCACAACCCAGCAGCTTGCCATAATAAAGCAGGTAAAGATGGCTCTTGAGACCTACCAGGTAGACGGAGACAAAGAGGGAAAAATAGACGATACAAAAATGTATCATGGAGCGGTCAAAGGCCTTGTAGAATCAGTGGGAGACCCATTTACACGTTTCGTAACCCCTAAAGCTCTTGAAGAAGAGAATATAGAGATGGAAGGCGAATATGGCGGACTTGGCATATACATAACTACACGAGAGGGAAGAACAACAGTTATAGCTCCTATCGAAGACACTCCTGCCGACAAAGCCGGACTTAAGCCTCTTGACGAAATAGTAAAAGTTGAAGATAAAAGCGTAATAGGCATGACGAGTGATGAAGTTGTCAAAATGCTCCGAGGTCCATCGGGCAAGGCAGTAAAAATATGGATCAGAAGAAAGAACGTGGACAAACTTTTACCTTTCAGCATTGTAAGAGAAGTTATAAAAATAAAAACGGTTCGCCTTGAAATGATAGACAATGTCGCATACATAAAGCTAAACCAATTCAACTTCAAGACAGACCAGGAACTAGAAGCCGCAATAAAGACGGCAAAAACCAAGAAAGCTAAGGGGATACTGCTTGATCTCAGAAATAACCCTGGCGGACTTCTGGATTCATGTGTAAACGTAACCTCCCAGTTCATAAGCGGAGGTGTCGTAGTAGGAATGAAAGGCCGTTTTGAAAAAGCCAATGAAGTTATGTATGCCGAAGAAGGCCGAGCAAATAACCTTCCTCTTACTGTACTTGTCAACGAAGGCAGTGCCAGTGCCGCTGAAATATTAGCAGGAGCTGTAAAAGACCACAAACGCGGCAAAGTGGTCGGAACTAAAACATTTGGCAAGGGATCTGTCCAGTCGCTCTTTAATCTGCCGGACAAATCCGGTATATACATAACGATAGCTCGCTACACCACACCTTCAGGCTATGTTATCGACCATAAAGGACTTTTGCCGGACATAAAAGTTGCCGGAGAGCCTAACAGAGACAAAAAGAAAGACAAACAGCTCCAGAATGCGCTTTCTGTCCTTAAAAGCGAGATTGGCTCTAAAAAGTAAGCCGCGTTAAAGTTATGGCTAGACATTATAAGAAAACAACTAATACACTAATAACTATAATTAAGACGGCGGTGCTGCTATTTGCATGCTCCGCCGTTCTTGTAGCGGTGCACTCGTCATACCCATCGCTGCTCCCAGCCTCTGTTTCAAAACATATAGAGTATACGAAAAATTACATTTTGGAAACGAAGGAAAAACTTTCCGGAAATAACTTAGCAAATATTGAAGCAGATATGGTTGTTTCAAAAGATAAGAAAGAAAATACACAAGAAACCGAGCCGTCTGCGGAGCAGAAAGATAACAAGAAACAGAGTGCCGACATAAAAGTTAAAACAGCTAAAAAGGAAAGTCCCATAGTATTGCCCAGCGGCAGCGGCGATGACAAGCCAATTCTTGCAATAATCATTGATGACGGCGGTGCTCAGCTTGAAATCACAAAAGAAGTTGCCGCTCTGAATATGCCCATGACTTGGGCCATAATGCCCTATGAGAGATACACAAAAGAGAGTGCTAAAATTGCGGAATACAATGGTATCCCCTACCTTCTGCATCTCCCGATGCAGGCTGAAATAGACGATGACAACGGGCCTTTTCTGATAGGTGTAAAAATGGGCCGTGATGAAATAAGAGAAAAAACGGCGAAGGCCATGGACGAGCTTCCGGGAGCCGTAGGAGTAAATAACCACAGAGGCTCACGAGCGACATCAGACTGGGATGCTATGGTACCGGTAATGGACGAAATAAGAAAACGTGAAATGATCTTTGTCGACAGCAGCACATCAGAAAAAAGCATAGCGTATAATGTTGCTAAAGCGGCAGGAATAAGGACTCTTAAAAACAGAGGCTTTCTTGACGGGACACAAAATAAAGATGCTATAGAGGCAAGATTTACAGAGATAGTCAAAAACACCGTAAAGCATGGTTCTCTTGTTGTAATCTGCCATTTTAGACCGGCAACACTGCTTTTTCTTAAAAGCTTGGACAAAAGGCACGAAGGTTTGCCTGTGAGACTTGTTACAATACCGGAAATGATAAAAATAAAGACAGAATCTGAAAAAAAGGATGAGATCAGCCGATGAGAGGCTCAGAAAACAACATTGTTGTCGGCCTTCAATGGGGGAAAGAAGGAAAAGGCAAAATAACAGATTTTCTCTCACTCCGTTCAGATGTAATTGTCCGATTTCAGGGGTGTTCGAACGGGGGAAGAATTGTTGAGGACGGAGCTATTCTCTGCCCCGTGAATTACCTGCCTGCAGGAATACAGAGAAGCGGGAAAAAATGCCTTATAACCTCTGGCGTTACATTAGACTTGGAGAAAATTTCCGAGGAGATACAAAAACTCAAAGAACTCTTTCTTCTGCGTGCCGAACTTATGATAAGTCCGCACTGTCACTTGATACTTAGCTGCCATAAAATATTTGACGTACTGGACGGCAGAAAAATAGGACACAAAAACAACAGAACACTTGAAGAGCCGGGCTATGGTCACTGCGGAGCTGACAGGCTGCGCAGACTTTCAATAACGGCAAAAGATCTCTTGTGCGCCAAAACACTCAGAGAAAAGCTGAAATTAATGTTGAGTGTAAAAAATGAATATCTAACTAAAGTCTATGCGGAAAAAGAAATTGACTGCGATGAATTTACGGAAATATGTATGCTGCAGGGAGAAATTCTGTTGCCTTATATAAAAGAACCGTATTCCACAATTGCAGAGGCTACAGAAAAAAACAGAGGAGTCCTTTTCGAGTGCTGCGGCGGTGCACTCAATGATATTGAGATGGGCACCTATCCAAATGTAATGCCTACTAGGACATCATCCTGCGCCGCATTTTTGGGCACAGGACTTAGTATGCGTTCCTCATACACAATAATAGGCGTTGTAAAAGCCTACAGCGCCAGGACAGACGCTGGTCCCTTTGTAACCGAGATCACAGGTTCTGTCTCAGCATTCATAAGAAACAGGGGCAGAGAATTTCACCACATCGACGGAAGCCCGGCAAGAATCGGCTGGCTCGACATGCCGGCAATCAAGTATGCTGCCGAGAAAAATTTTGTTGATGTTATCGTTTTGACAAACTTGGATGTGCTTACTGGAGTAGACGAGATAAATATATGCACCTCCTACATTGTAGACTGCAAAGAAAGAAGAGAATTTGACTTATCCATTGACGAAATGGAACGCGCGAATCCAGTATATAAGACATTCCACGGGTGGCGGGAAGAGCTCTCGCCCTTTGGCAGCATAGAAACAATGCCTATACAGGTTCAGATATTTATAAGATTTATAGAAGAATATACCGGTAAAAGCGTTATTTACGCGTCTGCCGGTGCAGAATTGGAGAACGCTCTTTTCAGGCTTGATACAAGAACATCCTTGTAAATTATATTTCGGGCGTTATTTTGTCAGTGTTTGCCAACGGCGAGAAGTACACTGAGTTAATTGTCTGCTGCGCTCTGAAAATACGACGTCATTCTTTGATTAGGGCAAGATACAGCAGAGTTCTTTTACGTCCTCTGCCTCTATCTGAAAAAAGAGCAAACTGTTATTTTTTCACAACAGCCGCAATCATCTTTTAACAGACCGAGCTGCTTTTAGAATTTTTGGGTTGACAACAGGTACTATCCTGCGTATAATGTCCTAGTGTTCGCCGGGGTGGTGGAATTGGTAGACACGCACGTTTGAGGGGCGTGTGGGGAAACCCATACGAGTTCGATTCTCGTCTCCGGCACCATTTATAAAATCCCTCATGAGGCTTAAGTGAAAACTTAAGCCTCTGTTTTTTTTTGTGACAGAAGTTATAAGCTAAAAAGAAAATCTGGCTTTTGTGAGTATGAGA
>CAYRAI010000020.1:0-40670 GCA_964422205.1 uncultured Synergistaceae bacterium | reverse complement strand
TAAACAGCATATAGGCAGTGGCCGAATTCTCTTTGACTACACCTGCCACAACATCCCCCGGAATACCGTTTACCAAAAGCCAGTCATTTATGCCGATAGGTTCATATGTGACATAACGGCTGTGACCATTCATCGCAAAAGTGAAAGAACCGCTGCGAAGCGCCTTGAAATCTGCGGCAACATCGCCTGACTTTCTATTCGCAGAAGCCTCGTCATTCCAATAGCCGTTAAAAACATTATGAATTCCAGCCAGAGGACGTCCGGCGGCAAACATATATGTCGGAGAATCGCTTCCGAGGACAATATTTCCATTCGAGTCACATATAAAGGAAGCGTGCTGTCCGGAAAAAGACTTCGACTCCAAAAGCTTCTTCAGCGTATTCTCATCGTAAGAGCCCGTAACAACGCCCACGACCTCACCGCCTCTGAACACGGGAACAGCGGCGATAAAACAGACGGGATGCTGCTTAGTCGCAGGCTGCATCTCAATAGACCTATTGCCAGCCATAGCCTTTTTAAAATAATCGGACTGCGAAGCGTCTATCTCCGTTCCGTACTCCAGATAGCCCTTTCCGCTTCTATCTATATAAGAAGAGTGAGTAAAAACAGAAGACAAAACCAGATTGCGCATAAAAGCAGTCATGTCACTCTTTACACTGCTTCCGCCTTTATAATTGATAGACTTTGCAAACGTTTCCAAAACCGCAAACTGAGCATTTATCTTCGCATTGAGGACAACACTCTGCTCTGCACCAGAATCGGCAAGCCGATGGTACGTCTGCTCGGACACCCTCTTCACCGCATCCGTTCGGTAATAGTACGCCGAAAGAAGGAAGATCGCTCCTATAAATAAAACTGCAGCTATAAATACATTCCGACTGTCACGCTTCATAAAATTCCTCCAATATTCGCAATGCAACAAAGCGTACAAAAAACGAAAATAGGAGCTATGACGTATGCGAAAAATTATTTACGTTTAATGTGAATAATAGCAGACACCATCATCTCACGCAACTTATTTTTACGTAGACAGCAAATAGTAAAACATAACACACAAAAGTGCTTTTGGCTATAGTCTGAAATTCTCCTCCAAGTGGCCGCCGTTCCATGGCGCATAACACGAGAAAATAAGAGCTGAATCTATAGTAAAGCACTTGGCAAGTGCCAATAAGTCCTCAAAAAGCAAAAAACGCCCCCAAGAAAACATTAGGGGCGTTTTTTGTTTTTTTTGTTTTTTGTGTTTTTTTACTTCTTGAGCTGTCTTACTACGTCTATTACTGTTCCGTCTCTCCATTCGACTACTCCGATGATGCGGTCTGTTGTTGCTACGGGGTCTGTCGGCCCTGACATTTTCAGGGCGCGGGCGGAGAGTTCTTCCATGGATATTACGGGAAGTCCCTTGACTTCTGAGACTGCGTCTAAGAGGTCTTTGCGGCGCGGGTTGATTGTGATTCCGTATTCCGTAACTATTGCGTCTACTACTTCACCTGGCGTGGTTACGTTGTAGACTTTGTCTGTTACGCAGGGGATGCGGCCGCGGAGAAGAGGCTGGGCTATAATTGTGAGTTTTGCTCCTGCCGCTGTGTCCTGGTGTCCGCCTGTTCCGTGGAGCAGTGCGCCGTCCGCTTCGGTGTTGACGTTGGCGTTGAAGTCTGTGTCAACTTC
The DNA here is from genome assembly GCA_964422205.1 of uncultured Synergistaceae bacterium. Classification (GTDB taxonomy): domain Bacteria; phylum Synergistota; class Synergistia; order Synergistales; family Synergistaceae; genus CAZNYN01. The sequence goes on along the minus strand of CAYRAI010000020.1, from coordinate 39,005 downwards.
TGTCGCTCCCAGTATTACTACGTCAAGCATGTTTACTGCCGCTCCGTTGTTCCATGGGTTGGCGTACCAGTCTGCGGAGATTTCTATGTGGTTGGGGTTTTCGGCTATGGATTTTACTGCTTCGAGGTCAAAGGACTGTACGTCCATGAGTCTTTCGACAAGTCCTTCTCTCAGGAGTTCGACAAAGTAGCCTGTGATTCCGCCGAGGCCAAAGCTGCCTTTGATTCCTTTTTTGATCATTGCCTCTTTCATGAAGGCTGTGACTGCGAGAGGAATTCCGCCCGCTCCCGTCTGGAAGGATATTCCGTCAGTGAAGTAGGGGCTGGCTTCTATGAGTTTTGACGCGTATCTGGATATGAGGAGGCGGAGCGGGTCTCTTGTGACTTTTGTCGTGCCTGAGACTATTCCGGCAGGGTCGCCTATTGACGGCACTTCAACAACGAGGTCGGCATAGACCTGTGATATTGAAATGGGGGCAGCCGGATAGGGCTGGAGGTTGTCTGTAACTGCTACGACACAGTCGGCATACTGGGCGTCTGTGAAGGCATAGCCGAGCGAGCCGCATGCCGCAGGGCCGTGGGTTCCGCAGATGTTGCCGTATTTATCGGCGGTTGGAGCCGCTACGAATGCTACGTCTATGTGGACATCGCCCGCCATGACCGCGCGGGGGCGTCCGCCGTGGCTTCTCAAAACTACGGGAACGTCCATTCCGCCTTCGGATATTAGCTGACCGATGGGGCCGTTTACGGAGCCCATGATTCTTGTGATTACTCCGTTTTTGATGTGCTCGATGAGTTTTTTATGCACTCCGAAGAGGGCTGTCGGGAAGAGTGTGAGGTCTTTTATTCCGAGTTCCGCACATGCGTCTATTACCATGTTTACAACGTAGTCTCCGTTGCGCATGTGGTGGTGGAATGATACTGTCATGCCGCTTTTGAGGCCTGACGCTATTATGGCTTCTTTTATTCCGCTGACACGTTTGTCTGTGCGGTCGCTGTTTACGCAGCGGAGTTTAGGGCCCGCTATGTTGCCTTCCGGCTTTCTTGCGAAAGCTCCCTCATAATGTCTTACCTTGCCGTAACCTTCGATAAAATCGGGGATGTCGCGGCCTACTGCATTGATTGCCATGTTATTTCACCTCCGTGATTCCGGCGCGGACTAAGACATATTCCGCTCTCTTTACGACAGGGATGTCTACCATTTTCCCGTCGACAGTTACAGCGCCCTGGCCGTGTTCAGCCGCGTCTTTGGCAGCTGCTATTATTTTCTGGGCCTGAGCTATTTCTTTGTCTGTCGGAGTGAAGACATCATGGATAATGCCTATCTGGTTCGGGTGTATTATGGATTTGCCGGAGAAGCCCAGCTGTTTGATGAATTCTGTCTCTTTGCGCAGTCCTTCGTCGTCTGTTATACGCGAGAACACTGTGTCAAGGGGTTCTACTCCCGCAGCACGTGCCGCGAATACGAGCATGCGTCTTGCCCATTCGAGCTCTATGCTGTCGTTTGAGCGCGTTGTTTTAAGGTCGGCTCTTAAATCTTCTCCGCCGGGGATTATGGCTTCTATGCGGGGAGAGGCTTTTGCTATGTCATATGCATTCCAGATACCGTGGGCTGTCTCAAGCAGGCAGTGAAGGGTGAGCTTTCCGACAGGAAGGCCATTTTTCTCTTCAAGGCGTGATAGTTCTTCGTCTATCATTTTGACTGTGCCGGCATCTTCAACTTTGGGGACGCGGATTCCGTCTAGGCGTTTCATGGGAACTATGGCGGCAAGGTCGTCTTTCCAGAATTCTGTGTCTACTCCGTTGATGCGGACAGAGACGTAGCAATTTCCGAACTCGCCCTGTTTGAGGTAGTGGCTCACGAGTATGCGTGCTGTGTCTTTTTCTACCATTGCCACTGCGTCTTCGAGGTCGAGAACAAGTCCGTCAGATCCGAAGAGGTGTCCGCGAGTGAGCATGTTGGGGTTATTTCCGGGAAGGTAGAGCATTGTACGTCTCATTATTTGACACCTTCCAATCTCTTTACGGCAGCTTCTATTCTTGCTCCGAGTACGATGTCAAGAGCGCCGTTGTCCTGTACAAGGACTTCCATGTCCTTTATTCCCATTTCCGTAAGGGATTCGTTAATTTTCTTTGTCATGGCTGTCTTGAAGCGAGCGGCGCTGCTTCCGGTTATGGATATTGTCACACCGGCTCCGGCTGCGGCTTCCGTCACTGTCACTAGGCAGTCCATTGATTCCAGTGTTCCCGCCTGAGCTGTTTTCATGGCTGTGTTACCTCCCTGAATGATTGGAAAAAGGCCCGCCTGCATGGCGGGCCGAGATTATCTTTTATTGCGCTGTTAATCCATGTATCCTACGAGTGAAGCTTCGTCCCATGCGCACATCTTGTGAACTTTTGCCTTGGCTGCTTCAAGAGCCGCACCAGTAAATTCGGGGTTGACTTTACCGGCTATGGCCGCTGCCATTTCGATTGTGCTTGCTGCGTTCTTCTCCCAGTCGGGGTCGCCGCGGAAGTCGCGGAGAACGTCGTATGTGAGTGTTCCTGGCTTGTTTTCAACAAGGACTTCGCCCAATGCCTTTTCGATTTTAGCTGCCTTCTCATCGAGTCCCAAGTACTCAAGCATCATTTTCGCTGTGAGTATCATTGCGCTCGGGTTGACTTTGTACTGGTGAGCGTACTTGGGAACAGAACCGCTGCTTGGTTCAAATATAGCTGCGTTGAGTCCGATATTGCCCGACGGTGCAAAGCCCAGTCCGCCTGTAAGCTGTGAAGCTTCGTCGGAGAGGATGTCTCCAAATACGTTGGAAGCTACGACAACGCTGTAATCCTGCGGGTTCTTGATGAGCCACATTGCTGTAGCGTCGGCGTTTTCTTCAATGGCTTTGATGCCATACTGCTCGTATTCTTTGCCTATCGCAAGGAAGAGTCTCTTCATCATGCCGTCTGTCTCGCGGATGACGTTTGCTTTGTTTCCGCAGTGGACTGTCTTGCGGCCTGTTGCCTTTGCATATTCAAAAGCGGCGCGGATGATTCTCTCGCATCCGTCTTTTGAGAATACGCGCCAGGAGACTGCGACTTCACGGCCGCGGAAGCGGTCCATGCCCTTGTGGAGGTCGAACATTGCTTCGGGAAGCGGGTAGAATTCGACTGCGGCGTAGAGGTCTTCTGTGTTTTCACGGAACATGACTATGTCAATGTTGGGGTCCTTCGCGAGTGGTGTTCCGATTCCGGGGAGCTTCTTCGCGGGGCGGATATTGATGTAAAGGTCAAAGAGCTGACGCATCTGGAGAATGGCTGACTTAAAGCCTTTTACTCCGGCCTTTGATGTGATGGCTGCCATAAGTGTAGCGTCTGTATCTTTGATTGTCTTGATTGTCTCGGGCGGAACTGTGTTGCAGCGTGCATCGCCTTCGCCGAACTTTTTGACTGATTTTTCCCACATGCACCAGCCGAGGTCAGCGCGAACCCAGTCGATGGGCAGGTTGAGTGATTCGAGGACTAAGAGAGCGCCCTCCATCATGTCGAAACCGGAGTCATCCCCCGCCATATAGCATACCTTGTAGCGATCTTTCTGTTCCTTTACTTTAAGTACGTTTCCGGACATTTTGTGTATCCTCCCTGAGATAAATTATTTTAGAACTCACTCCGCCGCTTTAAAGCAGCGGCATTGCATCTTTAATTTTTACGCAAGTCCAAGTTCTTTTTTGACGTGTGGGATAAGTCCTCCGTCCTCAATAAGTCCCTTTACGAAATCGGGATATGGGGGGAAGTCTATCTTCTTGCCGCCTGCGGTTGTGATGACACCTGTCTCAAAATCGACTTCTACTTCTTCGCCTGCGTTGATTGAGTCTACCGCTTCAGGGCAGATGATTATCGCAAGTCCTTCGTTGAAGCAGTTGCGATAGTAGATGCGCGCAAAGCTCTTTGCTATGATGACAGCTATTCCGCGCTCTTTGATGCAGGATACGGCCTGTTCACGGCTGGAACCGCAGCCCCAGTTTTTGCCGCCGACTATAATATCGCCGGGTTTGGCATTTTTCGTGAATTCGATATCGAGGTCTTCACATGCAACCTTAGCCATGTCGGCACGCTCTTTTATTGTGTATGTGTACTTACCGGGGAATATTACGTCTGTATTTACGTCGTCGCCGTACTTCCAAACTTTTCCTTTGATTGCCATCTTAAAGCGCCTCCCTTGGGTCGGAGATTTCGCCCTTCAGGGCTGATGCCGCCACTGTCATAGGGCTTGCAAGGTAGATGAAGCTCTCTTTGTCGCCCATGCGTCCCTTAAAGTTGCGGTTCGCCGTGCTGATTGCGGCTTCGGTCGGAGCAAGGATTCCTTCGTGGTTGCCCATGCAGGGGCCGCAGCCCGGGTTGCATATGATGCAGCCGGCATCGAGGAATATGTCGAAGAGTCCCTCTTTCATTGCCTGGCGGTAGACTATCCAGGATGCGGGGATTACGATTGTGCGGACTGCGACTTTTTTGCCTTTGAGTATCGCGGCCGCTGCGCGCAGGTCTTCGATGCGTCCGTTTGTGCAGCTTCCGAGGAATGCTTCATGAATCTTTGTGCCTTTGACTTCGTTTATGCTTCCGTAGTTGTCAACCTTGTGAGGCTTTGCAACGCCGGGTTCGATGTCGCCCAAGTCGTAGTGAAGCTCTTTGGCGTATACGGCATCATCATCAGCCCAGAGGCACTCCCAGCGGTCGCACTTCTCTTTGCCCTTTATTGCGTCAAGAACTTTTGCGTCGGGCTTGCAGACTGCGTTTTTCGCTCCGAATTCTATGCCCATGTTGCAGAGGGTCATTCTTTCGGCTACGCTCATATCTTCAATGCCGCTGCCGTGGAACTCTACGCTCATGTAGTCGGCTCCGTCGGCTCTTACGTCGCCGATGAACTTGAGTATGAAGTCTTTTGCCGAGACTCCCGGCTTAAATTTGCCTGTGACTACGACTTTCATGCTTTCGGGAACTTTGAACCAGATTTTGCCTGTTGCCCATGCGGCTGCCATTTCGGAGCGTCCTATGCCTGTGGAGAATGCTCCGTATGCTCCGTATGTGCAGGTGTGGCTGTCGCTTCCTACCATGATGAGTCCGGGAAGGGCATAGCCCTCTTCGCACATCTTCTGGTGGCATACGCCGCCTGCGCTTGTTACGTCATAGAAGTTAGGGATGCCCTGCTCCGCGACGAATTCGCGAACTTCTTTATGGTTTACCGCGTGGTCGCTTGAAGGAGCTGGAACTGCATGGTCGAGTATGAAGCATATACGCTCGGGCTTCCATACGTTTTTGACGCCTATTTTCTTGAATGTTCTGGCGATAGGAGCTCCGTTGTCATGGCTCATGCACCAGTCGGGTTCTACCGTTACAACCTGGTTTGCTTTGACATCATAGCCTGCCGCTCTGCCAAGTGCTTTTTCGGCAAATGTTTTGCCCATTTATCCCACCATCGCTTTCATTAATTTAGTTAACCGCTGATTACATGCACCATCTGGGTGTAACAACTAAGTTCGATAACGCAAATCAAAGATTTGCTATCTCACTTACGCATCATAGGCAGCCACAGTCTGTGGCTCCAACGTATTGATATACGCCTACGCTCCCGACTGTGACTGCCTATTTAGCGGCTGGCACATCGGATAAACAAACCAGCCGATTCGCACGAAATCAGAGATTTCGGCTCTCTGGCCGTAATCAGCGGACGGTACGTTGGTAATGTTCTGGTGATTTAATCAGTGTTTCCTTAATGTAATAATATATAAAGGCGAAAGCGAAATTGCTTCCGCCGTTTTGCTCCGCTACTTCGCCGCCGCTTTCGCCTTTACGTAGTTCATAAGGCCGCCGGCTTTCATGATGTCGTTTTCGAGGTCGCTTACCGCGTCTCCGTGGAATTTGTTTCCGTTTGTGACATCATGGATTGTGCCTGTTGAAAGTTCGACTTCGAGCATGTCTCCGTCTTTGATTTTGCCTTCTTTAATGGCTTCGGATATGCCCTTTACGAAGAGGACGGGGTATCCGTTGTTTATCGCATTGCGGTAGTATATGCGCGAGCATGTCTCCGCAAGCACGACGGGAACTCCCGCGTACTCGAGGCAGTAGACAGCATGTTCACGGCTTGAGCCGCAGCCGAAGTTTTTCCCCGCGACTACAAAGTCTCCTGGCTTTACTTCCTTTGCAAAGTTTTCTTTGCCGGGATAGTACTCGAACGCGTACTGAGGCATGTTCTTAGGGTCTGTCTCCGCAAGATATTTGTTGTGGTAGATGAGGTCTGTATCAACGTCATCGCTGAACACCCACGCTCTGCCCTTGAGAATTTCGCTCATGTCAATATTCCTCCCCTAGCCCAGAATATCTCTGGGGTCTGTGATGACACCCTTGACCGCTGTCGCCATTGCAGACATCGGGCTCATAAGGTATGTATGGCTTCCTTTGCCAACCTTGCCTATGAAGTTGCGGTTTGTCGTTGAGCAGCCTACGTCTCCTGACGGCATAGCTCCGTAGTGCTCCGCCGTGCAGAGTGAGCATGTCGGGTTTGTGCAGACTATTCCCGCTTCAAGGAAGGCCTGCATGATGCCGCTCTTTACGAGTGCGAGCTGAACTTCGCTCGTGCTCGGTGTGATTATCGTGCGAACCTTGTCGCTGACTTTGCCGCCGCCGGCTTTGAGAACTTCGTAAGCTGCCTGGAAATCTTCAAAACGGCCGTTTGAGCAAGAGCCTATATGAATCTGGTCAACTGCTGTGCCGGAAACTTCGCGCACCGGCTTCACATTGTCGGGAGCATCGGGGCAGGATGCAAGGGGTTCAAGATTTGTTACGTCATACTTGAGAACTTTGCAGTACTCGGCATCGGGGTCTGCCTTAAATTCTTTTGCAAGCTTCTCAACTTCGGGGCCTGCGCGCTCGACAAGCCATTTGAGGACTTCGCCGCTCGGCATGATAAGAGGAACCTTGCCGCTCATCTCTGTAACCATTGAGCAGAGTGTAATGCGGTCCGCAAGTGATGCGTTGTCTATCGTCTCTCCGACGAACTCTACTGCGAGGAAGTCCATGCCGCCCGCACCGAGGTCGCCTACGAGGCGTGTGAGGAAGTCTCTCATTGAGACGCCCTTCTGGAATTTGCCTGTTACTTCTATCTTCATTGTTTCGGGAACGCGGAACCAGTTGACTCCGGCTATGTATGACGCGGCTATGTCGGAGTTGCCGACGCCTGTGGCGAATGCGCCGACCGAACCCAAGAGGTTCATGTGGCTGTCTGTTCCGAGTATGACATCACCAGGCTTTATCATGCCAGCTTCGAGCATTACGTGCTGGCCGATTCCGTGGTTGACGTCAAATACGCGCTTGATTCCCTGCTTTTTGCAGAACTCGCGGATAATCTTCTGGTTTGTGGCAACCTTCTCCGAGTGAGCGGGAGCCTGAAGGTCGAAGGTGAAGGCTATCTTTTCGGGATCCCAAACCTTTGCGTCCTTACCCATCTCTTTTTCAAACTGGAGCACACAGTTCGCTCCTCCGAAGTCACGCGCCGTTGCCCAGTCGATGCTGCACCAGACACGGTCTCCGACCTTTACGGGATGGCCGGAAGATTTTTCCATAATCTTTACTATTGATGTCTTGCCCATGTCGCAAATCCCTCCGTTTTATATTGGTAGGAAACTTATTTCATTCCGAGGAAAGACTTCACGCTCTCAAAGTTCATGAAGTCGGCTTTGTTGACCATTACGCCTTCGGGGCTGCGGAGTGTTCCGTCGCCTTCGTGAGCGTGGTTGGCTATTATATGTCCTATCGCATCGGGGCATCCGTTGCGAAGTGCTATTACCGTGCCCGAGAACGGGTGGCGGAGATTCTTGCCCATTACGGACTTGACTGTCTCGCCGGCGCTGTTCTTTTCATATTCGACGAGCTTGCCAACATCGTGAAGCAGTGCTCCCGCTACGAGAAGGTCGTTGTCTAAGGTGAACTTCGCGTCCTTTGCGGGGTAGATGGCGTTGAACTCGTCCATTGCCGCTTTGGCTATGCGTGTAACTCCCTTAACGTGGTCAAGGTATGTGAAGGGGCAGTTGGGAATGAGAAGCGTAAAGGGAATTTTGTCCATGTCATCGGGCTCCCAGCCGCCTGTTTTAAGCGCGTCCTCGTAGGATGCGACAACTTTAGCCTGAAGCTCCTTGTCTTTAATCCATTCGATTTCGGGGAACAGCTCTCTGATTCTCTTCTCCATTTTAAATTCCTCCTATGTGCTCTGTAATGGTGTTGTTTAATGTTCTTTATTTCGATATTTCAGTAATGCCGTCTGCGGTCTGACCAGTGTCAGTGTTTCGCCGCCGCGATTCCTCTGTGAAGAGTCCTGTAAATTCTGTCGATATGCTGTGCCGCCATATCGCGCGCCTTCTCCATATCGTGATCCAAAATCGCGTCGTACATCATCTTATGCTCCTGCAAAAAAGCGTCCTTATCGTCCAGAAGATTGTAGATTCTGTCGTGAGTCGCCATTATCAGGTCGAAATTCATGCGTGTCAGATTTACAAATACAAAATTGTGCGTGGCTTCCGCCAATATAAGGTGAAAATCGAAGTCCGACTGAGCTCTGCCGTTTATGTCGTCGAGACGCTTTTCCGTCGCGGTTATGGTTCTCAGCATCCTTGTGAGGTCGGACGGAGTTGCTCTCATAGCGCTTTCTGCCGCTATTGCCGGGTCGAGTATGCGGCGCGCCTCCATAAGCTCCAGTATGGCAGAATCCTCAAGGCGTATTGTCTCTCTGTCCTCCGAAATAGTTCTGGGGTGACGGACAAAGCGTCCCTTTCCCGGGATTGATTCTATGAGACCGAGCAGCTCCATCACTCTGAAAGCCTCTCTTAAAGAGCTGCGGCTTACTCCGAAGTCATCCATAAGCTGGCGTTCCGAGGGAAGAGGATCACCGGGCAGAATATCGCCGTTCGCAATGGAAGCTTTAAGCTTCTCGACTACCTTTTCGTAGATGCGAGTTCCCCGTGATACAACCTGTGTTTCAAGCATGTGAAAAAACCCCTTTCATGGACCACCCAGTACACCTTATACAACCTTTACAATAAATTTGCAAGAGCATTTGAAGTTCCGAATAGTTAGACTATTTATTTGTGAACAAAGTTTAATGGTATGGACCACCCAGTCGCACTACCACTCTGAATTTAGCCTGGTACGAACCAAAACAGCTTTTTCTAGAACTTTGACGAAGCAAAAGGAGGCATTTTAATATATCGAATATTTAATCATTATAAATTGAATAATTGACTGAGATGGAGGGTGGAAAAATTGAGAATGACATTTTTATCATCAATAAAAGTCAAGCTTTTCATACTCTATTTTAAAGATTTTTGAGAACCGCTAAGGGACATTTGGTGCGAAAATGCAAAAAAGCGCGCCGCTTATATAGACGAACGCGCTTTTTCTCCCGCTTTTGCCATTCGGTTAAGGGAGGTTTATTCTATTTTAGGGACTTACTGCGGTCCTCCGCTCGGAGGAGAATTAATTTTTCTTATGTAATTCGGCGAAGCGCCAAGGATATTTTTGTCTTTGAGAAGCAGTGATATTATTTCCTCCGTCTTCAGCTTCGACCTCATAAATGCGGTGCCGTTTTCACTGTCGGAGTAAATAGGCGAGGTGTAGTATATGTCTGCGCTGACGCTTTTAGCTATATCCGAGCAGAGTGATGCAAATAGCTTGTTTCTTTCGGAGGAGCTTCTCATCTCTTTGGAAACTTTGACTGTCACAAGAGCTTCTCCTTCCACATAGTCGGAGACCGAAGCTTTTGCACAGCTTTGGGAGATATTCGGAGCCAAGAGCATTCCGCCAAGTGAGAGCAGCGCGGCTGCAAGAAGTAACTTGCCTCTTTTTTCCATTTTTTCGCCTCTTTTCATTTTTTTAACTAATTTTTATGGCAAAAAAGTTCATCTCTAACGTATAATAAATAATTAAGCAGCATAATAATTTTAGGCGGAGGGGTTGTCACATGGCAAGACCGAAAGTACTTAAATGCGTGCTCTGCGGAAAGGAATTTGAACCGTCAAAGGATAGGTATGTCTGCGATGTCTGCGGGCTTGACGGCACTTTGGATGTCATATACGAGACTGATGAGGTGAAGAAAAGCCTGACAAAAGAGTCTCTGGCATCGGATAGAGATATGACTCTCTGGCGCTACCGTGCAATGCTTCCCGTCGAGGATGATAAGAACATTCCCCCTCTCGCAGTCGGATGGACTCCTCTTTACAAAAACAGATTATTGGCCGAAGAGTACGGAGTAAAGGAATTTTACATAAAGGATGACGGACGAAACCCCACTGCGTCGCTCAAAGACAGAGCAAGCGCAGTAGGAGTAGCCAAGGCTCTGGACTTCGGTGCTCAGACAGTGGCATGCGCATCCACTGGCAATGCCGCAAGCTCCCTTTCTGGCTTCGCCGCAGTCATGGGGCTTAAGAGCTATATATTCGTCCCTGAAAAAGCTCCTGCGGCGAAGGTCACACAGCTTCTTGTCTACGGAGCTAATGTCGTTCTCGTGCAGGGAGACTATGCGGACGCATTTAATCTGGCAACTGCCGCAATAGCAAAATTCGGATGGTACAACAGAAACTGCGCGATAAATCCGTACCTTCTCGAAGGCAAAAAAACCTGCGCCATGGAAATAGCAGAGCAGCTTAACTGGGACATACCGGACAGGGTGTTTATATCAGTGGGAGACGGCTGCTGCATAGGAGGACTTTACAAAGGCTTCCGCGACCTTATGGATATTGGCTTTACTGACAGAATCCCCAAAATAACGGGAGTTCAGGCGCAAGGCTCAAAGCCGATATATGACGCGATAATGAGCGGTGCGCCGCGTGTGGCATTTTCCCCCGCCGATACAATAGCGGACAGCATATCAGTCGGAGCTCCGCGCAACTGGGCGAAGGCTCTGCGCGCCGTAAGAGCCTCAGGAGGCACAGCAGTGACAGTCACGGACGAGGAAATCCTCTCCGCGATACCGGAACTGGCAAGAAAGAGCGGAGTATTCGGAGAACCTGCGGGAGTGACAGCCTTTGCCGGATTTAAGAAAATGGCGGAAGCCGGCCTTTTGGACAAAGGCGAAAGGGTCGCGGCAGTGGTCACAGGCAACGGCTTAAAAGATATAGAAAGTGCGAAGAAAGCTGTGGGCAAAGCACTGACATGCCCGCCCGACGTTGAAATTTTGGCAAATATGATAAATCTATAGAGCCGGGAGGAAGATATTATGATAGACCTGACAATGCACGAAGATAAGCTGAAAAATGCGGTGGAGCTGGCAAAGAAGCGCAATGTCCTCATTCCTACTTTCAAACAGATGAAGGACCCGGAGAAATACACTCCTGCCAATATAAAAGAAAAACTTAAAAAGACGGGGCTTTGGGACGTTGATCCGGCTAACCTCTTCCGCATTACGTGGAAGAACGAGCCTCAGAAAAACGGCGGACTCTACGGCAAAGTAAACACTCTGGAATTTCCGAAAGAGCTGACTGGAGTGCGCGCGCGCATCATAGCACTCTGCGGAAAGTGGTTCCCCACGGGAGCTCACAAGGTCGGAGCGAGCTTCGGCTGCCTTGTTCCCCGCCTTGTCACGGGTCAGTTTGACCCAACCTGCCAAAAGGCCGTATGGCCATCCACAGGCAACTACTGCCGCGGAGGAGCTTACAACGCTCAGCTTTTAGGCTGTGAGTCCATAGCCATACTTCCCGAAGGCATGAGCAAAGAACGCTTCGAATGGCTTCGTACAGTTGCGGGCGAAATCATAGCCACACCGGGAACGGAGAGCAACGTCAAAGAAATTTACGACGAAGTTGCGCGAATCAGAGCAACTCGCCCCGAAGCTGTCATATTCAACCAGTTTGACGAAATGGGCAACCACCTCTGGCACTACACTGTGACCGGCAGCGCCATGGAAGAAGCTGTAAAAGCGGCAATGGGCCCCAAGGACAGATTCGCGGGAGCTGTTGTCACATCAGGCTCTGCCGGGACAACGGGCTGCGGAGACTACCTCAAGGAAGTATTCCCCTACTCTAAGCTCGGTGTCGGAGAAGCTCTGCAGTGCCCGACACTTTACTTAAACGGCTTCGGCGACCACCGCATCGAAGGCATAGGAGACAAACACATACCGTGGGTTCACAATGTTAAAAACACAGACCTTGTATTCGCGATAGACGACAACATCTGTATGGCCATGATACGGCTCTGCAACGAACCCGAAGGCATAGCCTACCTGCGCGGCCTCGGAATATCCGAAGATATCATCTCACAGCTCGGACTCATGGGAATATCGGGAGCGGCAAATGTAGCAATGGCTATAAAGATGGCGAAATACTACGAACTTACGGAAAACGATATCATAGTAACAGTTCTCACAGACTCCATGGAAATGTACGGTTCGCGCATCATCGAAATGAGAGAGCAGCTCGGAGCCTACACACCTCTGCGCGCCGCCGTCGACCATGAAAGATACGTACTCGGCATGGGCATTGACGGAATGGAAGAGCTCTCCTACTACGACCGCAAGCGCATACACAACCTGAAATACTACACATGGGTGGAACAGCAGGGCAAGACAAGCGAAGAGCTCAACGCACAGTGGTACGACCCCGACTACTGGAAAAACATCCACAATATGGCGGACAAAATAGACGAAAAGATTGACGAGTTCAACGCAAGAACCGGACTCGCATAGCTTTAAACAATTTAGGAGGATTATTATATGCATGTAATTGACCTTGGACACCCGATAACAGACCAGATGATGGTATTTCCCGGAGACCTCACACCCAGCGTCAAAAACGGCGCCACAATGGAAGACAACGGCTGGAGAACAAAGCTCATCTCCATGAGCTCTCACGCCGGAACACACATGGACGCTCCCGCCCACATGGTAGCGGACGGATGCTGCATGGACGAACTGCCGAATGAGACCTTCTTCGGATTTGGGCTTGTCATAGACGTGCGCCACTGCGCGGGACACCGCATCGAGCTTTCCGACATCAAAGCCTCGGTAAAAGATGTCAACTACGCCGACTTCCTCCTCTTCCGCACAGACTGGTCCGAAAAGTGGAACACGGAAAGCTACAAAGAAGGCTTCCCCACGCTCTCAGCAGAAGCGGCAAGATGGGTAACAAAGCAGGACTTAAAAGGCGTGGGCTTTGACGCGATATCGGTTGACCCTGTCGACTCTGAGACATGCGAGATACACAAAATCCTCCTCGGAGCAAAGCTGGTGATAATAGAAAACCTGCGCAATCTTGACAAAGTGGGAACAAAACCATTCTGCATGGCGGCACTGCCCATATCCCTGACAAAACAGGACGGCGGCCCGGCAAGAGTAATGGCGGTAATGGAATAAAAGAAAATAAATCTTTAAAAGCGGCCGATGCCGCTAAAGACATCGGCCGCAGCACTAATCCGCAATTCTTCTCAAAAACATTGAATATCCATCCTTGAATTGGCTTTCTCACAAAACATATCCACAGAAAAGAAATAAATTCATAGGCGCTTGTTAAATACAAAAAAACAGGGGGGGTGTGAAAGTGGCTTATGACGTTCGTTTTATTTCGTAGCAGGATGTTGAGAATCTTGGAATATCAATGAAAGAAGTAATTGACGCGGTGGAAACAGGCTGGAAAAATGCAGGGGAGGGAAAAGTAGAGCTTCCTCCCAAAATCGGAGTTCACCCGCGGCACGACTGCTATATGCACGCCATGCCGTGCTGGGTGGGCGGAGACACAGACATGGCCGGCATCAAGTGGGTGTGCGGCTTCCCCACAAACCTTCAGAAAGACCTTCCCTACAACAACGGCGTATTCATTCTTAATTCCGTCGAGACAGGGGTAGTCGAGGCAATAATGGACTGCAACTGGATGACAACATGGCGCACGGGAGCGGCGGCCGGAATAGGCGCAAAATACTTTGCCGACCCAAATCCGAAACAGTCTCGGTTATCGGACTGGGCAGAATCGGACAGATCACACTCCGCGCTTTCAAAGAAGTTCTTCCCAATATCAAAACGGTAAAAATATTTGATCCTGCAGAGAGACAGAGAGAAAAATTTATCGACACTATGAAAGAGATAGTGCCAAACGTCGAGTTCGTCGTAAGCAAAAGCTATAAAGATGCCTGTGAGGATGCGGATGTCGTCACATCCTGCGCCCCCATAGTCGCAAATCCCGAACGCCCGGTAAAAACAAACATGCTCAAAAAAGACGTATTCTGCATGACAAGCGACTACTGCTCGACATTCGACGCTGAAACAGTAAAAGGAGGAACTTCCTTCGTCTGCGACGACAAGGGACAGTACCTTTGGACTCAGGCTCAGGGAATGTACTTCCAAAACGGCTACCCGGCAAAAGACGAAATTTACGCCGACATGAGCGAGATAGTCACCGGCAAAAAACCGGCGGTGCAGAGCGGGCACAGAACCTGCCTCTTTATGGGAATAGCGGTCAACGACGTAATGACGGCAAAATTAATTATGGAAAAAGCAAAAGCACAGAACGTTGGCATAATGCTCAAGCTATAGCAATTTAAGGCATCTGCCGCAATGGCAGCTGAGTGACTTTAAGTGAGCTGAGTCTGCAAAGTGACGCAAGCTCCGCTCACCGTATAAAATTCTCGCCTCATGCCAATGAACAGGAGATTTTTTTGCTCTTGTGCTTTTTCCATTTTGGTGCTAGGATTCTCCAAGATAAATTTTGTTCGGAGGTCTTGTTATGATTAGACATACATCCCTTACGAATAATTTAAATTGCTGGTGGTGGCGCGTTTAGCGGCCCGCCGGTTTCTTGCTGTGTAATTCAGAGGGACTGGAAGGGATAAAATTCTTTCAGTCCCCTTTTTTTGACTTAAGCACGGAGGGGGGCGAAACAGCTTCCTTCCGTGCTTTTTACAGCAGCAAGAACAGTTTTGAGCGGATTTAAGGCAGACTAGGATTAAGACGAGGTTTTGAACAAGCCAAGAGGAGGAGTTTTATTATGACAGAGAGAAAAGAACATTCGGCGGGATTTCCCAATAACGGTATGTACGGAGAGTTCGGAGGTTCATACATCCCCGATATGCTCGAACCTGTGATGAAAGAAATTGCGGATGCCTATGAAAAGTGCAAAGCAGACCCTGCTTTCAAGGAAGAGTACATATCTTTGATGAAGGAATATGTGGGACGCCCCTCAGCTCTCACAGAGTGCAGAAATCTCACAAAGCTCTGCGGCGGTGCAAGAATTTTCCTCAAGAGAGAGGACTTGAACCATACAGGTGCTCATAAAATTAACAACTGCATAGGACAGGCTCTTCTTGCCAAGAGAATGGGAAAGAAAAAGATTATCGCCGAGACCGGTGCGGGAATGCACGGAGTCGCAAGCGCCACAGTCGCGGCTTTAATGGGCATGGAGTGCGATGTCTACATGGGTGCTGTCGATATAGCACGTCAGGCTCCCAATGTACTGCGCATGAAGGCTCTCGGAGCAAATGTCATCCCCGTCACAGCGGGACAGGGCACATTGAAAGAAGCTGTAGACGATGCGTTAAAAGCCCTCTGCGCCGACACATCCCTCTTTTACCTCATAGGCTCGGCAGTAGGGCCGCACCCGTACCCAACAATGGTTCAGGACTTTCAGCGAATCATAGGAGACGAGGCAAGAGCACAGATGAAAGAGCGCACAGGCTCTCTGCCGAACGCTGTCGTTGCCTGCGTAGGCGGAGGCAGCAACGCCATAGGGGCTTTCACCGCTTTCATCGAGGATGAGGGAGTAAGGCTCATAGGTGTCGAACCGTCCGGACGGGGACTTAAATACGGAGACCATGCGGCTACTCTGACAATGGGAGAGCCGGGAGTGCTTCACGGCTTTAAGAGCTACGTGCTGACGGACGACAAAGGCGAGGCTGCGGAAGTATATTCCATAGCGGCGGGACTTGACTACCCATCGGTAGGCCCGGCCCACGCGGCTCTGAAAGCCAGCGGCAGAGGCGAATATATATGCGCCTCCGACCATGATGCTCTTGAAGCTTTCAAACTTCTGTGCCGCACCGAAGGAATAATCCCTGCTCTCGAAAGCTCCCACGCTCTGGCTGGGGCGCTTAAAATCGCCAAAGACATGGCAAAAGACCAAACAGTGCTCGTCAACCTTTCGGGGCGCGGCGACAAGGATATGGAGACAATAGCGAAGCTTAATATCTTTGATTAGAGAAGCGCAAAATAAAAGAGGCGGAAGAAAATTTTCTTCCTGCCTCTTTTGCTTTCAGCAGTCCGCCTCTTCTTTCTTCTGAGGCATATTTTCAACGCTTGATTCGAGCGCGTCGCATAGACGCTTTACCGTGCGGAAAGTTCTCTCTCTTTCCAGGCTGTTTATCGTGAGAAGTGCGTTCTCTTCCCAGTCGTGGAGCGCACCCACTAGAGACGAGGCAAGTTCTCTGCCCTTCTCGGTGAAACGTATTATCTTTCTTCGCCTGTCCTTTTCATGGGGGCAGCGCTCCAAGAGTCCCCTCTTTTCGAGACCGTCCAGAGTCGCGGTCATAGTCTGTCTCGGAATCCCCAAATAGTCAGCTATTTCTGCCGGCTCAACTCCCTCAGGACGTATGGACATTTCCTCGATAAGGGTCATTGCGTTTGTCGAAACCCCATGCTTCTGAGTCCAGTGGGAATAGACCTGATCATACCTGCGCCACAGGTCAGAGAGTTCAAGAAGCCTCTTTCTGTTATTGCTTAAAATTTTGCCCATTATAGCCCTCCGTCAGATAAAGGAATTGGCGAGCGGCAGTTTCACTCGTGCTTCTCTTCTCCACATTATAATAAAGAGAGCAAATAATGCAATATTAGCCGCAGGCATTGCCAGCCAAACTCCGTCAAGCCCAAAGAAAATAGGCAGAGTCCACAGAGCTGTAGGAAGCAGAATGAACGGATCTCCGTATGTAAGCAGAGAGGCATTGCCCATCTTCCCAACGGCCTGGAAGTATGAGGCGCACACCTTTGCAATTCCTAAAAAGGGAAAGAGAGGCACCGAAAGCAAAATACCCCTTGCCGCAATTTGAGCCACTTCACCGTCAAGAGAGAAGAAATTAGGCACTGCCATATCCGAGAGATAGACTAGCAGCGAACAGACAAGCCCCACACATATCGCCGAAGTAAAGCCGAGCTTTGCCGTGAGCCGCCTCCTCGCATAGAGTGACGCCCCGTAATAATAGCTGACCATAGGCTGAATCCCCTCTGCGATACCCTCCTGAAGCATCACTCCGACAGGCACAATATACGCGACAACGGCATAGGCAGCTACTCCCAAGTCTCCCCCGTATGCCAAAGCCTGCCAGTTGTGCATTATCAAAGTCAGAGCCGCCGCAACCTGAACTCCGAAAGGGGATATTCCCATTGAGAGAATCTTCCTGCACAAAACTTTTGAAGGACGAAGATTTTTCATCAGCAAACGAGTGTGAGACTTTCCTGCCGCAAAGTGAGCAAAGAGCAAAACCGCAGTGAGCATCTGAGACATCGCTGTAGCCCACGCCGCTCCGGTAATTCCCAAAGGAAATACGATAACAAGAAGCCAGTCAAAAGTCATATTAAAGACAACTCCCGCAACTATTATATACATCGCCTTTCGCGGAAAACCGTCATTGCGCACAGCTCCCAACATACTCATAGTGATAAGCTGTGCGGGAGATGTCAGCAGCAGAATCCACGCATAAGTATAGGCAAAAGCGGCCACTTCATCCGACACGACATATAAAGAAAGCAGAGTGCCGCAAAGTGGAGTAAAGACAACGGCTGTCAATACGGAAGCGCATAACATAATAGAGACCATAGAGCCTAAAATTCTCTCGGCCAAAAATTTACGGCCGCGCCCCACGCTGATAGACATCAAAGCACCTCCGCCGACTCCTATCCCCGCCCCTATAGCAGTAACAAAGACAGTAAAGGGAAAGGCGAGCCCAATGGCGGCAAGCCCAGAAGCTCCGACCCCGCGCCCAACAAAGTACCCGTCAACAATGATATATACCCCGCTTAAAAGCTGGGAGCCGATGGAAGGAAGGACAAAGAGAAAAAACAGACGTACTAGTTCTCTGTAATTCGACGTGCGGAACATGATAAACCCTCCTCATATTTCGTACATTCAATACTACATATTCAGTTAATCCGTATTCGTATTATACATTAACGTATTTAAATTACAAGACGGGAAATTGCACAATCGGTATTTATTCAAAAGAGAGGAAGAGCTTCCTGAGCCGAATTTACAAGCACCTAGAATCTGTATTTCACTTATCACTATTTATAGCTTATTTACAAAGGATTTGCCGGTTAGATGCGACAGGCGCTGAATAGCCAGCCGCAGTCCGTGGCGGAGGGGGCAGTTAATCAGCACTTCACTTAGCAGGGGGAATTTCCGTTAACATATTAATAATCTTTATAGAAGTGTCGGCATCTTTTTCTTTGTGTTATAGGCTTGATATAAGTAAGGCAGAGCAATTATCATAAGACCTCGAAAAAATCCGCTGCGGCTGTGATGGACAGTAACATTATCCAAGACTGCAAAGGCCTTAAAGAGAGCATTATGTTCGGCTGTTTAGCTAAATAGCAATTTTATGGGTTAATTAAATACATCATTGACTTTAGCCCCTTTATTGCTATTATTATAATAACGCTCTTTATCAATATAGTTTAAACATTTTTTAGAATTATGCGTCATTTCTACTTGGATATATTATATTCAGACAAATATTTATGATCGGAGGTGTCGGCTATGGGCAGGAAAAAATCCGGGGAGAACGGTTTTACTTTGGTTGAGATTCTTATTGTAATAATCATTATCGGCGTATTAGCCCAGATGATTCTGATGGCCGCCGGCAGTATAACCGCCAAGGCTGAGGCTGCGAAGCTGGCCGCCGATATTAAGATTATAAAGGCTGCTGCCATTATGTATAAGGCAGACAATCCCGGCGGCACGCTTCTTACGGGCGGTAAGGACAGTGATAAAGCCGGCAAACTGATGAATTTGTACGGTGACGGCAAGTACAGCGATGAGATACCCGGCTTCAGCATTTGGGGCGGCTATAACCCCGGGGCAGGAACGCCCGTGCAGAAGAAAAACGGAATATGGCTTATTTATAATTTAAATACCGGCATGGCAGACACATCGATGCGTGAGTCTGTAAGGAAGGAATTTATAAAACTTGCGAAAAACGGCGCGCCATTTCTTTCAAGCCGTACCGATGATGACAAGAATTTGAAGCCGTACAGCGGAGGAGAGTCTGTTTTTGTATTTCTCTGCACAAGGAGTAATTAGAATCAACAAAATAGTTTTTATGAATTTTTTTATCTCTTGACATATTTTGCCTTGCACCCGATAATAGCGGGACAATTTATCCGTCGATGGAGCAGGCGATGCGTCCTTTGGGATGCGTGTGGCCGGGCCGGGACGACAACCCGGCAGCAGGAGCAATTTATTGCGGCCTGCGGGACCGTTTAATACGATTCCGCAGGCCGTATTTTTGTATCAATAGGCGGAAAAGCAAAAGGAGCTGTATGTTATGTCTGTTGCCGAGGAAAATTTTAAGGGACTCAGCAAAAGCGAGGTTCTATCTTCGAGAAAGCTGCACGGCATGAATGAGTTTGCCCGCGACGCAAAGCCTTCTTTTTTCAAAACCGCACTTAAGATTTTTTTAGAGCCTGTCTTTCTGCTTCTGATAGGAGCGTCTTTGATTTATTTTCTTCTGGGCGAGGCACGGGACGGCTCTGTTATGCTTGTCTTTGTCGTCTTTATGAGCGGAATAAATCTCTATCAGGAGTGGCGCACGGATAAGACATTGGAGGCTTTGAAAAGTCTTTCGTCTCCGAAGGTAACTGTTATAAGGGACGGAGCAGAGAGTTTGGTGCTCTCGGAGGAGCTTGTGCCGGGAGATATTATGCTGCTTTCGGAAGGCGAGAGGATTTCCGCAGACGGAGAGATTTTGTTTTCCGACGGTTTCGGAGTGGATGAATCTTCTCTGACTGGCGAGTCGGATATTGTATGGAAGAGCTGTACAGATTCTTCTTCGCGCCATTGGAAGGAAAATTGCTGCTACTGCGGCACGAACGCTGTGACTGGACGCGCCGTTGTCAGAGTGAGCACTACAGGTTTGGCTACCGAGTACGGGCGAATCGGCAGCGATGTGGCGGAAGCTCCCGACAGGCCGACGCCGCTTGAGAAGCAGACAAAGCGGCTGGTAAAGGATTGTTCTATTTTCAGTTTTGCGATGATGCTGCTAGTCGCTTTCGCCACTTTGCACAGCGGAAAAAGTGTCACGGATGCGGTGCTTTCCGGCATAACTCTCGCAATGGCGACTATTCCCGAAGAGTTTCCCGTGGTGCTGACGGTATTTCTCGCAATGGGAGCGTGGAGGCTGGCGCGCAGAAACGCCCTGATAAGGCGCATTCCCTCTGTGGAGACTCTGGGTGCCGTGACTGTTTTGTGTGTGGATAAGACGGGGACTCTCACTCAGAACAGGATGACTCTCTGCGAACTTGTGCCGTTCGGATCTTTTGACGAGAAGGGGCTTCTTGAGGTATCTGTTCTGGCATCGGAGACGAATCCCTATGACCCTATGGAGTGCGCTCTGATTGAACGCGCATCTTCCTGCGGTCTGGATGTCGCCTCTTTGCAGGGCGGCACTCTTTTGCACGAGTATCCATTCTCTTCCGAAGCGCGAATGATGGGGCATGTTTGGGATAGGTGCGGAGGTTTTCTTGCCGCTAAAGGCTCTCCCGAAAGTATTTTTTCTCTCTGTAATCTGACGGACAAGGAGCGTGCAGAGGCAGAGGCGGAGCAGGTGCGCCTTGCGGATATGGGCTGCCGCGTGCTTGCCGTGGCGCGCGCAGTGAATTTTGATGTGAAGCCCGAGCTTGCGGAGTGTTCTCTGGAACTTGCTGGGCTAACAGCCTTTATCGACCCTCCGAGGACGAGCGTTCCCGATTCTATCGCAGCCTGCACCAAAGCCGGCATAAAGGTAGCTATGATAACGGGCGACAACAGTGTCACGGCTCACAGGATAGCCCACGAGGTAGGAATAGACGAGGGCGGAGAGTGTGAGCATCAGATTATTACGGGAGACGAGCTTGAAACTTTGAGCGACGGAGAACTGACGGAGAGGCTGCGCAGTGTCACTATTTTCTCCCGCATTCTGCCGCGCGAGAAGATGAGGATTGTCAAAGCGTTCCGCGCCGCCGGCGAGGTTGTCGCCATGACTGGTGACGGAGTGAACGACGCACCGGCCTTAAAGTATGCAGATATCGGCATTGCTATGGGCAGGAGGGGCACTCAGGTAGCGCGCGAAGCCGCGGACATGGTGCTTCTCGATGATGATTTCACTACGATTGTCCGCACCGTGAGGGACGGACGGAGGATATATGACAATATACGAAAGGCTATGGAGTATATTTTCGTCATTCACATTCCTATAGCTTTGTCTGCCCTTGCCGCTCCGATGATGGGGCTTCCAGCCCTGCTGATGCCTATTCATGTTGTGCTGCTTGAGATGATTATAGACCCGACCTGCTCCATTGTATTCGAACGTCAGCCCGAAGAAGCGGATATTATGGACAGACCGCCGCGCAAGGTGAACTCAGCCATTGTGACGAAGGGTGTTTTCTGCAAGGCTCTGCTTCAGGGTTTTGCGATATTCGCAGCTTCTTTCGGCTCTTATCTCTTTCTGCTGCCGACGGAAGGCGCGGAACATGCACGGACTTTCTTCCTCACGGTGCTTGTCCTGGCAAACCTCTTCCTCGTATATGTAAACCGCTCCGAGAAGGAGAGTGCCTTTGCCGCAAGGCGCGGTGCGAAGTTTGACTTTGTGCCGTGGGTGATAAACTTCTCCATACTCGCGGGGCTTGTGCTGATATCACAGCTTCCGCCTCTGGCTTCGGCGGCAAAGCTGCACCCCATGACAGGCGCGGATACTCTGCTTGCGGCATGTACGGCTGCTGCCGCAACATTCTGGTGGGAGTTTGTAAAGTTGGCTATGAGAAAGAAATCCATGCAGAAGTAGCATTCAAAGCGCGCCCGCCGTCATCACGAAGCGATAGCTTTCGCAGGCGGAGCAGGCCGTTTGCGCACTTGGATAAAACAACGGCGCGGAAGGCATATCCTCCGCGCCGTTGTTATTATATTTTGTGATTTGCTTTATCCTACGAACTTTACAAGTCTGAAATCTTTTTTGCCGACTCTTATCTGCATGTAATTTCCGGCAAGCAAATCTGCCTCTGAGACTGTTCTGCCCTGGTCTGCGACTTTCTCGCCGTTTAGGTATACTCCGCCCTCTTTTATCTTGCGCTTGGCCTCGCCTTTGGACTCGCATCCGCCTGCCGCGACTATTACGTCTGTCAGTGCGCCTTCCGCTTTTGAGGAAATCTCTGCGAAGGGAATTTCGCCGGAGAGCGTTTCGAGCAGGTCTGCTCCAGCGTCTTTGATGTCCATCTCTCCGAAGAGCACTGCGCTTGCGTCATGGGCGCGCTTTGCTGCGGCTTCTCCGTGAACTCGGCATGTCATCTCCCATGCAAGTTCTTTCTGGGCTTTGCGGAGGTGCGGCTCTTTGTTATGCTCTTCGAGAAGAGCGGCTATCTCGTCAAGCTCTCTGAATGTGAAGAGCTTGTAGAGTTTCTCAAGGTCGCTGTCGTCCACGTTTATCCAGAACTGGTAGAACTTGTATATGCTCGTGCGCTCTGAAGAGAGGTACACAGCACCGCTTTCGGACTTTCCGAACTTCTGTCCCTGTGAGTTCAAAAGGAGGGGGAAGGTGATGCCGTAGCACTGTCCGCCCGACTTTTTGCGTGTGAGATCCATACCGGCTATTATATTGACCTGCTGGTCATTGCCGCCCATCTGGAGAGTGCAGCCGAACTCGTTGTAGAGGTGGTTGAAGTCGAAAGCCTGGAGCAGTATATATGAGAGCTCGGTGTATGTTATCGACTTGTCCGGGTCTAGGACACGGCTTCTGACATATTCTCTGTTGACAAGGAAGCTTACTGTAAAGAATTTGCCCGTATCGCGAAGGAATTCTATAAACTTTTCATTTTTAAGCCAGTCGTTGTTATTGACGAGTGTGGCACTGTTATCGCCGCAGTCAAAGTTCAGAAAGTGCTTGAGCTGTCCCGCTATGCAGCTTACGTTGTGTGCTATTTTCTCCTCGCTCAGGAGGTTTCTTTCCGAGCTCTTGCCAGAAGGGTCGCCTATGCGTCCAGTGCCGCCGCCCGCGATGGCTATGGGACGGTGTCCCAGTTTCTGCAGCCACGCAAGACCCATTATGGCGACGAGATTGCCTACATGAAGGCTGTCAGCGCTCGGGTCAAACCCGATATAACCTGTTACCATATTGTTGATAAAGTGTTCCTCGAGCTCCTCGTTGTGACTGCTCCATTCGACAAATCCACGTTCCCTGAGTACCTTAAGCGCGTTGCAATGCATCTGCTTCTACCTCCGAATTTTTTGTTTTACCGCTGTGCTGCTTTTTGGTTTTTAATTTATATGCCCGTACCTCCAATTATAGCAGGCACAGGCATAATTCATAATTTTATTTTGCTTTTGGATCCGAGTTAAACCAGGTCATTCTTCCGGATTCCGGCTTTTCCCAGATGATTATCAAGCTTCCGAACTTTCGCAGGACATTTCCGAATGAGTCTGTAATTTCCTGGTCAAATGGGGAGAATGACATTTCCGGCTGGAAGACCTCTTCAGTCGTCTCATCATCAGTTCCTACATACTCATCTCCTGTGTCATCCTGAAAGGCTTCGTCATTCATGAAAGAGTTCATCTTTGTCATGCTGCTCAATGCCGCTCCTATGCGCGGAAGGTCGGCGGCAAGCCAACCTATTGCGTTCTCGCTGCTGTTCAGGAACTTTCCGAGCTTGTTGTGAACTCTTATGGATTCGGGCGAAATGAGCCCCAAGACAGCCGTATTATCCCTCGCGGCTCCCACTACAGAGAAGGGCAAAGTAGTCGTTCCTCCATAGTCAAAGTCCTTCATGGGCTTCGGTTTTGCTCCGAAGAAGAGCTTATTCCAGAAGGAGTCTACGAGTCTGCGCATCTCATCCTTGCCGCCTGTGAACTCTGCCATGAAGCCCGGCAGTGTAAACCACAGTATTTTATTGTGCCCACCGAGAGAAAGTATCGTCTGTCCCGACATAATTTTGCGTATCTGCCGGTCAGAGAGGTCCATAGTCTCGCCGAGAGCCCCTATCGTGCTTAGAGGGAATGGCCAATCTTTGGGAGTTCCCTTAAGCTCCGGAAGGTTTACCCCCATAGACAGCAGAAGAGGGTCGGGCAGAACGCATTTTGAGGTGTCCCATTCGCGCGGCTTCAGAGCGGAAAGAACCTGCCTGCCGAGAAGCTTATCCAGTCCTTCAATATTCCAGCGCAGCTCGCCTGCCGGGTCGGAAATCTTCTTTGCATCAAGTTTATGCCACGCGGCCTGAATTTTAACGGGAGTCCCCTCTCCTCCGTCTCTTGAGGTAAAACGTCCCCCGTCAGAAATTTCAAGATGTGAAGGCCACTTGCGTTCGTCTTTCCACTTGATTTTTCCTGCCGATTTTTCATCCTTTGCCATTACAGCCTGCATACGTTTAAACGGAATCTCTCCGGCCGCCATTATCACCTTGTCGCCTTTGACAAAGTATATAACAGGGCCGTCCGCTCCGGCTTCCGATAGAAGCCAAACGTCCTTTTCGGCACTTGCCGTTATCTTAGGCGATTTAAGTGCGACTTTTATGCTCTCGGGAACTTCGCCCTTTTTAAGAGATTTTGTCTCTGATGAAGAGAAGCGCAGAGCGGCGTATACTTCAGCCTCTCCCTCAGCCTCCTCCTCTACAAGCACGGCTACGTCCTCCGCATTTCCTGCTGCGGAGAGAAGCGAATTGCGTGCCGTTCCCTCTCTGAGAAGAGCGTAAAGTCCATCCGTCATAAGAGCGGAAATAGCCTGCGGATATGTATTCTCTTTGGTCTCCATTAAAAGATAGGGAGACTTTTCGGGCGGCTCAGGCAAGAGAGCCGTCAGACCGGATGATGAAGACAGAGTGAAGAAGAGAAATACGGCAAGCATAGTCAGAACGGCGGCCCCGGCCGCAGCAGCAAAAATTTTGATTTTGTTCGTCATCTCTCTGCCTCCTGTCTTTTTCGTAACTGTAAGAGCGGAACACTCACCAAACGTGCTGTATTATAGCCCTTTTATATGCCGTTTGAGTAGTCCTGCCCGGATTATTTTTTCCCTTTTTTCTCAATGTGCGCAGCCATTTCGAGCAGAACCCTCGCAGATACCAGAAGCGGCATAATATCGCGGTAGTCTTTGCTTGTGTAAACAATTTTATGCAGTTCCTCCGCTCTGCTCATTATCTGACTCAGCATCTGAGAAACATCCTGCGGTTTTATGTCCATTCTGTCGACAAGACGCGGTTCGCATGTCTCTTTTTCGCAGAGTGCCTTTTCTGCGGAGGAGCCTAAGTCGATAACTTCTTCTATAGAAGGCACGTGAGAAATATAGCCCTTATCTTTAAGTCCCATGGCCAGAGCCGCCGAGGAAGAGGGCTCTCCGTGTACAACAAGGAACTTTGTCTTTGCCGGGAAGGCGGACGCCCATTTCAGCAGGTCGTCTCTGTCAGCATGAGCGGAGAACCCGTTGAGAGTGTGGAACTTGGCTTTGACTTCGACATCCTCACCGGCTATTCTTATCTCCTTGGCTCCGTCCACAAGTCTGCGCCCCAATGTGCCGTAAGCCTGATAACCTACAAAGAACACATGTGTGTCAGACTTAAAGAGGTTATGCTTTAAGTGGTGCATGATTCTGCCGCCTGAGCACATTCCGCTTCCTGCAAGTATTATCCCGCTTCTCATGTCATTAACGGCGCGCGATTCTTCCGCTGTGCGTATAAATTGAAATTTTTCCGGTTCAAACGGGTCTTCGCCTCTTACAAGAAGATCCTTAAGATCGCGGGAAAGAAGATTTACATATTTTGAATATATCTCCGTAGTCTTAACTCCCATGGGGGAATCAAGATATATCGACGGCATCTTTAAATTGGGAAATTCTTTCTGGAAGAGCTTAAACTCGTAAAGCATCCTTTGAGCTCTGTCGACGACAAACGTCGGAACCAGAATTTTCGCGCTTGTGCCGAGAGCGTCCTTTATGGCGGACTGAAATTCTGCTCTGGTCTCCTCCAGAGACTTGTGGTTTCTGTCTCCGTAGGTGGACTCTATCAGCACCAAATCAGCTTCTTCAATGAGAGTTGGGGGCTTTTCTATGACTCCGTCAAACGGGCCCAAGTCTCCCGAGAATACCACCTTAACCGGCTTCTCTTCGCCCTCATCTGATATCCATGTCTCTATAATAGAACTGCCAAGTATATGGCCAGCTTCCCTGAATCTGACATTAAGACCGGGAAAGATTTCCGTTACTTCGTCGTAGGAAATAGGGGTTCTGAGCTTGAGAGCCTTCTCCACTTCCTTCTCTCCGTAAAGAGGCTCAACTTTATCCAGCCCCCTGCGCAGATTCTTTCTTGTCTTCCACTGAGAGTCCTCCTGCATGATGCGAGCCGAGTCGTTCCAAAGTATCTCGACAAGCTCCGCAGTAGCGTAAGTGCAGTAAATTTTTCCTTTAAAGCCGTTTTTTACGAGAAGCGGAATTCTTCCGCTGTGGTCGATATGAGCGTGAGTCAAAAGCACTGCGTCAATATCGGACGGGCTGTATGAAAAAGGCTCGCCCTCATGCCTTTCCTCGTCCTGCCCCTGATGAAAGCCGCAGTCGACAAGAACCTTGCAGTTCTTTGTCTCTATCATATAATTAGAACCGGTAACTTCTCCTGCCGCACCTAAAATTCTTAATCTCAAAACAGTCGCCCTAGGGCTTCCACCTCTCTTGGGAACCGCTGATTACATGTAGGATAAGAGTCATTGGCAGATACCTCCAATCAGAGGAAGATACTTTGCGATATCCCACAACAATTGAATTAATCAGTGTTCCCTTAATTTTAAGCTGATATGCGGTTCTTTGGGCTACTCAACTGCTTTAAAAGGAAGCTCGCACCTGATGACTGTGCCTGTTCCGGGAGTTGACGAAACAGTGAGAGTTCCTCCTACGATAGACATTCTCTCCTTCATATTGGAGAGCCCCCTGTGCCCCTTCACGCGCAGCTCCGTAATATTATTCGGAACTTTGAAGCCGCTTCCGTCGTCCTCTATCTGAAGAACTATCCTCTCTCCCGTGTCTCGGAGAATGATTCGGACATGCTCCGCCTTCGCATGGCGCGCGGAGTTGTTTACAGCCTCCTGAGCCACTCTGAAGAAAGCCAAAGTTATCTCGTTTGGAAGCTCAGGTATATCCTGCAAGTCTGTCGTTATCTTTATGCCGAGCTGGCGGCTCTGGCGCTCTGTAAGCTCAGTCAAAGCCTGAGTTATGCCTAAGTCGAGCCATGGAGGCGTGAGGTTGTTGCAAAGCTCTCTCATCTCTTTTACCCCTGCCATAGCTACATTCTCCGCCTCGCCTATCCTCTCCTTCATAATATCGGGAGAGCCTATATCGATAGACATAAGACGCAGACGCTGAATTAAAGCTGTGACATCCTGCAGAGGCCCGTCATGAATCTCCCGCGAAATCCTTGAGCGCTCCTCCTCCTGCACCTTCACAATATCATTGACATAACGGCGCGAAAGCACCTCTTTGTCAATGGCGGAATTGGAAAGCACAAGCAGTGCCTCTCGGAGACGCTGGAGCTCGTCTACTGCCTCGGGAGCGTTCTTCTGCGGACGCTCCTCTCCCCATTTCAGAGAAGACACCTCGCTTTCAAGGTCTTTAAGAGGCAATATGACCTTCTGCCACATAACATATACGGAGAAGATGCCGACAAGTCCCAGAAGACCTATTATAAAAGGCCAAAAAGTCGCAAGCGAAACAATAGGCCCTAAAAGCTGATCCCACTGAACAGCGGCAAGTACATAAAGATTGCGCCGAAGTACGGGATAGACAGAGATAGTATAAAAATTTCCGTTAGGCCCCCGTATTTTCTGAGGAGCCATAACATTCAGAGGCTGATTCCATAACATTGAAAGAATCGGCACATCCGGCGTTCCGTAAAGAAGAGTACCGTCCTCGTCAAAAATAGCAAACATTCCGGGGACATTCATCTCGCTTGAGATCATGTCCGAAAGTCCGCCCGATGGAAGGCCGAACTGGTTGGGACGCCATGTGCCGTCAGTCCTCAGATCCCACTTTGTCGATTCAAGCCTGGCAGCGGCTCCGCGCGCCAGATTCTGCACATAGGAGCCGGCGAGGCCCTCCATTGTCTTTTCAAACTGGCAAAATCCAACCCACGCGAGCAGAAAAGCACCCAGGCTCGGAAGAAATACAGCTATCGTGAGCTGAACCAGCAAGTTTTTTCTCAATCAAGAAGTTCCTCCAAAGTGACAATACCGTATTTAAGAGAGAGAAGCATAGCCTCTGTCTTATTCTTTGCTCCGAGTTTGTCATATATCGAGGCCAAATGAGTCTGAACCGTGCGTTCGCTGATAAAGAGCTGTGTCGCAATCTCCTTGCCGGAGAGTCCGCGCGCCGCAAGCAGCAGCACTTCGCGCTCTCTGACAGATACAGGTTCGGGAACGAAATCGCCCTCTTCCTCGACCGCGTTGGCTACCTCGCTGTCGAGATAAAAGCCGCCGCGCGCCACAATGCGGATAGCTTTTGTCAGAGTCTCCATGCTGGCGGTCTTCAAGACATAACCGCGCGCACCTGCGCGCAAAGACGCCATTACATACTGCTGAGCGTCATAAGATGTCAGCATAAGAGATGCGGTAGGCAGAGCCGCGTCCTTAATCTTACGCGCCAGAGCCACTCCGTCTATGCCGGGCATACGGATGTCAAGCAAAGCGACCTGGGGCTTAAACTGCTGAATGCCTCCCCATGCTGACTCTCCGTCAGCATATTCTCCAACAATTTTAAAGTCGGCTTCCTTCGCAAGATAGCCCTTCATTCCCTCTCTTGTAAGCGGATGGTCATCGGCAAGTATTATCGAAATAGACATACAAAACTCCCCCTCTTTAGATTTTTTTAAAAATACAAGAGCGCTTCTTTAAAACTATTCCTGCACACCGAGCCCGAGTTCGCGCTCGACAGGTTTCAGCGCTTCGATTGTTCTTTCTATAAGCACTTCGAGAGGCTCTCCCATAAGCTCCGAACCCCTCTCTATAACATCTCTGTTCACTGCGCGGGCAAATCCCTTGTCTTTCCACTTTTTCTTTACAGACTTAACCTCAAGGTCACAAAGAGACTTGCTTGGGCGCACGAGAGCCACAGCCGTTATAAAGCCCGTCAGCTCATCGACAGTGTAAAGAGTCTTTTCGCACAGAGTCTCGGGCTTAACTCCGGAATACTCCCAGCCGTGGGCAAGCACAGCATGGACAAAGTCCTCCGGATAACCGAGAGATGTAAGCATCTCTCCGCCCTTCATTGGGTGAGTATCCGTAGAGGGAAATTCCTCCCAGTCGATATCATGCATAAGGCCTATAAGCCCCCAATAATCCTCGTCCTCGCCGAAATGCTTCGCAAAACCCCTCATCGCAGCCTCGACGGCATAAGCATGGCGGATATGCATATCCTCCTTATTGTGCTCTTTAAGAAAAGTAAGTGACTCCTCACGTGTAAACATAACTATTCCCCCTGATAACTAAATAGAAAAAATATCTTTGGGAAGAGACTCAGGGTCAAAGTGGACGACCTCTACGCCAGATTCCCTTATTATCTCTCTGGCAAGCTCATCGGGATATGGATAGAGATAGACAACTCTGACGCAGCCTGCGTTTATAAGAGCCTTAGTACAGTATACGCAAGGCTCGTGAGTACAGTATATCCAACAGCCCTGAGTTGCGACACCGGATGCTGCCGCCTGAGCTATAGCGTTAATCTCGGCGTGAGAGCCGCGGCAAATTTCATGACGCTCGCCCGAAGGAATACCGAGCCTCTCTCGCAGACAGCCTGCATCCTCACAGTGAGATACACCCTTAGGCGCTCCGTTATAGCCGGTGCTCAGTATTTGCTTGTCCTTAACAAGCACGGCTCCGACTCTGCGCCTCATACACGTGCTCCTAAGAGCAACAACCTTTGCAATCAAAAGACAGTAACTGTCCCAATCGGGACGACCGCAGCCCATTCATAGATCACCTTCCCGCCATAAACCTATTATAGACAATTTATATGCAATTGCCACTTTTAGCGATAGAAAATTGCGGATATCTCAGATAGCATAATGCATGGAAGATTTAAAAAAACGCATTTTATGTACGAAAACGCCGAAAAGCCGCGTTCGCTGCGAAGAATTCACACCTCTGCTAAAGTTTTTCGGCATGTTATTTGTTAAGGAGCGGAGCGGGATAAAAATGACCTAGCATAAGGCAACACTGATTAAATCAATTATTGCAGAACAGCACCGACGCACCGCCTGCTGATTTCGACTCTCTGTCCATAATCAGCGGTTCTCTAACCATCATACCATTTTGTAATATCGCTATGCTGTTCACAGCTCCTCTTATTTACTTCCTCCTTCTGCCGTATGGGGAAAAAATATTGCCGATAGGAGCCGGAGCTATTGCAGACCATCCTGCGGCGCTGCATCAGCTCTTGGAGGCTTCTGTATAAGTGCCGTCCGCGCAGAAAAGCACAGGATCTGTGACGATATCTGCGTTTGCATTGTGGCTGTAGTGTCCGCTGTACTTCACGCCGGCAACTATGCTGTGGGCTGCGTCCCTTGAGAATTTCTCGTCGGCTTTGCATAGTGTTCTTACTTTTTCATTCGTCATTACAGACTTTAACAGCCTTGCCGCAGCTTGCATTACAAGTTCTCTCCCGAACCTGCTTTCAGAATGATCCTTATAGTCTGTACAATGAGACAAAATATGTTATAAATAACAGCATAAGCTTTAAAATCAGCAATGTCTATTCATCTATATTTCTTTGCTATACCAAACTTTAATTTTGCCTTTGACTGGTATATAATGCCACTGTGTCATTTCGCTAAATTAGGATAAGTTAATTAATTTTTTGATTCTTTGGGAGATGTTGGTGCTTGAGAGTAAAGTCGGCTGTTCTCTGTATCCTTTCTATTGTCCTGCTCTCTCTTCTGATGACAGCAAATTGCTTATTAGCTTCCGAAAACCGTACCGTACGTGTCGGCTGGTTTCCTTTCTCGGGGTATCAAGAGCTTGACCGCAATGGCAACCCGCAAGGCTATAATTACGAATACCTCACCGAAATAGCCAAGTACACAGGATGGAAATATGAATTTGTCAAGTGTACATGGTCTGAGGGCATGAAGATGGTTGAGCGCGGAGATGTTGATATTCTGGGCTGCATGTACAAGGCGAAGGGACGCGAGGAAAAGTACGCTTATCCTCAGTTTGACTGCGGCACAACCAACGTAACTCTTTTTGTCCGCGCCGACAGCAGTGTAAAGCCTTATGATTTTAATTCCTTCAACAATATGAGGGTCGCATGCTGTATGTCGACCAATAACGATGAAGAACTGCTGAAGTTTGCAAAAGCAAACGGTTTCTCGATCAGGCTCGTAAATTATGAAAACGTACCTGAAATTTTAAAAGCGGTCGAATGCGGCGATGTGGATGCAGGTACGGCATCAAGTCAAAATACCAGGGGAGATATAAAGGTAGTGGCGGGTTTTGCCCCTGCTTCATTCTATTTTGTTACTACAAAGGGCAACATTGCAGTCCTTTCAGGCCTTAACAAGGCCATAAACGCCATAAAAATTGACAATAATTATTACGACAAAGACTTGGCTCTCAAGTATGACCAGTCAAACAAACCTGACTTTATCGCAAAGCTGAAGCGTCTGCCTGTGATGTTCGTGCTGCTGACGGCTATTATTTTGCTTGTCATAGTTATAGCTCTTGCTATTTTCTCCATAAATAAGGTAAAGAGCATGAAAATGGTGCAGAAGCTGCTGTATCGCGACAGTCTCACCGGGCTTTACAACAAGTATGGGTTTGAGAAGAGGGGGCGCGCCATTCTTTCTCGCTCTTCCGATGAAAAAAAATATGCGATAGTGGCATTGGACATCAACGAATTTCACCAATATAACGAATTTAACGGCATAGACGCCGGTGATAATCTGCTCAGGATTCTGGGCAGCACGGCACTCGGCATACTCAAGAGGGATGAGCTGTGCGCCAGATATTCCGCCGACGACTTTGTCCTCCTGATGAGCATGACGGACGAAGATTACCTGCGCGAGAGAATCTACGAGTGGGACAAGCTCTTGCGCTCATCCGTCAAAAATTATTCTATTAGGATAATATACGGAATATATGTGGTTCAGAATAAGGACTCCGCAGTCCAGTCTATGTACGACAGGGCTGTCTTTGCTCTCAAGACAAATCGTATCTCAAATTCCGACTCCGTCAATATTAATTTCTATAATGACAGCTCTTACGAAGAACAGCTTGAGAATCTGGCTCTGCTCTCTTATGCCGATACCTCTTTCAGAAACGGAGAATTTCTTGTCTATTACCAGCCTAAGTATCACTCCGTAAGTGAAGCAGTGGTTGGGGCGGAGGCTCTTGCGCGCTGGAAGAGGCCTGATGGAAGCCTCATCCCTCCGATAAAGTTTATAGAGCTGTTTGAGAAGAACGGCATTATCACAAAGCTGGATTTTTGTATATTTGAAAAAGTCTGCCAACATATCTCAGACAGAATTGCTAAGGGCCTGATGACAGTTCCAATCTCAGTCAATTTTTCACGGGCTCACATACTAGACCCGTCGTTTCCCGAAAGAGCCGACAGAATAGCCGAGAAATACCATATTCCACGGCACATGCTTGAGATAGAGCTTACCGAATCATCCTTCACTTTGGACGCGTCCGTCCTTGCCGAGACCTTGGACAACCTGCACAAGTACGGCTTTAAGGTTGCGATAGACGACTTCGGAAGCGGCTACTCAGCTCTCGGAATACTAAAAGATATAAAGGCAGACACTATTAAGATGGATTTAAGCTTCCTCGTTGGTTTTGAAAGCGGAGGCCGTGTCGGAACGATTTTGACCTCCGTTATACACATGGCGAAGCGCATCGGACTTTCCGTTGTTGTAGAGGGCGTAGAAACCAAGAAACAGGCGGATTTTATAAAAAGCGTCGGAGGAGATGTGATACAGGGCTATTACTACTCAAAGCCGATGCCGGAAAATGCATGGGAGGAACTGCTCAATAATGCCGAGCGTACTGTTGAAGCTGTACCGAATGACTGCGCCGAAAGTTTAAGCAATGAGGATATAAGAGCTCTTATGGGAGACAGCAGCCTTATAAATCTTCTGCTCAAAGGCCTCTGCGGCGGTTTCGCCCTCTATGAATATATCGACGGCAGACTTGACTTGATGCGGGTTAACGACGGCTACCGAAAAATAATGTCCGCTACGGAGAACAGCATGGACTCATACTCACGCGATGCCATCCGTGTGGTCATGCCGGAGGACAGAGACTCTTTCAATAATGCTATAAAAAACGCCATTGCCACAGGTGAGCCTTCAACTGTCAGGTTCCACCGCATTGATGACGGAGGACATATTATCTATCTTGAAGGTACGATTCTTCTGTTAAAAGACAGCAAAATCGCGCCTGTAATATGCATAACGTTTCATAGCCTAAACACCACCGACCCCGTGCTTTAAGCGTGGATGCCGGACTCGTTTTGCATAACGCTATTGCCGATTTTCGGCAGAGAGATATAATCTAATCTACATTGATTATTCGATAATAATTAGAATTATTTTTTGTACCTAGGGAGCCTTGTAATGCAAAGAGATAGCTCGTCTTTATCACTCAGCATAAAAGCAATAAAATCTGATCCTCTGCCTCTCATTGTGCCTTTGGTTTTTACTGCGGCCATAGCGGTATGTCTTTTGCTCTGCATCGGTCAGATTAAAAAAGCCGCGCTGGGGAGGGCAGAGAACATCCTCAGAGATTCCGCATACGAACAAGTATCCCTTTTTAAAAATTCCCTGCGTACACAGGAACTATTTCTTAATTTTCTCAAGTATCAGGTAGAGACGGGAAGCATTAACAAAGACAATCTGGTTAAAGAGATAACATCCGCGAGCAAAGCCTCAGACATGGAACATATAGCAGCGGCAACACCGGACGGAGTGCTTTGCGAAATTAACAACGAGCACTTCTCCATAGCAGACAGATCTTATTTTAAAAAAGCAATGCACGGAGATAAAAACATATCTTACATTGAAACGTCAAAAAAGACTGGCAAACCCTATATTGTTATTGCCGTTCCCTGCATGGCAGAGAACGGCTCCGTCAAATATGTGCTCTGCGGCTACTATTCGGCGGAAGCGCTTCAGAACCTTATAATTGCACAAGCCTTCGGAGGGAAGGCTTACTCATATATTGCGGATACCGGAGGCAAAGTCATAATAGGATCGTCAAACAACAGCTTTCTGCTCTCCGAGGAAAGAGACACAAGACACGCCTACAGCAACAACATATTCTCTCTCCTGGGAAGCGCGCATCTTGAGGACACCTCTCTTGCCGACATCATAAATGAGACGGGACAGGGCAGAGAGAGCAGCAGTTACTTCAAAATAAAAGATTCCAAACGCTTTGCATACTATGTGCCGACCGGAATAAACGGATGGTTTCTTATAAACGTAGTACCTGACTCTGTCATAAAGGCAGAGACAGGCAGCTCTGCAAGAACCGCTCTGATGCTGGTCACAGCGGTTCTGATACTGGGTCTGCTCTATATAGTCTATGTCCTAAAGAGAGAGAGCATTATGCGCCGAAAAATTGAGGACGAGAAGGAACAGATAAAGCTGCACGAGCAGGAATACAGAATAGCCGCGGCTCACTCCGACAGCGTAATATTCCGTTACTGCATAACCACGGGAGAAATTGCTATGACACCTGAAGCCGCCGAGAAAACCGGGCTTTCAGAGAAAGTAAAGAATGTGCCCGAATCACTCCTCGAAAACAACATGATTCACGAAGACAGCAAGGAAGACTTCAGAGCTTTTTACAGAGCGATAACAAGCGGCACCGCAAATGTCTCGACCACATTAAAAGCTGTTCCCCTTGGCGGAAAGCCCCAATGGCTTCGCATGGATTCAACCCTGATCCTAGATGCAAACGACAAACCAGCCTATGCGATTATAACCTCACGCAATGTGACTGAGCAGAGAGAACGGGAAATAGCGGGGGAATTGTGGAGCCAGTCCATGGCTAAGCTCTCTCGCGAAAAATCCATGATAATAGAATACAACATTACAAGGGGAAGAACCGATAAAGTTACAGGCTCCATGAAACTGCGCCTAAGAAACATACCGGACGGACGTGATTTTAATACAATAACAAAAATATGGGCGGAGCACAATGTATATAAAGACGATAGGGATATGTACATAAAGTTTGTCGATATCTCAAGACTTCTGTCGCACTTCTACAGCGGTCAGACAGAGGACGAGGCTCTTGACTTCAGAGGCTATACAGACAAAAGCGAAGGGTGGCGCTGGCTCCGCACATCGGTCAAACTTGCAAGATACCCAGACAATGACGACATAAAAGTCTTTATCATAGTAACAGACATACACGATGAAAAAATCAGAGAACTTGAAATGGAAGCTCTCTCAAAACAGGATTCACTGACAGGCGTACTAAACAGAAAAACTTTCACAGATGAAGTCTCGCTCACTCTGGAAAGTGATGCAGCTGCGCACCATGCTCTTATAATGGTCGACCTTGACGACTTTAAAATCATAAATGACACTTTCGGACACATAGCGGGAGACAAGATAATAATCAACGCGGCGGAAATATTCAAATCGCAGCTCCGAAGCGGCGACCTCATAGGCAGGATGGGCGGAGACGAATTCATGCTGCTGCTCAAGAACGTTACAGGCGCGGAGACAGTGCGCAAAAGAGCTGAAGCTCTATCCGAAATGCTGAAAATAGAAATTGTTAAGGGAGCACGATCCTCTGCAAGCATGGGAATAGCCTTCTACCCGGAAGATGGAGTGACCTTCGATGAACTCTACGCAAATGTAGACATGGCTCTCTACCGCTCAAAAAAGAGCAAGGGAACTTTCGCCTTCTGCTCATCCGCGGACAGAGAGAGAACATGCCGCGTTAAACTAAACGATACGGACTATTAGATATTCGGTGCGCGAAAATATAAAATTCGCATCGACAAGTTTGTAATGCTCTTATGAAAGGAACTTCTAATGAAGATAATTATAGACGCGGACGCATGTCCGAAAGAAGCCCTTCAATATGCTATAAAGACAGGCAGAAAAAACAGTATTGAAGTCGTTACTGTTGCCAGTTTCAACCACAATATCGAATCAGACAGACACATAACAGTGGGAAACGCATCTCAGGAAGCTGATTTAAAAGTAATCAACATAACAGAGTCCGGCGACATAGTGATAACGCAGGACTGGGGACTTGCGGCTGTAATCTTGGCAAAAAAAGCGTCTGCAATGAGCCCATTTGGAGCCGAATACAGACAGGACAAAATAGATTTCATGCTCGAAGAGCGCGAAATAAAAGCAAAATTCCGCAGAGGCGGCGGACGGACAAAAGGCCCTGCGAAACGCACTCAGGAAGACGAAAACAAATTTCGCGAAACCTTAGACAAAATTATAAAAAGAGAACAGAGTCGCCACACTGAGCCATCACACGCCTCAGAATCCAAAATGCCGCAAAGACAGTAAAAAATCAAAGATATCTTAGCCGAGGCACAGCTGACACAGAGCCAATGCGGTAAGCCCTTAGAGGAGAGAGCAAACACACCATGTACTGAGTTTATCTGTGCTATACTAAGATTCATCCGCACTGTCTGACCATGGAGGCGATTGTTTGAGAAAAGCCGCTTTTATTATCTTTACTGCTATGCTTCTGGCCTTTGACCTAATGACAAAATCAGCGGCCGTCTTAAAAGACAGAGCCGTATTCAACACAGGCGTCTCCTTTGGCCTCTTTAAAGGAATCAGCCCGCTTTGGCAGGTTTCTCTCACAGCTGTAATATTCGCCTGCCTTATACTCATATTGATACTATTCGAGCCCGATATCTTCGGCGAAGCCGGAATAGCCATGATGGCGGCAGGAGCACTGGGCAACCTCTTCGACCGAATTTTTTTAGGATATGTCAGAGACTGGCTCTTCGTGCCATTCTCAAAACTAATCTTCGCGGACGGGCTATACATGAACATAGCCGATGCGGCACTGGCACTGGGGGCTCTCTTTATCTTTATTTCCTTCCTGCGGAGCATATTCACTCTAAAATTAAGATAAAACAAACCATTATTTTCAGCAAAGCTGAATAATCCTAAATTCAGAGGAACACCGCCGCCAAACCACATCAGCTGTATTCCTGAGCGGCATTGTCGCTTCACTGCTGACATAGCATTGAAACTTGCCAATCCAGAGAACTTAGTATAA
The DNA here is from genome assembly GCA_964422205.1 of uncultured Synergistaceae bacterium. Classification (GTDB taxonomy): domain Bacteria; phylum Synergistota; class Synergistia; order Synergistales; family Synergistaceae; genus CAZNYN01. The sequence goes on along the minus strand of CAYRAI010000020.1, from coordinate 1,543 downwards.
ATATGAAGTTCTTCGGGTGCATATTCAGAGTCCAACTTTTTGTCAGCAGGCACATATCTCTCGAAACATCAAATCATCCCCCAATCCGAAACGACATTAAATACACCTGACTGCAAAGGTTCAGGTGCACCGTTTTATATTCCAAAGCAGACGGAGGCATGCAAAGGGTCACATCCTGTTTCTCGGTGGTTTTAGTATTTGCTTTTTGATAGAACCGGGAAGAACGATGCTTGTCACCACCTTACCATGTTTTGTCAGCACAGTCAGAATATCCTGCAGAAATTCAAGCGTCGTGATTTTAACCTCGAAAATGCGGTCATTGCTTCCTGTTACAGACCAAGATGAAATTATTTCCGGCACCTCTTTTATTATCTCGTTTACAACTTCTCTGGGGTCTCCGTAATTTGTGCTGAAGGCAAGGAGTGCTGTCAGAGCATAACCAGCCTTCACTGTGTCAATATTTGCGCTATACCCGGTTATTATGCCGGCTTCTTCCATTTTCTTCACTCTTTCAATCGTGGCCGTTTGAGAAAGATTTACCGTCTCCGCAAGCTGCTTGAAGGATATGCGCGCATTTCTCTGAAGTTCAATGAGAATATTCCATGCGACCTCATCCAGAATCAATTTTTCCTCTTTCACCTTTTCCATCCCCTAATAATTCATTATTTCAAGCTGAGCGGCAAAATCCTTCGGTAAAAAGACTATTGCGCTGATATGCACCGTGCTGTCCTATATTTAAGCTATATTTTCTCTCAAGTTTAGTTTTATACGCTAAATTGTGACTAAATAATAGAATAAAACCTCTCTACAAAAAAACCAAAAATCGTTATATTTTGAATATTCTAGCATGTAAATCAGCATAATTAAACCGGGACGGAGTGGTATTTTTGAAAAGTATCAAAGAGTTTTTTCTGGAACTTGTCTCAATTCAGAGCGACACTGGCACTCTAATTGAAAAAGAGGCGGGAAAAAAGATTTTTTCCATAATTTCCGAAGACCCATATTTTATGGAGCACAAAGATTTATGCGGCATGGAGGAGACGGGAGATTTTCTTGAGAGACCTGTTGTCTGGGCTCTCAAAAGGGGAAAAAGCGATAAAACTATAATTCTGTATGGCCATTACGATGCGGTTGAAATAGATTCATATGGCAGTCTAAGAGAATATGCTCTGAACCCTATTATGCTGAAAGAAAAACTGCAAAGTTTCGGTATCTCGGATAAAGAAGTGCTTAAACACTTAGACGATGACGACTGGATGTTTGGGCGCGGCACCGCGGACATGAAAGCCGGAGTTGCGATAAATATGCACACCCTCCTCTCAAGCTGCGGCAGTGATGTAAATATTCTCTTTACGGCAGTACCGGATGAAGAAAACATATCAGCCGGATGCCGTTCTATGATGCCTCTTCTCTCCAAACTGAAGCGGCGTTTTTCGCTTGATTATAAAGTCTGCCTGATAACCGAACCTCAGCTTGTATCCGATCCGACAGGGAAGACATTTACAATTTATGCGGGAGGCACAGGAAAAATACTTCCGATAAT
>CAYRAI010000019.1:0-43437 GCA_964422205.1 uncultured Synergistaceae bacterium | reverse complement strand
ATTAAGAAGAATTATTTTTTCTAAAAACTATATAAATTATGTCTATTATTATAAAAATTTATATAGAAATATTCTTTTAGTGTCCAATCATTCAAATAAAAGCACGAGAATATTACCGCGATAAGACAGATTGGAGGAATGTTTCATGGACAAGGAGCATGGCAAGAAGCTTACGAACGAGGTCGGAGCACCTGTAGCAAATAACGAACACAGTATGACAGCGGGTGAGCGTGGACCTGTTCTTATGCAGGATGTATGGCTGATGGAAAAGCTTGCGCACTTTGAGAGGGAAGTTATTCCGGAACGCCGCATGCACGCCAAAGGCAGCGGAGCTTTTGGAAAGTTTACGGTAACAGGCGACATAACGAAATATTCCAGCGCCAAAGTTTTTGAAAAGATAGGCAAAGAGACCGAAGTTTTTGTCAGGTTTTCAACTGTAGCAGGTGAGCGGGGTGCGGCTGATGCAGAGCGTGATATCCGCGGCTTTGCGATTAAATTCTACACGGAAGAGGGCAACTGGGATCTTGTAGGAAACAATACACCTGTCTTCTTCATAAGAGACGCCCACAACTTCCCCGATTTAAACAGAGCTGTAAAGCGTGACCCTAAGACGAATATGCGTTCTGCTCAGAACAATTGGGATTTCTGGTCTATGCTTCCAGAAGCTCTTCATCAGATAACCATTACCATGTCTGACAGAGGTATTCCGGCTTCTTACAGACACATGCATGGTTTTGGCTCACATACTTTCAGTTTCATAAATGCTGCCAACGAGAGAGTCTGGTGCAAATTCCACCTGCGCACGGAGCAGGGAATCAAAAATATAAGCGATGCGGAAGCGGCGGCAATAGTTGCCAACGACAGAGAAAGCCACCAGAGAGATCTCTTTGACTCGATAGAAAAGGGAGATTTCCCGAGATGGAGAATGTTTGTTCAGATAATGACAGAAGAACAGGCGCGCAAACATCCGGAAAACCCGTTTGATATAACAAAAGTATGGCACCACAAGGAATATCCTCTTATCGAAGTGGGTGTACTCGAACTTAACCGCAACCCTGAAAACTACTTCGCTGATGTCGAGCAGGCAGCCTTTAACCCGGGACATGTTGTTCCCGGCATAGGCTTTGCGCCGGATAAATTTTTCCAGGGGCGTCTTTTCTCATACGGAGACGCGCAGAGATACCGTCTCGGTGTGAATCACGATCAGATTCCTGTAAACAAAGCTCACTGCCACGTGCACAGCTACCACAGAGACGGCATGATGAGAGTGGACGGCAACTCAGGCTCGACAATTGGCTACCAGCCCAACTCCTGCGGCGAGTGGGCGGACCAGCCGGAACACACTGCTCCTCCTCTCGATATCAGCGGTGCGGCTTGGGCTTTTGATCCGAAGGATGACCCTACGGACAACTGCTTCTATCAGGCCGGCGACCTCTATCGCCTTATGACAGAGGATAAACGCGCAATTCTAATAGACAATACCGCCCGCAACATAGGCGGAGTGACAAAGAATATCAAATACCGCCATGCGGCTCACTGCTACTTAGCCGACAAAGAATACGGAACAAGGCTTGCAAAAGCTCTGGATCTCTGCATGAATAAGGTTGAGGAACTCTCAAAGCTCGGTCATAAAGAACTGAACTATGCTACGAGGCAGGGCGAACTGGAATAAACAAAAAATTTTTACAAGCGCCTGCCGATAAGGGCAGGCGCTTGTTTATAAAAAAGTAAATTTATTAAAAAATGGGGGCCGCTCAATGATAAGTATAACAAAGCTGCTGACAGACGGCAGCAATTACGGAGACAGCCTTAGGTATAATGACCATGCAGCTCTGTCGAAAGACGGCGTAAGCTGCGAAAAAGGCCCCGTCGTTGTGTGGAACTGCACAAAAAGCTGCAATCTTAAATGTGTCCATTGCTATGCTCAGGCCGGCATGGAGCGCAGTGATAACGAGATGACCTATAGGCAGGGTATCAGCTTTATAGATATGCTTGCCGACTTTAATGTCCCTGTTATACTTTTTTCAGGCGGAGAGCCTCTTATGAGGCCAGATTTTTTTAATCTGGCGGAATACGCTTCGAAACGCGGAATAAGACCTACAATATCGACAAACGGAACTTTAATTGATAAAGATACCGCAATGCGGTTTAAAGATATAGGAATAGGTTATGTAGGAATAAGCATAGACGGCACGAGCTCCGTCAATGACAGATTTAGGGGAGTTCAAGGAGCTTACAGTGCCGCCATAGAGGGAATAAGAAACTGCGTCTCTGCCGGCCAAAGAACCGGACTGCGCTTTACAATCACAAAAGATAACGCGGATGATATTACAGCGATATTTGACCTTGCCGAGAAAGAGAATGTAGACAGAATATGCTTTTATCACTTGGTCTATTCGGGCCGAGCAAATGCCGAAAGCGACGTATCTCATGCCAAGAGCCGTGAGGCTGTGGATTTGATAATGGAAAAAACTCTCGAACTTTACCAAAAGGGAGCGGCAAAAGAGATATTGACTGTAGACAACCATGCCGACGCAATATATCTCTATCTTAAAGTTAAGGCGAAAGACGAAAAAAAAGCAGAACGTGTGCTTAATCTTATAAGCAAAAACGGCGGCAACAGATCAGGTATGGCTTTCGGCGCGGTTGACAGCTTCGGAGATGTTCATCCTGATCAATTTACGCAGCATGTCACCTTTGGAAATGTAAAAGAGAGAAATTTTAAAGATATTTGGACGGACAAGTCCGACAAGCTTTTGCAGGCGCTGAAAGACCGAAAAAAACACCTTAAGGGACGGTGTTCGTCATGCAGATGGCTTTATATTTGCAACGGCAATTTTAGGGCCAGAGCCGAGGCTGCGGGTGGTTTCTGGCATTCTGACCCTGCCTGTTATCTGACCGATGAGGAGATAAAATGATAATATCTTGGAACACCACAAATAGATGCAACCTAACTTGTCCTCACTGCTACCGCGACGCAGGGAACGAGTCTGAAGGCGAACTTTCTTTTGAAGAAGCGAAGAAAATGCTCGACGGCATTGCTGCGGCAGGCTTCAAAATAATGATATTCAGCGGAGGGGAGCCTCTTATGAGGGAAGACATATTCTCTCTCATCTCCTATGCAGCTTCTCTGGGATTAAGGCCTGTTCTCGGAACGAACGGCACTCTTATCACACCGGCTGCTGCGGAGAAACTTAAAGAATCTGGGGCTGTGAGAGTAGGCATAAGCCTTGACAGTCTTGACAGAGCAAAGCACGATAAATTCCGCGGCATGGCCGGAGCTTTTGACAAAACAGAAGAAGCGATGAAAAATTGCCTTGCTGCCGGTCTGCAGTTTCAGATTCATACTACGGTAATGGATTGGAACAGAGATGAAATCTGCGCTATTGCCGACTATGCCGCAGCTAAAGGTGCCTCCGCTTTTCACATATTCTTCCTTATCCCGGTAGGGAGGGGAGTGTTCATCAAGGATACTGCTCTTGAAGCAGTCGAATACGAGGTTCTTCTGCGCGAGATAATGAAAAAGCAGAGCTCTCTTCCTATAGAGATAAAACCCACCTGCGCACCTCAGTTTGTACGCATAGCGGAGCAGATGGGAATAAAACAGAGATTCTCGCGCGGCTGCATAGCAGGGCTTTCTTACTGCATAATAAATCCCATAGGAAAAGTCCAGCCCTGCGCCTATCTTCCTGAATCTGCCGGTGACGTAAGAGAAGACTCTTTTGACAAGATATGGAAGGAAAGCCAGATTTTTAAAAAGCTGCGTACACGCAGATACTCAGGTTCATGTTCCGAGTGCAAATACTCCGATTCATGCGGAGGCTGCCGCGCAAGAGCTGTCTATTACGGCGGCGGCTGCATGGGCGAGGATCCTTACTGTGCTTACGGCAAAGGACTCTAGCACTGTGGGTCACGAACTCACAAAACTATGCAGAGATATCTTAAATATTATTCAAGGTGGATTCCCTCTTGAAAAAAATCCCTATGACTTTATCGGAGATGCCGTGGGCACTGACGCAGCGTCGTCTCTTGCCGCAATATCCTCTCTGCGTGAAAGCGGAGTAATCAGAAGAATAGGCGGAGTTTTTGTCTCGTCCAGGCTTGGCTACACGGCACGCCTCTGCTGCGGCCGCCTTGCTGAGCCTCTGCTGCCAATCTACACAGAGTACACCTCAGCGATAACAGCCGTAACTCACAACTATGTAAGGAACCACAGCTACAATATATGGTTTACAGTGATAGGAGAGTCCGATGATGCCGCAGGAAACACAGTCGCTCTTATAGAAAAGAATACCGGTTTAAAAGATATAAAAATGCTTAAGGCTTTAAAACAGTATAAGATAAGGACATACTTTTCCATGAATGATAAGGCTATGTCTCCTTGTGAGCCACAGATGGCAATGCCTGATGTACCGCATGTTCTTGACTTTAGAACCAAGAGAATCATCGGCACTGTGCAGGGGGATCTGCCTTGCGGCACAAGGCCCTACAAAGAGTGGGGCGAAGTTCTAGACCTCTCTGAGGATGAGCTCATCGCATGCATAAAAGAGATGAAAGAGAGCGGTCTAATGAGGCGATTCGGGGCCATACTAAGACACCAAAGGGCAGGATATACCGAAAACGCGATGATGGTATTCTCAGTTCCCCATGAAGAAGCGGACAGAGCCGCGGAAACTCTCATAAAATATGACGAAGTGTCGCACTGCTACGAGAGGGAAGCGTTTGCTGATTTTCCCTACACTCTCTATGCCATGGTTCACGCACGCTCGCCGGAAGAGATGGAGTCCCAGATTGCAAAGCTCTCGTCCGAAGCAGGCGATTACGGCTATGTTGTGCTCAAAAGCGAAAAAGAGCTGAAAAAGACAAGCATGAAATATTTCTGCGAAGTATAAATCAATAATAGCAGGCTCTCTCTGTCCAAACTTTTTCTCATAACAATACAGGAACAAACTAACTTAATATCCTCTTACAGGAAAAATCCCGAACCTTTCTGCTCTGAGAGAGGCTCGGGATACAGTACCTGTTTGTAATGTTTTGTTTAAGGCATACAGAACAAGGGTGCGTGGATTCGTCTCAGACAAACGCTTTCCCTGAAAGGATGCTTATTTTACAAATTTTTTATATTTGCCGTAGCCCTCTTTATCCATATCCTCGTAAGGTATAAATCGCAAGGAAGCACTGTTGATGCAAAATCTGACGCCGTTCGGCGATTCAGGGTCTCCTTTAAAAACGTGTCCCAAGTGAGAGTTGCCGGCGCGGCTTCTGACCTCAGTGCGTGACATGCCGAAAGAGTCATCCTCAATATATCTGACTACGTTTTCATCAACAGGTTTTGTGAAGCCCGGCCAGCCGCAGGAAGTCTTATACTTGTCCTTAGAAGAGAAGAGGGGCTCTCCCGTCGTGATGTCAACATAAAGACCGTCTTCCTCATGCTCCCAGAATTTATTTTGGAACGGAGGCTCTGTCGCCGATTTTTGTGTGACTTTTATCTGAAGAGGAGTAAGTTTTTCCTCCATCTCTTTTTCTGTCATAACTTTGTAAGGCTCGGCATCGACACTGGTCTTTGCCGCATCATCCATTTCGCTGCGGCTTATGTGACAGTAGCCGCCAGGATGCTTTGTGAGATAGTTCTGGTGATACTCCTCAGCCTCATGAAAAACAGCAAGCGGTTCCGTCTCCACTGCAAAACCGTAATTTCTTTGTTTCTCTACCGATACGACTCGATCCGTACTCTTTTTTGAAGACTCATCCGTATAGTAGACACCGCTCTGGTACTGGCTGCCGATATCATTGCCCTGTCTGTTGCTGACAGTGGCATCTATTACTCTGAAGAAAGAGAAGAGTATAGTCTCAAGGCTTATTTTATCCTTGCTGTACTCAACTCTTACGCACTCCTTGTAACCGGTTTTGCCTGTACAGACAAGTTCGTAGGTCGGAATTATCTCTGGATTTCCGTTTGCATAGCCGCTGACCGCGCTTATCACGCCAGGCAGAGACTCCATAAGCTTTTCCAACCCCCAGAAACAGCCTCCAGCCAAATATATCACTCCGATTCCGTCCTTTTTTACATAAGTTGTATCAGCGATACTGCTTTTCATCCTTTCTGCTCCTTTCTCAAATATGGCACTTTTTGCGCCGTCTGACAGACAATGTGTGCTTTCGGCTGCGATCGCGGCCGCAAATATAATAACAACACAGATAAATAGTGAAAATCGGATACATTTTTTCACCGCAATGCCCCCTTTGAACCATAGCACCTTTGTAAAAATACTACATCAAATCAGATAATTAAAAAGAGTATTATATGAAAGGGAGGGTAACTTCAAGCAGCATCGGCATCCCTTTTCTCTTTGTGCCGCAGAAGAATTAGCATGGTATAATTGCAAAGATATGAAATAAAAGAAGGATGGATTTAATTGCAGAGTGACAACACCAAAAAACTTGTAACATCGGCTCTATTTGCGGCACTGGTAGCTGTATCGACGATAATTCTCGCCATTCCTCTTCCAGGCGGCGGTTTTGCAAATCTCGGCGACTGTATGGTTATAGCGGCTGGATGTCTCTTAGGCCCTGTTTGGGGGGCTGCAGCTGCCGCTGCCGGGGCATCTCTTGCGGATATGTCTTTAGGCTTTATGGTATATATGCCTGCCACATTTGTAATAAAAGGAACAATGGCAGCTTTGGCCTTTTATGTGCTCAAAGCGGCTCGAAAGATATTTTCCGCAAATAAAATTTTCGCCCTTGCCTTGTCAGCATTATCGGCCGAGGCTGTAATGGTTTTGGGATATTTTATATTTGAATGTTTTCTTCTTGGCAGAAATCCCGCCCTTGCGGATATTCCAGGCAATACTATGCAGGGAGCGGTCGGAATAGTCAGCTCCGTTCTCATACTGCGCATAATACTTTCGAGTGGCCGCTTAAAAGACGTTTTCCCCAATAATTGGCAGAGATAATATTTTAAGGCTCTGAGAAAACAGCATGCAAGGCTCAACTGTAAAAGTTAATCCGAGTTTGTAGAAGTAAATGCGACCCTGCCTTGGCTCATTTGAATTTTAGGCCCATGCAAGGTAACTATAAATATATAAAATGGTCACCTTTAAAAGATATATGTAATCTTTTTTGAGTATCATTATTCGTTACAGGGTTTTAGGCGCTAACTTTACGACACAGCAACATTGCCATATCGTAAACAAACTTTTTTTGTAAAAGTTATTCCGATAGGCTGGTTTAATCGTTTTATGTCACTGTTTCAGCATGGCAATTTTAAGTTATAATATTAGCGCTGTCTGTTATGCAGCAATGTCGGCGTTAGATTAATGTCTGCCGGCGCAATGGAGGAAACACCCAGCAAACGGAGCGTTTCCTTTCCATGTAGAAAGCTGAATGTTTCGTATGCAGAGCGTCCATTCAGCTTTCTCCGTTTAAGAGAGTTTATGTGATTGGACAACAGCTGCATATCGGACTGTTCAAGATTATCAAAGCAGGTTCCTTTTGGGAGTACCTTGCGTATCTGTTCATGGTTGTTCTCTATGGAACCCTTCTGGTAGGGTGATGACGGCTCGCAGTAAAATACGCGGCAGAGTCTGTTGCCATTATCGGCAAGCTCTAATGCATCAGGATTAGTGAACTCACTGCCATTATCTGTGAGTATAATAGGGAAAAGCTTGATGTACTCTTCGTGTCCCAAGCACAGGCAGAGGGATTGGAAAATATCCGTGACAGACTTTGCTGTGTTGCATCACGCAGAAAGATAAGCATAAGCAGTGAATCCGGAAAATGCACAGTAAGCATGACCTTCCCGCCAACCCTACCGATTACAGAATCTATCTCTACCACCGAAGTGTCGGGCTGTGTTTTGATATAGGCAGTAAAATCGCTATAGCCTCGTCCTACTCTGCACATCGTATTGACCTTAAAATTGTTTTTAGATTGTGATGCAGGACGTCTGCGCACCTTGCGCGAAAGATCCAGATTAATCGCATCGAAATGCTTTTGATCTATATAGTTGTATATCGTTTTCTCTGAGCACATCAACGAATCTCTCTCAGTACACCATATATGATATACAGACTGCCCTTGTTTTATACGCGGAGAAATAATCTCGTTCAGCCGCATCAACTCATAGTCGGATGCTGTGATTCCCTGTCTTGACTCCGATAGCAGAGCAGAAGTTGGATCATAAACTGCTTTTTCCAAAGTGCATTGTTTCCGTTTTTGACATGCACCACATACGTAAGGAGGTGATAAAAGCGACATACACGCCTCCTTCACATACTCCGTACATACGGACCGACAGAGCGTACAGTTCCTGCAATACTTCTTAAAGCACGGGCTATGCTCGCGGCATAGACAGGAAACCTTGCAATTAAATCTGTTAATACAATCGTTAAAAGGACGTCCGGCTCCTCCTGACTGCTTCCTCACTAAATGCCTCCTAACCTCCTCTGATACAGACGAAGGCTGTTTTCCTATTAATTCAGCTACAGCTCTGAAAGACTCTCCTTTACTGAGAGCTGTTGCTATTTGAATGCGGTCTTCAATAGTAAAATGTTTAAAATTTCTGCTCATTTCAAACACCCCATTCTCAAAAACCATACTGAAACGTGACATCATTACTATAGCTCTTTATGTCTTGTAGAAGTTATTCCGACACACCCGAAACAGCAAAATTTGTAGAAGTTATCCCGAGGTAACACAGAGTATGGTGTCGGATTTAGTTTTTCAATTAACAAACAGCATGCAAGTTTTCTGTAAAACCTTGACAGATGAAAGATGTAATGATATCATTTCTTGCGTTGCTTGCGGAAATAGCTCAGCTGGTAGAGCGATGGCCTTCCAAGCCGTAGGTCGCGGGTTCGAGTCCCGTTTTCCGCTCCAGAAGATTAAAGGGTTCACGCACTTGCGTGAACCCTTTTTTGCTGATAGACAACAAATTTTTTCTGTCGTGGTGATAGCTGATGGATTTGAACATTCTTCTGTTTAAGAAATTCAAGGCAGCCGGAGAACGTCAGGGCTGGTGGAATTCTGACGGTATAGTTACTGCTCTTTCCGGAGGAGGAGACTCCGTTGCCCTCCTTTGGCTTCTTAAAAAATTCTATAAAGGCAGGATAGTGGCGGCTCATCTCGACCACTGCACAAGAGAGGGTGTCTCTCACGAGGATGCCGAATTCTCAAAAAATCTCTGCCGCGACTGGGAGATAAAGTGTTCTGTAAAAGTTGTTGATGTGCACGCCGAAAGAATCGGCGGAGAGTCTTTCGAGATGGCAGGCAGAAGAGAGAGATACAGGCATTTTGCCGAAACTGCCGCGAGAGAGGGACTGCACTTTATATCTGTGGGACACTCAGCCGATGATTTGGTAGAGACTCAGCTTATGAATCTTTTTAGAGGGAGCGGTCTCACTGGGCTAAGAGGCATACCCGAAGTCAGGGAAAACATAGTAAGGCCTATAATAGATTTCAGACGCACCGAACTCAGAGAAATGCTTCGTGCCAACGGAGTAAGCTGGAGGGAGGATGCCAGCAACACCGACACAATATACGCAAGAAACAGAGTGAGAGAAGAACTTATTCCATGGATAAGAAAAAATCTTAATCCCAATTTTGAAGTATCGATGCTGGGGCTGGCTCACCAGATAGACGCTGAGCTTGCGGAGCGGGCGGTTATGTCATCTGCGCAGATAGCGTCGCGCTTGCTCGTAATTGCTCCCGCCGAAGCCGCTTGGAACGTCAGAGAGCTGTACCTTGTCTCAGACCTTGTCCTTGCAGAGATGCTGAGGCTCCAGGGAGAGAGGCTCGGGCTTCCGACTCTTTCCCGCCCAAGAACGATGAATCTTATATCTCTCATACGCAGGGGCGGTTCGTGGCGTTTCCAGTGGGCGGCAGACATTGAAGTCTGTTACTCGCAGAGGGGCATGGGATGGCTTCACAGAGACGATATTGAAAAAAGTATCAAAAAAAATAGGCAAAATAACCAAAAAGAGTTAATTCCGTGGTGGGCTATATAGCCATAAATATGTTATTATGGCATGTGCTTATGAATATACAAATCACGTTGTGGGAGTGGGGACGATGGAATATAAAATTGGCAAGGTCCTGATATCAAAATCAGAACTTGACAATAAGATAAAAGAACTTGCGGCAGGGATTCGTGAAAAGTATGCCGGCAAAAAATTAATCTGTATCTGTGTGCTCAAAGGAGCCGTAGTGTTTCTCTCCGACCTTATAAGGGAAATCGGGCCCGAAGTCGATGTCCAGATAGATTTCCTAGCAATATCTTCCTATGGAGCTTCAACAAAAAGCAGCGGAGTTGTCCAGATACAAAAAGACCTGAGCTGTGATATTCACGGTCAGCACGTTATGATAGTGGAAGACATACTTGATACAGGGCTTTCTCTTACTTACATCAAAAAGCTTATGATGGAAAGAAATCCCGAAACTTTGGAAATTTGCGTCTTGCTTGACAAAACAGAGCGACGCATACAAGAAGTCGAAGTCGAATACACAGGTTTTGAAATACCTGATGCCTTCGTAATAGGATACGGACTTGATTATGCGGGGAAATATCGTCACTTGCCGGCCATATATGTTGCAGAGCCGGTCTAACAGTGTGTGAAAATAAAATAGCTTTTAAGAAAGAGAGGGTCTCCAAGTTTGAATAAAACATCCAAAAACGTAGGTATGTACATTGTACTTATTGTACTTGTAGTCAGCCTCGTCAACGTTTTTCTGACGCCTGACAGTAAAAGCGCAAAAGATGCGAAGGTTCTGCCTTACAGTGAATTCCTGTCAGAGGTCAATTCCGGCAACGTTCTTAAGGTTGAAATAGAGCATGAACAGCTTAAGGGAAAGCTAAAATCGGGTGCAGAATTTACAACCTATATCCTTGATGCGGCAACCCTTCCCTCCGTGATAGCGGAAAAGGGTGTCGAAGTTGAGGTAGTTCCTCCCCCCAAAAATTCGTGGCTGACAGCTCTTTTGACATCGCTGCTTCCGACTCTTTTGCTCATAGGAGTGTGGATTTACTTTATCTACAATATGCAGGGCGGCGGAAATAAAGTAATGGGATTTGCCAAAAGCAAAGCCAAAATGTTTATAGACAACAGACCCAAAGTCACTTTCGGAGATGTTGCTGGCTGTGACGAAGCCAAAGAAGAACTTGAAGAAGTCGTTCAGTTCCTTAAAGCGCCGGAGAAATTTACAAAGCTCGGTGCAAAAGTTCCGCGCGGAGTCCTTCTCCTTGGAGCCCCCGGTACTGGAAAGACACTGCTCTCAAGAGCTGTAGCGGGCGAAGCAGATGTCCCCTTCTTCAGCATAAGCGGATCCGATTTTGTGGAAATGTTTGTCGGAGTCGGCGCGGCTCGTGTCAGAGATCTATTTGAACAGGCGCGCAAATACCAGCCATGTATAATTTTCATAGACGAAATCGACGCAGTCGGACGCCACCGCGGAGCGGGACTCGGCGGCGGCCATGACGAAAGAGAACAGACCCTTAACCAGCTTCTCGTCGAAATGGACGGTTTCGAGGCGGGGGCAGGGATAATCCTTATCGCCGCGACAAACCGCCCCGACATACTTGACCCGGCTCTTCTGCGTCCCGGCCGCTTTGACAGGCAGGTCGTAGTCGATCGTCCCGACGTAACCGGCAGAAGAGACATTCTCAAAGTCCACCTTAAAGATAAGAAGATAGCCAAGGGAGTAGACCTTGACGTAATAGCGCGCAGAACCCCGGGCTTTGTCGGAGCCGACATAGCAAATCTTGTCAACGAAGCCGCCCTTCTTGCGGCACGCAGAGGCAAAGACAGACTCGGCATGTCGGAATTTGAAGAGGCCATCGACAGAGTTATGGCCGGACCTGAGAGAAAGAGCCGCATAATAAGCCCCAAAGAGCGCGAAATAATCGCATATCACGAAGCTGGACATGCATTAGTCGCAAGCAAGCTTGAAGGAAGCGACCCTGTACACAAAATATCCATTATTCCGAGAGGACACATGGCCCTGGGCTACACTCTCCAGCTTCCCGAAGAGGACAGATTCCTCATCTCCAGACAGGAGCTTGCGGACAAGATTACAATTCTTCTTGCGGGACGCACAGCCGAATCCATAAAGTTTGGCGATGTGACCACCGGGGCTTCAAATGACCTGGAAAGAGCCACACAGACGGCACGCCAGATGGTTACACAGTTTGGTATGAGTGAGAGACTTGGTCTCGTCACATTGGGAAGGAAGCAGCATGAAGTCTTCCTCGGAAGAGATATAGTCGAAGACAGAAATTACAGCGACGAAATCGCATACGCAATCGACCAGGAAGTCCGCAGTATAATAGACGACAGCCTCGAAGCTGCAAGAAACATTCTTACCGTGCACAGAGAACGTCTCGAAGAAATAACGCGCCTGCTTCTGGAAAAAGAAGTTCTTGAAGGTGACGAACTCGACGAACTGCTCGGCTATCCGAAGAAAGAGCAGCCCGAAAAGCCTCTTGACGATGAAGATGAAGACGAGTCTGAGGAAAAAGCGGAAGAATCAGAAGCAGTGAATTCCGAGGAGCCCGAGTCCGAAGATTCTCTTAGCGAAGATGCTGAATCAGAGTCAATAAGGACCGAAGCCGATAACGAAGATGATATAAAAGCTTAATGTAAGTATAATATCGGGTGTAATTTAAAACAGTTTTGATATTATATTTAGGGACGCCCGGGGTTTTCCCGGGCGTTTTTTGGATATTAAGGCGGTGTTGAGATGACTGACAGATTTGAACTTGCAGCTCCTTGGCCTCTTTCCGGAGATCAGCCAGAGGCCGTTGAAAAAATTGTCAAAGGTTTTGAAAGACCAGGCGCGGTGCAGACTCTGCTGGGAGTCACAGGCAGCGGCAAAACTTTTACTATGGCAAATGTGATAGCGCGTCTCCAGCGCCCGACTCTCGTCATGGCCCACAACAAGACACTGGCGGCTCAGCTTTACAGCGAATTTAAGGAATTTTTTCCAAATAACTCTGTAAACTATTTTGTCAGCTACTACGACTATTATCAGCCTGAGGCATATATGCCCGCTCAGGATATATATATAGAGAAGGACGCATCGGTAAACGAGAGAATAGAGCGTCTGAGGCTTGCCACGACAAAAGCTTTGCTTGAGCGCAGAGACGTAATAGTTGTCGCCAGCGTCTCATGTATTTACGGACTTGGAAAAAGGAAAAATTACGAGGATGCCATATTCAGATTCGCGGTAGGCGAAAAATGGGAAAGGCGCGCTTTTATGACCCGTCTGCTAGACAATTACTACCAGAGGAACGATATCTCCCTCCAGGCCGGTAATTTCAGAAGCAGAGGGGAGGCAATGGAGATATACCCGGCTTACAGCGACACAGCGATGAGGGTTCTCTTTTTTGACGATGAAATAGAGAGAATAGAAGAGATCGATCCTGTGTCCGGCAGGACAATACTGACAAAAGATCATGCAGGAATATTCCCTGCACAGCACTATGTCACGACCTCCGATGCCATTGTAAAAGCTGCGGATCTGATAGAAAAGGAACTTGCCCAAAGAGTTCTGACTCTTGAGTCGGAAAACAAGCTGATAGAGGCTCAGCGTATAAAGATGAGAACAAAATATGACCTTGAGATGCTCCTTGAAGTTGGCTACTGCTCCGGAATAGAAAACTACTCCCGCTTCCTTGACGGCAGAGAAGAGGGAGATGCTCCGGGAACACTGATGGACTTTTTCCCTGAGGATTCTATGATATTTATAGACGAGTCCCACATGACGTTGCCGCAGGTACGCGGCATGTACAACGGGGACAGAGCCAGAAAAGAAGTCCTTGTAGAACACGGGTTCAGGCTGCCTTCCTGTCTTGACAATAGGCCGCTTAAGTGGGATGAATATGAGCCTCTGCTCAAAAACGCTCTCTTTATATCCGCGACACCCGGAGATTACGAGTTCGCGCACTCAAGTCAGGTCGTTGAGCAGCTCATCAGACCAACAGGAGTTACAGACCCTCTCGTAGAGGTTCATAAAGCGACGGGGCAGGTTGATGACCTTCTTGCCGAAGTCAGGCCAATAATAGAAAAGGGAGACAGAGTTCTCATCTCCACTCTGACAAAACGTTCCGCAGAGGATTTGGCCGAATATATGGCGGAACTGGGAATAAAGGTCAGATACATACATTCGGAGCTGGATACATTTGAGAGAGCCGAACTGCTGAGAGATCTGCGTTTGGGAGTATTTAACGTACTTGTCGGAGTCAACCTTCTCAGAGAGGGAATAGACCTGCCCGAAGTTTCTCTCGTGGCAATACTCGATGCGGACAAAGAAGGATATCTGCGTTCGCACCGTTCACTTATACAGATGATAGGACGAGCTGCACGAAATCAGGCAGGCAAAGTCATACTTTATGCGGACAGAATAACTGACAGCATAGACACTGCTATGAAAGAGACTGGAAGACGCAGAGAAAAACAGAATAAGTACAATGAAGAGCACGGAATAATTCCCAAAACGATATCAAAAGCGGTAAAGGATCTGCTTCCGGCCGAACTGCTGGAAGATGAAAGATACCATGGAATGAGAGCCGCGTCGCCCAATACGGAGGACAATGCTCCCGACATACACGAGCTTGAACAGAAGATGTGGCATGCGGTTGAAAAATTGGATTTTGAGCTTGCCGCAGAGCTAAGAGACAGAATTTCGGAACTGAAAGGCGGTACAGGGGTTGGAACAAACAATCAAAATAACAGGCGCAAGACAGCACAACTTAAAAAACATAAACGTAGAAATTCCAAAAAATAAACTTATAGTGGTAACAGGCCCTTCCGGGTCAGGCAAGTCCTCTTTAGCCTTTGACACTGTCTATGCAGAGGGTCAGAGACGCTACGTCGAGTCTCTTTCCTCATACGCTCGGCAGTTTTTAGGCATTTCAGACAAACCCGATGTAGATGATATAACAGGCCTGTCTCCCGCAATATCGATAGAACAGAAGGGGACAAGCCACAACCCTCGCTCGACTGTAGGTACAGTGACGGAAATTTACGACTACCTGCGTCTGCTTTTCGGAAGAGCGGGTACGCCCCACTGCCCCAAGTGCGGCAAAGAGGTACACAGATACAGCATTGACGAGATAATAGACAGGATATACAGAGAGTATGACGGCAAGCCTCTGGAAATCCTCTCTCCTCTTGTCAAAGCAAAAAAAGGGGAATACAAAAATCTCCTTCTGAAACTCCACCAGCAGGGATATCTCCGCGCCCGCATTGACGGAACAATGTTTTGGCTTGAAGAGGAAGTGGAGCTGGACAAGAAAAAACGTCACTCAATAGAGTGCGTCATAGATAGGCTCAGGGTAAAGGAAGAAAATCGCTCTAGGCTTGCTGAGGCTGTCGAGATGGCGCTTAAGATATCTGACGGCTTTGTCCTGCTTGTATCGGAAGGCACGGAAGAGCTTGAACTTACCGAAAAATACATATGTCCCGAATGCGAGATAAGCCTTCCTGATATAGAGCCGAGGCTCTTTTCCTTCAACAACCCATTCGGAGCTTGCCCCGAATGCTCAGGCCTCGGAGTACACCTCCATTTTTCCGAAGAGTTGGCGGTAAACCCAGAACTTCCGATAGGCGAAGGTGGCTTTATCCCTTGGAAAACCATGAAATACATGGTTCAGAAGGCGGAGCAGCTAGCGGCCCTGCACGAAGGCTGGGATCTCTCTCTGCCATTTAAAGAACTTCCCGATGAGGTCAAAAATGTGATGCTATATGGTACGGACGAAGTCATTCCTATGGTATTTACAGACAAAAACGGAGATTGGGACTACAACGGCAAATACATAGGCCTTCTGCCGTGGCTTGACAAGAGGTTGGCGGAGACGGAATCCGACATATACAGGGAAGAGCTGCTGCGCTTTCAGGTGGAAGACGAGTGCTCCACCTGCCACGGTTCTCGCCTGAAGCCTGAGGCTCTTGCAGTTACTCTCGGAGGCTACAACATCGCTCAGCTAACAGAAATGCCCGTTGAAGAGCTTATCGGAGTGCTGGATAGCCTTGAACTCGGAGCTAGAGAAAAGAAAATTGTCGGACAGGCCCTTGTTGAAGTCCGCAAGCGCCTCTCCTTCCTTAATGATGTCGGAGCCGGCTACCTTAGTTTATCTAGAAGAGCCGACACTCTGAGCGGAGGAGAGAGCCAGAGAATACGCTTGGCTACTCAGATAGGCTCCCAGCTTACGGGAGTTCTCTATGTGCTTGACGAACCCACCATAGGGCTTCATCCCAGAGATACGAACAGACTGCTTGACACACTGAAAGCTATAAGAGATATAGGAAATACCGTGCTTGTCGTTGAGCATGACAGAGATACCATGATTGCTGCCGACCACATACTTGAACTTGGCCCTGCGGCGGGAGAACTCGGAGGGGAGCTTATCGCCAGCGGCAGAGCCGATGAGATAAGAGCTGGAAATTCCTCCACTGCGGCATATTTGCGCGGCGAAGAGGACGGAACTTACAGAAGCACAGCCAAAAGACGCGAACCAACTGGTGTAATATCAGTTAAAGGCTGCAGAGAGAATAATCTGAAGAAATTAAACATAGACATCCCTCTCGGAGTGCTAGGAGCTTTGAGCGGAGTGTCGGGCTCAGGCAAGAGCACATTGCTTTACGAAATTTTATATAAGGGGCTTAGAGGAAAGTTCGACAAAGATTACAGAGAGCGTCCGGGAAAATTTGATTCCATAACGGGATACGAGTCTCTCAGAAACATTGTCCTTGTAGACCAAAGCCCCATAGGACGCACTCCTCGTTCAAATCCTGCAACATACACCGGAGTCTTTACACCAATCAGAGAATTTTTCGCGCAGCTTCAGGAGTCAAAGCTCAGAGGATACCAGCCGGGACGCTTTAGCTTCAACGTCAAAGGCGGAAGATGCGAATCCTGCAACGGCGACGGAGTTCTGAAAGTCTCAATGCTGTTTCTGCCCGATGTCTATGTCAAATGTGATGTCTGCAAAGGGCAAAGGTACAACAGAGAGACTCTCGAAGTCCGCCATAAGGGGCTTTCAATAGCGGACGTGCTCAATCTGACCGTAGACGAAGCTGCAGAACACTTTAAAGACATACCGAGGATAGCCAACAAACTGAAAGTAATTCAGGAAGCTGGGCTCGGCTACATAAAACTTGGTCAATCAGCAACTACACTAAGCGGAGGAGAGGCTCAGAGGGTCAAGCTTGCAACGGAGCTTTCAAAGAAATTCCGCGGCAATACGTTGTACCTGCTTGACGAGCCCACAACAGGCCTTCACTACACGGATGTCAAAAAGCTGCTGAAACTGCTTCATAAACTTGTTGACCAAGGCAATTCAGTCCTTGTTATAGAACATAACCTTGATGTATTATCATCTGCGGACTATATAATGGATTTGGGCCCTGACGGAGGACGCCGAGGTGGAAAATTAATCGCTAAAGGTACTCCGGAAGATATAGCAAAGTCAAAAGGACCTACCGGCAAATACCTTGCCGCGTTTCTTAAAGAGATGAAAGAAGGCAAGAAATAAGATGAGAGAAGATAATAAAAGCGTAAGCGAAGATATATGTTGGGGGCGCAACCCGGTAATGTCGCTTCTTGAAGACACCCCGGACAGATGTACAAAAGTTGTCATGGGGAAAAATGTTCAGCCTCACATAAGGACAAAAGTCACGGAGCTATGCAGAAGCGCGGGAGTGACGTTTCAGAATGTTGAAAACAGTGTCCTCGACCGCTTGACAGGCAGGGAAAATCATCAGGGCATAGCAGCATATATGGCTCCGATGCGCCTTTGGGATGCGAATGAACTAATGGGAGTAATTCCTCCCGCCCCGGCTCCCGTAATGATTCTGCTTTGCGACCACATACAGGACCCACACAACTTGGGGGCCGTCATAAGAAGCGCCGAAGCTGCCGGAGCTTCTGCAGTAATGATCCCCAAAAGAGGAGGATGTCTTCCAACAGGCACTGTGCTAAAGACATCAGCTGGAGCGGCTCTGCGACTTCCTGTTGCCAAAGTCGGCAATATATCCCAGACCGTCAAGCTGCTGCAGGAACACGGATTTTGGGTTGTAGGATTAGCTATGGAAGGCCGAGAGACTCTCTTCAAAGCGGACATGCCTCCGCGCACTGTCTTTGTCGTGGGAGCGGAAGGCGAAGGCCTCAGCAGCCTTGTCGCCAAGTCCTGCGATGAGCTGCGCTTTATCCCCATGCAGGGAACGACAGGCTCGCTTAACGCATCAGTTGCCGCCTCTATCGCCATGTTTGAATGGACAAGGTCGGCGAAGTAAAATACTTCCGAAAAATAACTTCGGCAGATATTAATGAGAGAGAATAAAAAATACGTGACGATCTTTCTGTACATCCATCTTGTTCCGTAAATTTGACCGTTTTCAGAATAAGTGCTACAATTCTAAAACTAATTCAGAGGAAAATTCTGGAAGAGTGGGTCATGCCCACTCTTCTTTTATTACAGGGGGCAAGTCTTGAATACTGAAAAAATGAAAGAAGTTTTTGCGGAGCTGAGAATAAAAATAGGCTCTCTCGGGTATGACTGCGCAGGAATTGAACTTATCAACGAAAATGGAATGAACATCCTGCGTGTTTATCTTGAAATGCCTGGCGGAGTAGACCTCTCCGACTGTGAGACTGTTTCAAGAGAGGTCAATGAATATCTTGACAGCGTGGGAAACGTCCTGCCGGAAAGATATTTTTTGGAAGTCAGTTCACCGGGCCTTGAGCGCCCCCTCTTTACTCCCGAAGACTACAGAAATTTTACAGGCAAAGAGGCGCACCTTTCCCTCAAGGGCGGAAGAAAAGTCCAAGGAGTGATTGTCTCATCCGATGAAAGCGGTACTGTTACTCTTTCTGTTTCGGGAGAAGAAAAAGCATTCTCAATATTGGATATAAAAAGAGGCCATTTAATATATGTAAAAGAGAGCGGACAAAAAAAGACCTTCAAAAAAATTCCTAAGAAAAAGAAATAGCAAATCTGAAACATGAAGATAAAATTTTAAGAGAGGAGCCTAATCTATGCAGCTTGGAAAAGATTTTAAAAAAGTGCTCAAACAGATAGAAGAAGAGAAGGGACTTCCCGAAGAGGTAATTGTTTCAAGTCTCGAAGCAGCCATGATATCTGCCTATAAAAAATTTAAGGGCGGAAACCAGCTTATGGAAGTCTACATGGATGCTGAAAGCGGAGAATTCACTCTTTACGAAGTACGCATGATAGTCGATTCCATAGAGAATCCCGACAGCGAAATAACTCTAGAAGAAGCAATAAAGAGAGGCTATACGGACATAACAGTGGGGGATGTAATAAGAAGAGAAGTATTCCCCGAGGACTTCGGCCGCATTGCCGCTCAGACTGCGCGTCAGGTTATCATTCAGAGACTTAAAGACGCAGAACGTCAGGTTGTATACGAACAGTTTGCCGACAAAATAGGCAACATAGTAACAGGAACAATCTTCAAGTCAGAGGGAGATCAGATACTTGTTCGCCTCAACGAGAAGACAGAGGCAATCATGCCCAAAGAAGAAAGAATCATCGGCGAGAAATACATACCAGGTGACAGGAAGAAGTTCTACCTTCTCGATGTGCGCCAGACAACAAGGGGCCCGCGCATAATAGTTTCGAGAACACATCCGGGACTCCTGCGCCGCCTGCTTGAAATCGAAGTGCCAGAAATTCAGGACGGCATAGTCGAAATTCGCAACATTGTAAGAGAAGCCGGTACCAGAGCCAAAATTGCCGTAGCCACTCTGGATGTCAATGTTGAGCCTCTGGGCGCATGCGTAGGAAAACAGGGAGGACGCATCAAATCCATAAGCTCGGAACTCAACGGAGAGAGAATAGATATCATAGTTTGGAGCACAGATATCCTCTCTTATATCAGAAATGCGCTCTCTCCCGCCAAAATTATCAAAATAGAGCCTCTGCTTGACCAGGATCGTTCTGTACTGGCCTATGTCAAATCGGATCAGCTATCCCTTGCGATAGGAAAAGCGGGGCAGAATGTAAGGCTTGCCGCCCGCCTTACTGGATGGAAGATAGATATAAAGGTCAAAGACGAAGAGAAACTGCCGACAATGAAAGATCTCTTTGTTGATATCTCCGAAATGATAGAGGAGAGGCACTAGGCCAATGGCGGATAAACCACGCACGATAGAGAAGAAAAAACGCCCTCGCACCTGCGTGGGATGCGGAGAAGAATCCCCTAAGAAAGCTTTGCTCCGTGTTGTTAGAACTCCGGACGGTGATGTGGTTTTTGACGCTACGGGAAAAGCTAACGGACGTGGTGCTTATGTGTGTGCTGATATCAGCTGCATCAGAAGCGCAAAAAAGAAAAAAGCCTTTGCCAGAGCTTTAAAAGTCCAGACCGACGATGAGATATATCTGAAACTTGAGAGCATGTGCAAAGATGATAAGACAGGTGAATAGATAATGCCCGATAATACAGTGCTGCTGCTTAACACCTTGGGGCTCGCAAAAAGAGCGGGAAGAATTATGGTGGGTCAGGATCATGTCTTCGCCGAGTTAAGGAAGCACATTCCGCTGCTTGTAATTGTTTCCGACGACTGCTCAGCCAACGTTCTGAGAAGCGTTGACGCTGGTGCGGAACGCGGTGAAGTTACAAAAGTTGTGCTGAGAGGCATAGACAGAAACGCCCTCGGCGCAGCGATGGGATTAAAAACAGCTCAGGTAGCCGCCCTCTCTCTGCAGGACGGTTTTGCAAAAAAAGTTTTGTCATTACAGGATAGGAGTGATGCTGATGAGTAAAATGAGAGTTTACGAATTAGCCAAAATGCTTGAAAAAAGCAATTCGGAGATGGTAGATATACTTACGGAATTGGGAATCAGTGTAAAGTCCCATATGAGCTCAATCGATGACGAAGCTGCTGCTCTCGTCGAAGAATCGCTGAAAGAAAAGATCGAAAAAGAAGCCAAAGAAGAGACTAAGGCCATTTCAACATACGAGCTTCTGACAGTACGCGACGGTTCTTCCGTATCCGAAGTCGCGTCCGCCGCCGGGGAGAAGGCTGGCAGCGCCGTAAAGCTTCTTATGGCTGCCGGATTGATGCTTCCTGCCACGGCACGTGCAGACGCAAAAATACTTGAAATCCTTGGCAAAGGATTCAAGAAAAATATAATATTCGGCGCACCTGAACCAGCCGCAGTAAAAGAAGAAAAGCCGGCAAAGAAAGAAATAAAGCAGCAGGGCGGTAAGAAAAACGCCAAAAACAAAAAAACGGCCTCCTCAGCACCTAAAGTGCTTCCCTCAAGACCCCCCATCATCACGGTTATGGGACACGTTGACCACGGCAAGACAACTCTTCTCGACAACATCAGAAAGACAAAAGTTACAGAGAGAGAAGCCGGAGGAATCACACAGCACATAGGAGCTTCACGTGTGGAATACAACGGAAACACCCTTGTATTCCTCGACACACCGGGACACGAAGCCTTTACGTCCATGCGCGCGCGCGGGGCACAGGTCACAGACATAGCGATACTCGTAGTCGCAGCCGACGACGGCATCAAGCCCCAGACAATAGAGGCTCTCAACCATGCTAAAGCGGCGGGAGTTCCAATCGTCGTGGCCGTAAATAAAATAGATAAACCGGAAGCAAAGCCAGAAAGAGTGCGCCAGCAGCTCTCCGATTATGGTCTTGTCCCTGAAGAATGGGGCGGAGACACAATAATGGTTGATGTAGGAGCCAAAACAGGCAAAAATGTAGATCAGCTTCTGGAAATGCTCCTCATAGTTGCCGAAATGCAGGAACTCAAGGCTGATCCTTCCGCAATGCCCGAAGGCACTGTCATAGAGGCCAACCTTGATAAAGGCAAAGGCCCTGTTGCCACAGTCATTGTTCAGAACGGCACTTTGCGCAGAGGCAATATCATTCATACCGAGACGTCATGGGGCAAAATAAGAGCCATGATTGACGATAAGGGACGTAATATTGACTCTGCCGGTCCTAGCACACCTGTTGAGATACTCGGACTTGAGAATGTTCCCCAGCCCGGAGAAAAGTTCAGCACCCTCTCTTCGGAGCGAGAAGCAAGAGATATTATGTCACAGAACGAGTTTGAACGCAGAGAGCTTGACCAGAATAAATCAAAGCGTCTGACACTTGAAGAACTCTACGAAAAAATGCAGACAGAGGAAGTTCCCCAGCTCAGCGTAGTTCTAAAGACAGACGTTCAGGGCTCTCTTGAAGCATTCCACTCATCTCTCATGAAAATGAACACAAATGCTGTATCGGTAAACATAGTTCATGAAGGAGTGGGACGAATTTCGGAATCTGACGTAATGCTTGCCTCAGCGTCAAATGCAATCATCATAGGGTTCAATGTTCGCCCAGACAGCAATGCAAAGAAAATTTCCGAAAATGAAGGCGTTCAGATAAGACTTTACCAGGTCATATATGACATGCTTGACGATGTCAAGGCGGCCATGGAGGGTATGCTGGCGCCCGAACTCAGAGAGCACACACTCGGAACAGCTGAGATAAGAGAAATGTTCAGAGTACCGAAAATTGGCAATATAGCAGGATGCCGTGTAATGGATGGACTTCTGCGCAGAAACGCCAAAGTTCGTCTCATTCGCGACGGAGTAGTATTCTGGAGCGGAGAACTCTCAAGCCTCAAACACTTTAAAGACGATGTCAGAGAGATTAAGGCAGGAAACGAATGCGGACTCAGTTTCGAAAAGTTCCAGGATTTCCATGTCGGCGACGTAATAGAGGCCTACGAAATACTTAAAGAGAAGAAAACTCTGGACTAAACCATGAAATTTTGGATAGGCGCCGCCTCGTGCTCCTTGAGACTGCCGTTTGCAGGTAGCCTCAAGGAGCGGAGGCATGTTGTACGTTCTATAATTGACGGAGCCCGCTCCCGTTTCGCTGTCTCCGCTGCCGACTTAGGCCCTCTTGATTTGTGGCAGAGAGTCGAACTTGGCTTTACGGCGGCGGGATCATCTTCGGCAGAAGTCTCTGAACGTCTGGAAAACCTTGAAAATTTTCTCCGCACCAGGGAAGACGGAGGAGAAATGCAGATGGTTGATTTCACCCGGGAGGTATTTACCTATGGTGACTTACAGGATTGACAGAATAAATAAAGAATTTTTGCGCTCTATATCGGAGATGCTTCAGGGCAGAATAAAAAAAGAAGAAGTCCGTGATGCTATCCTAACAAAAGTGAATGTCACCAAAGACTTAGGACACGCCAAAGTCTTTTACACTCTTATAAAACCTGAGACAAAGGACGAAGTTCAAACAGCCCTTGAGTCTGTGGGCGGACAGCTTCGTTCGATGCTAGGCAAAGAGATGCACCTAAGAACCATTCCCGAACTCCACTTTGTCTACGATGATTCGGAAGCCAAAGCCCGCGCTATGGACGAACTACTTGACAGAGTTGCAGCAATGGATTCAGCCAAAGCGGAGGAAAAACAGCGTAATGTCACTGAATAAAGATATGAAGGACAAGTTTGATGCCATACTGCACTGCATGAAAGAGAGTGACCAGTGGTACATAGTGTGTCATGAAAATCCTGACGGAGACACCCTCGGCTGTGCTCTTGCCCTCTATTCTTTCGCTCTCAGGAGCGGTAAAAGGGCTTTCGTTACAGGCAAGAGTCCTTTTCCAGAAAGATATCAATTTCTGCCCTTTGCTTCGGCTTATCGGCCTAACCTGCCTCTTGCGTCCTCAGATAAGGATGGAAGTCTTGTGATATGCGTTGATACCAGTACAGCAGAAAGAAGCATAGATTGGATCTCCGAAATTGCAGGGAGTAAAACTTCATTGGTAAATATAGATCACCACGTAGATAACTCGCTCTGCTGCAAAATTAACTGCATCGTCCCTGAGGCATCGGCTACAGCCGAAATAATCATTGACTTGCTCGATTACTCAGGCTCAGGCATCACAGAGACTGAGAGCATCCTGCTCTACTCGGCTCTGACAACAGACAACGGCAACTTCAGATACAACTCGACCACAGCGCACAGTCATCTCTGCGCTGCCAAACTCCACGAAGCCGGGCTCAGACCAGCAGATGTGGATGACCATATAAACGAGAACCTCTCTTCAGACATACTTAAACTCTGGGGAAGAGTCTTCTCTCGTACAGAGCTTCTCTCCGGAGGCAAAGGCGCGGTATTTTACGTCACCGCATCCGACATAAATGATGTCGGTGCGGACTTGTCATCACTGGACGGACTTGTCAACATGCTTCTGAGGATAAAAGGAGTCAAAATAGCGGCCCTACTTTCAGAGACGGAAGAGGGCTGCAAGGTCAGCATAAGAAGCAGAGAGCCCTACAGCGCCAGGGAACTTGCATGCATCTTCGGCGGCGGCGGACACCCAATGGCGGCAGGCGCAAAAATTTTAGAACCGCTGGAATACACCTTGCCAAAATTGAAGAAAGAGATGGAGAAATACATTGCTTTCAGGCCTTCTGCCCATTAACAAACCTGTTGATATACGCAGCACCTATTGTGTCGATCAAATCCGCCGGGCAGTCGGAAGGAAAAACAAGGTCGGACATGGCGGCACTCTCGACTCAACTGCTTCGGGGCTTCTTGTTATACTTATAGGTCAGGCAACACGGCTCAGCAGTTTTATCATGGAAATGCCAAAATGCTATGATACGGTTCTGCAGCTTGGAAGCGAGACTTCGACAGACGATGCATCCGGCAGAACTGTTGCCGAAGCCGACTGGCGGGATATATCCGAAAAAATAGTAGACATAGCCTTGTGCGGTTTTTTGGGATGGAGAATGCAATGTCCGCCAAACATATCGGCAGTCCATGTGGACGGGGAAAGGGCCCATGTTTTAGCCCGCTCCGGACAGATTCCCGATATAGCTCCAAAAGCAGTATATTTTGAAAAAATAATAAGAACCTCGGATATTTCTTCAGACGGAAAAGTCTCCTTCCGCATCTTCTGCAGAAAAGGAACCTACATCAGAAGCTTTGCCAGAGACTTGGGACGCGCTCTTTTTAGCTGTGCCCATGTCCACTCCCTTGAAAGAATATCAGTGGGGGATTTTTCATTAAACGAATGCAAAAGCGCGGCTGATATTTTGAACATGGGAGCTGACGAAATTTCGAAAGAACTGATACCGATTGAAAAAGTCAGACTTGCATGTCCGTCCTACTTGGCAGACCAAAATACCTCCGTCAGACTTATCAACGGACTCGGTGTCAGCCTGACAGAGATGAAAAGACTCTCTTTTCAGAGCCGTGCGTCGGAAAACGGAAGCATCGCAGTCATTTCGGACAAACTATTTTCTGTCTGCTCCGCAAAAACAGTCGGAGGCACATTTAATTTAATGCCGTCCGTCAACATCATTAACGACAGGAGTTAGAACTATGATCTTTGCTCTAGGCGCTTTCGACGGCTTTCATATGGGACACAGGCAGCTCCTGTGCGCTGCCGAAGAAAGAGCGGCTAAAATAAAAACAAGATGGGGAGTCATAACTTTTGAAGGTCATCCCCAGCAGTTTTTTAATAGTGATGCGTTCAAATTCCTCTTTACACCGGAAGAACGCACACTCCTATCCATGTACCTTGCCGTGCCTGTTATGGACAAGATACCTTTTACTCGTGCTCTTGCGGACATGCTGCCGGAGGCCTTTCTCGAATACATAGCTCTCAGGAATAAAATTGACGGACTTGTCATAGGAAAAAACTTCCGCTTCGGCCGTGCCAGAACCGGAACGCCCGAACTTTTGACCATGCTGTGTAAAGAGAGAGGCTGGAGTTTAGATGTGATTCCATCATACACGATGGGCGGAAATGTCGTAAGCAGCACAGCTATAAGAGAACTTATTCTTAGGGGGAACATGGAAAACGCCTGCAAAATGTTAGGACACCCCTACATAATACAGGGAAAAATAATCAAGGGCGACTGCCGCGGACGCACCTTGGGCTTTCCTACGGCAAACATGGGAGTAAAAACAGGCAAAGTCTATCCCAGACGAGGCAGCTACACCGCATTGGTCAACATAGGCGGAGTGTGGTATCCGGCTGCCCTTAACATGGGCTATAATCCTACATTTGAAGGAATCAGGTCTCTGCGCTGCGAGACACACATAATCGGTTTCAGCGGAGACCTATACGGCACGAACCTTACAGTATTTCTCACATCCAGAAACAGAGACGAAATGAAATTCAGTAATGCCGATGAGCTTAAAATTCAGCTTGCAAAAGACATAAGAGCCGCTGAAACAGCAGGCAGAGAATATCTAACTCAAAATAAAGCGATTATGAATAAATTTGGAACATTGCCGCTTTGACATGTAAACATCTCTGTCGTATCATAGCATGGTTGCTTTCTGTATTTAGGCTTCTATATTAAAGGAGGACGATTTTCCTTGTTAAGACATATGAGAAATCACGTTAAATCAATAATGATCACAGTAATAGTCCTGTTTGTTGTATCATGCTTTGCCGGTTACGGACTCTACTCACGCTCCGGAAACAAAGCTTCAAACGGCAGTATGCAGGATTATCCCGTTGCAGAAGTCGATGGCAAGAAAGTAATGCGCTCACAGATAGAAAATAATCTCGGACGCATAGCAGAGCAGTATGGACAGCAGGATATCTCCTCAAAAGACCTTCCCGTTCTCAGAAAAGCCGTCCTTGACAGTATCGTAATAGAGTCCGAAGTTGAAAAAGAGATAAAAACAAGAAGCATAAAGGTAACTAATGATGAAATAGACGCAGCCTATGTAAAAATAATGGACGGCTACCCCACACGCGAAGAATTTATGGCTAATCTAGAGCGTACGGGCACAACTGAAAAAGCTGTAAAAGCCGACATAGAAAAACAGCTTGCACAGGAAAAACTCATGGAATCAGTAAACTCCGGAATAGAAGTTACGGACAAAGAAGCTCACGCTTTCTACGATACAGCCAAAAACTTCCTCTACAAGCAGCCCGCCGGAGTCATGACAAACATAGCTACATTTAAAAGTGTGAAGGCGGCAGAGCTGGCTCATAAGGCTATAGCAGGGGGAGCCGCATGGGACAAAATCATGGAAGAGCACAAGGCCGATATAGAATCCTCAACTCCTTACGACAAGCCCGTACTCATGACAGAGCAGATGTTTACTCAGAGCCCTGCTCTTGCGAAACTCAAGGCTCTCGAACTGAATAAACTATCTCCCGTCACTGTAATAGAAGGAGAGCACGCCTATATAGCCATCAAACGCAGCAAAACGGCTGAAAAGACACTTAGCTACGCTGAAGTCAGCGCAGACGTAATGAACGCTATAAAAGGCCAGAAATCACAGGAAAAGCGGAACGAATTCTACCAGACACTTTTAGCAAGAGCAACGATAAAAATTCTTGACGCTCAGATCTTCCCTGAAGCTAAGGCAGACGCTGCCGAGACAAAATCAGCCGACAAGAATTAGTAATTTTTGAAAAAAACGGCTCGGAGAAGTCACACACACAAGTTAATTATTTAGCATATGAATATAAGTTTTTAGTGTTGACAAAACAGCCCCACCTCTATATAATAGCTCCTGTTGGTGAGGTGGCCGAGCTAGGCTGAAGGCGCTCGCCTGCTAAGCGGGTAGGGGGGCATAAACCTCCCTCCAGGGTTCAAATCCCTGCCTCACCGCCACAAAATCAAATTGCGCCGGTAGCTCAACTGGATAGAGCATCGGACTACGGATCCGAAGGTTACGAGTTCAAATCTTGTCCGGCGCGCCATATGACTGAAGAAAACGCCCCTCTTTGAGGGGCGTTTTTTTATAAATTGTAAAATTATAGAAACGCTCCGGCAAAGCTCGTGATGTATCTAAGCAACAATGAAAACGCGGCGGTGAATAAGCACCGCCGTGTTTTCATTGTTGCCTTGATTGAAAATCCGAATTACAGAAGACTTACGCCTTTTTGTAACCGCACTTGGGGCATACACCGTGCTCGTTCATTGCTATGCCGCAAAGCGGGCATCTGTCCATAGATGCCTGGGATGGGAACTCTTCCGAAGCAGCATTTACACCGCTTGTGAAGGTAAGCTTTACTATATTCAGCTTATCCTTCAGCAGATCATAGACAATCTTAATCATACCTTCGACGGTCATAGTCTCTTTTGTGACTACAAGACGGCATTCGGGATATGCCTGTGCAAGTTCCGTCTTAAAAGCTTCGCCCTTCATGGTATTGCTCGGAGCTCCATTTCTGATGCCCTGCTTCTCGTAAACATCGAGAATTGCGGGAAGAAGAGGATCATCTTGGCGGAGAATCAGTGCGTGGTCAAAATTTTTCAAAACGTCCCATGCTGTTTTCTGGATCTCATTGCATGGGAATACCATGTTTACTCCGGGATTGACAGTATCTTCCACTTCTATTGTCAGAATCCCTGTATGTCCGTGAAGATACTGTGCCTCGCCTTTAAATCCGTAGAAACGGTGTGCATACTGTAAATCAAGAGTTGTTATACTTTTCATTGTAAAATCTCCTTTTATCTATGTTATTTACGGTTTTTGCGCCGTATGCGCACTTTGTTATACTTACATCCCTAAAATGTTTTTCCTTGTCGGCATTTTTCACAGATGCCGCTGAGTCTTAGCTCAACATGCCGTACTTCGCCGCACGAAGAATCCGTAGCAGGCAGAGCTGCTTCAGGGAATGTAAAGTCTGTAATCTCGCCGCATATCTCGCATATAAAGTGCCCCTGCGGCTCCGTTATACTGTCATAACGAGCACTTTCAAGATGGTCAAGCCTCTGAATAACATTACGCTCTGAGAGTTCATTCAGTATCCTATAGACGCTTTCTCTTGTCACGGCCGGCAAAGTCTCTCTCACATTATTCCAAACATCGTCCACGCTGGGGTGGGAATAATTCTCATGCACAAACTTATAAACGGCAAGCCGCTGTGAAGTACATTTCCACCCGTTATTTTTACAAATAGCCTTAAAATCATTGTACTTTTGTCTATCCATCACAATCACCTTGCAGATTTCATAATAGACTTAACATGTAAGTAACTATAATAGTTATTAATAAAAATGTCAAGGGTTATTTAGAATGTTTTTAAATAGATTTTTATGATGGGATGTGAGTATTTGGAGCTGGGAGAGAAAATAAATTCCTGTCTGGCTTTTCACGATATTTACCGCGGCGCGCAGCGAAGACTACGAGATGTTTCATGTGAAGCAGCAGCGAAGCAATCGATAGAGAGTCTCATCTGAAGTACTGAGTTAACTCTATTCTTTTGCCCTGGTCGAATTTTGGCTAATATATCATGCGAGCGTAATCGTTTTTATCTGTGCTTAGCAAATCCGCCATCATTTATATTCATTATATTTTGTCACATAACTTAAAGTTATATACGTAATAAAATAATTAAATTATGAAATATGCTTTATTTAAATAAATTTTTTAAATTTTAGCGTTTATATAGAACCTACTTGTATTTTGTGTTAAAATAATATTGCTATATGTATTTTTGTTTTTATGTTTATTACTAATTTTTAAGGAGGAGACAGAAGTTAAGGAAAGCGGAAAGAAAATGCCCTTGATTTGGAAAATTTCTATCGGTTTTATTGTAGGTATTATTTTAGGATTTATCATTGGGCCAGTGGCATCGGAATCAAAAATTATCGGAGGTGTGGTTCTCTCTTCTCTTGATGTGATAGGTAAAATATTCCTCGCAATGCTGAAAATGCTCATCGTTCCTCTTGTTTTTTCGAGCATTATTATGGGGGCCGCGTCCATAGGCGACCCAAAGGTACTCGGAAGAATCGGAATCAAAACTGTAGCTCTGTATCTTTCCACAACTGTCGCAGCAATTATGTTTGGACTCATTCTCGGCAATGTCATACAGCCAGGCATAGGTCTTGACATTCAGGGCGCGGCAGGAGAGGCAAAGGCAGGAGCATCCTTGACGGAAGTCATTCTCAATATATTCCCATCCAATCCGCTTCAGGCTCTCGTTAACGGCGTCATGCTCCAAGTCATTGTCTTTGCACTTTTCCTTGGAGTAAGTGTGACTTTAATAGGTGAAAAGGGACGCAAATTTTTGGAATTTAACGAGTCACTTGCTGAAACAATGTATAAGATGACAGCTATTGTAATGAATTTCGCGCCTATTGGAATATTTGCACTAATTGCAATTACCGCCGCTAAATATGGCCCCGCCGTTCTTGCTCCGTTTGCAAAGGTTATATTCGCGGTATACCTCGGCTGTTTCCTGCAGGCTCTCATCGTCTATTCGGGACTTGTAACGGTATTTACAAAGAAATCGCCTCTATGGTTCTTCGGAGGCATCAAAGAGGCGATGCTTGCTGCATTTGTAACACGTTCAAGTTCCGGTGTGCTTCCCATATCCATGGCAAATGTGCAAAATAATTTGGGCGTATCGGACAAAGTATCTTCTTTCGTTCTGCCTCTGGGAGCAAATATCAATATGGACGGGACCGCACTGTATCAGGGAGTCTGCGCTCTGTTTGTGGCTCAGGCGTTTGGAATAGATCTGACTGTCGGAGCCTCAGATA
This sequence comes from uncultured Synergistaceae bacterium, assembly GCA_964422205.1. Taxonomy (GTDB): domain Bacteria; phylum Synergistota; class Synergistia; order Synergistales; family Synergistaceae; genus CAZNYN01. Next base: position 12,925 of record CAYRAI010000019.1, on the reverse strand, counting down.
GGGATACTGCTTACAGCCACTCTAGCCTCAATAGGTACAGCCGGAGTACCGGGAGCGGGACTGATAATGCTTTCGATGGTTCTTACCTCGGCTGGACTTCCAATAGAGGGCATAGGCCTGGTAGCAGGTATAGACGCAGTCCTTGACATGGCAAGAACATGTGTCAATGTAACAGGCGACATGTGCGTATCGACAGTAGTTGCGAAAAGCGAGGGCGAAAAATTTTAGTTTTTAGCCGCTAAGGAAATCAAGATGTTATTGTGTGTTTAGTTATCTAAACTTAAATTTTGCCGGCAGAGGGTAATGGGCGTAAAATTTACCTTTCCCCATCTGCCCGCAAATTTTCTTTGTCTTCGTTAAAGCACTTTTCGTCAAGTGAAAGAGTTATCACCCCGAATATGCCGTCTGCGAAGCTGTATCGTATTTCGTAAGGACCCCCTATACTCTAAGCAGACTATTCTTTGGCGTATGGGGCGCTAATCCGCTTCATTTTTACAAAAATCTTTTATGTAAGACATAAACTTTGCAGCCGCCGGTGAACATGTGTCAAATGAAGGGGCTGCAAGAATTATTGTCCTTGTAAAAGGAGGATCTACAGGAACAGCTACGATGTTCTGGCTGTGTCTTTTAAGCAGCAGCTCAGGGAGCACGCTTATTCCAAGTCCGTTTTCGACCATGGAGATAACGGTATATGGGTCTGTAGCGGAGAGTTTTTTGTTTGGCATCTCTCCGTAGCGTCTTTGGTACTCTTCTACAATACTGTAGCAGTCGTTGTCGTAGTAGCTTGCGGATACTATAAAATCTTCGTTTTTGAAATCCTCAAGCTTAAAGGGTTTACCGGCACATGAGGCTGAAGAAGGAGGCAGAACGGCGAGAACCCTGTCCTCTTTCAGAGGAATGAAACTGAATTTTTGCCCATTTCTCTTTGTTAGGAATGCTAGGTCGATGCTTTTTTCCGCAAGCCATTTTTCTATCTCACTTACTCCTCCTTCAATGACTTCTATCTCTATTTTGGGGTAGTCTCTTCTGAAATTGCTTATGATTTTAGGGAGCCAGTGGTATGACATGCTTGAATAACTGGCTATTTTTATCGTTCCTATCTGCAGTCCGTTTATCATTGCAGCTGTCTGTTCAAATTGATTCTGCCAGTTTACCAGCTCTCTTATAATTGGTATCATTCTCTTGCCCTCTCCGGTAAGCTCTACACCGTTTTTCATTCGATGAAAGAGAACAAAGCCGCACTCTTCCTCGAGTTTTTTTATCATCATGCTTATGCCGGGCTGTGTATAGCCCATGATTTCCGCCGTCTTTGTAAGGCTGCCGCTCTCTACTGTTTTTAGAAATATTTCGTACTTACTTATTTCCATCTTCTCACATCCATAATGTTTTGTTATGTCATCTATAAAATATAGTTGTTTTACTTATATGTCAATGTGGTATATCCTTTACTCAGAAAGCGAACGGCGCCGATTCGATAAAATTACGGAGGTGTTAATAATATGAATAATGAAATGTTTTTAATAATGACTGCGGCAATCAGCGGTTCTTTGGCACTTCTATTTGTCTTTAAGTTTCTTTCCGATCTGTTTTCGGAAAAAGATTGTAAGGATATAAAAGGGAATAAGTGCTGCTGCAGTACTTGGCACAGACCAAAATATATAGGGCTGTAAATTTCGCCCTTTTGTGGATATCAGATTTTGTGTATTGCAGACTGCGACCTCTCTCCGCATCGTGCATAGTACGCAAAACCTGTTTACATAAATAGGAAAGGAGGAGCTGCAGGGGCTCCTCCTTAATTTTTTATTTTTTTTCTGCGTATTTCAGCGTTATTCTCACCTCATATCTTTGATAATTCTCTGGTATAATCGGCATTGGTTTTTATGGCGGTGAGAAAATGATGTCAGAAGTGAAAAAATCTCATATTGATGGCAAAGACGGTTCGCCCATGCTGTCCGGTATTTCCTGCTTTACTCATGTCTTTCTAACTTTTATATATCTTATTCTGATTGCGTCATTTGGGAGGTTTTCCTTTCTCCCTCTTCTTGTCCTTGCTTCGTTTCCTTTGTTTTACGTCATTGCCTACGATGTGGACTATGCTCCTATCGCAGGAAGGATATTACTGATATCGCCTTTTGTGGTTTTTCTCGGGCTATGGAATATTTTTTATGACGAAGGCAGCGTTCTTTTTATCAATTTATGGGTTCCCCTTTGGATTCTCTCTTTTCTGACGCTTGTTTTAAAACTTTTTCTCTCTGTCTCCGCAGTACTTATCCTGATTGCCACAGTGGGTTTCACTGAGATATCGAAAGTTTTGGCCGCACTGGGCGTTCCCGACGCGGTTGTCACTCAGACTGTTCTGCTAAACAGGTATATTTATCTTATTTCAGAGGAGATTCGGAATGTTATGCGTGCCCGTTATTTGCGCGGAGGCAGGACGGATATGGCAAGCGCGGGGAGTATCTGCGGAGCGATGCTGCTGCGTTCTATATCACGAGCAGGGCGTGTGAGTATGGCTCTTGCGTGCAGATGCTACGGAGGAAGACTTTACGGTAATTCGGCTATTATAAAATTGTCATATTCTGATAAACTGTTTATAGTTTGTTGGGGAATTTTTTTTGCGGTAATTAGGTTCGGAAAATTTTTTTAAGTGTGATTTATTATGTAGGGAGTTTTTTTGTTGAGGAATTTTATTTTTAGAACTTATAATATAAATTGCCGCTATGCTGACGGTACTCATGCTTTGAGGAATTTTTCATTTTCTCTTATGTCCGATGAGAAGCTTGCTTTGGTGGGTGCAAACGGTTCAGGAAAATCTACCCTGCTTCTTCACCTTATGGGGTGTATGGAGCCTGTGTCCGGCAGGATTGAGTATAAAGGCGAAGCTATGGGTAAAGAGATGTATCCAAAACTTCGCAGAGAGACAGGAATGCTGTTTCAAAATCCCGAAGATCAGCTTATTATGACAAGGGTTTGGGATGATGTTGCTTTCGGCCCGAGAAATATGGGGCTTACAGAGGATGAGGTCAGGACGAGAGTCACTGAGTCTCTTGAAAGAACGGGGATATCTCATCTTGCCGCAAGGGAGCCGTGGAAGCTTTCCGGAGGAGAGAAATCTTTGGTTGCCCTGGCTGGGATTCTGGCTATGAATCCCTCTGCAATATTGCTTGATGAGCCTACGTCTGGTCTTGACCCGTGTTCTAGACGCAAGCTGATTGGTATAATTCGAGAACTGGATTGTTCTGTTTTGATAGCTACACACGATTTGGATATGGTTGTTGATGTATGTAACAGAGTTCTTGTGCTTGACCGCGGAACTGCCGCAGCTGAGAGTCCAGTGCCAGGAGTTTTATATGATAGGGATATTATGATGTCTCATTCATTGGAGCTTCCTTTGGGATATCATGGACTTTTGAATGAAAATGCTGTTTTTTAAGACTAAGAGGTGTTTATTATGACTTTATATCACTATTTTTCATCAATACCGCTGCCGTTTGTAAGTTTGCTTCTGCCGTTCTGTGCGGCCTTTGCAATATTTGCTGCGCGTCTTTATCACAAAATTATTAAGGTCAAGACGGGCGAAGCTAAAACAATAAATAAAAAGATGCTCAGAATGTATTTTTTGCTTGTATTTATTATCAATGTCGCCCTTACTTTGATAATATGGTTTAACTTTAAGGCTCAGGGATCGACTTTTTATGTTTTGAGCAGTACGGGGTGGACTGAGACCATGTCTCAGGATAACATGTATATGATTAAAGCTTTGATGCAGGTTGATGCGATAGGAGCTCTATCCGCTGTAATAATGGGGTTTGTTGCTCTTTGTGCTGCACTGAGAGCTTTGACGGATAAATTTTACCCTCTCTCTCCGACAAAAGCCGGTTTTTTTATTCTGACTCTCTGCGGAATACAGGGAATATTTTATTCGAACGGCCTTTTTCCTCTATTTTTGTTTATATTGCTGGGTCAGGTCGGAGCTTCCGGTCTTTATATCGGTGTTCCCGGTAACACGATGGATGTGAGAAGGTCGATTTGGTATTATATCTCGAGGGTTATAGTCCTTGCAATGTTTTTTGCGGGAGCGCTTTCTCTCTTTCTTAAATATAAAACAGATAATATCGCTATTCTTTCGACAATTTTGTCAGATGGGACTTTTGAAAAGACTGTTTTTATTCTGCTTGTGGTGCCTCTTTTCTTTCTATTTACGAAGCCCGCGTCCTATGTACGGGACTCCGCCTGCCGCTGCTTTTTCGTCATAAGAGCCCAGGCTGCTTTTTTTGTTGTATTCAGAATAATCTTTTCTCTCTTCGGCCCAATGTCAGGACTTGAAAAAATCCCCTCACTTTTTGTAACTTTTGGGGTTATTGGGCTTTTTGCCTCTCTGCTCAATTCGTTCAGAGACAGGGAGCCTTATACTTTCGTCTCATCGATAGAGCTATTTTTGAAGGCTCTTATGGTTATGGCTTTAGGCATCAGCCTGAACGGGATGTACAGTGCGGAGACCATGGCAATGTACGGCTTCGGAGCAGTCGAGAGCATGATATCTCTTTGGATAATGTACCTGCCTCTTTCTGCAGTCTTCTCTATTATATGCGCACGATTAAGGGAGGACTGCTCTGTCTGCGGTATGGAGCTTTGGAAGGTTGGAGGACTGTTTAATTATATGCCTTTGACCGGAGTCTCTTTTATGACGGCTCTCTGTGTAATGTCGGGGCTTCCTCCGTTTGCCGGCTTTGCCGCAAGACAGTTTTTATATCGCTCGTCATACTATATGAGTCCCGCGCTTATGATAGTTATCGTTTTGCTTTCCATCGCAGTTATGCTGCGCGGTGTTTATTATGCGGGATGGGTTCTCTTTGTCCGCAGAGGGAGTATGACTGATTATTCGTCATGCAGCGAACGCTCTCTTGTCCTGCCTATGGCTGTTTTGTTTCTGTTGCTTATCTTTACGACTTCCGCACCGGGGTTTTTCTTTGAAAATTGCATCTCTCCCTCAGTCGAATCTCTTATGAACAGAGGAAATAATTTGAATATTATCAATCGGGGAGGGGTATTAAAGTGATATTTCGCCTGACTACCGGATATTTTGTTTGGAATCTCCATGCGTGGCTTATGGTCTTTGTTCTGTCGGCAATTATACTTTCTTTGTTTATTACCAGAACCGCGAAAAAACGCGGCGGACGTTGTGTTGACATTGGGGAGAGAATTGATCGCACTCTTCCAATAGATCCATTTTGGGACGCGTCTTTGCATTTTTTAAACGAATGTATCTCTCCGTGGAAAAAATGGGGGCCCGGGCATCTTATTTCTGTGCTTGTGCTGACATTTTTGTTTGTTGTCGCTGTTTTTTCTAAATGATAGCCGAGGTGTTTTATTTTGATGCTCTTAATTATTACAGCCGCTAAATATCTTATGTCTTTACTTCTCATGTTCGCGATATCTGCCGTGGGTATTGCGGCTGAATCTCTGTGCCGCCCTATTCTGTCTGTCTTTATAAGAGATTCCGTATCGCCGAGAGCTCAGTCTTTGATGAAGAGGCTGGCTGCATCGTATAGAAGAAAGATAATTCTTCCAGAGTCTGCGAATATGCCTCTCTCCCTTTACGGGCCCGCCCTCTCTTTTGCCGCTTTGATGCCTGTGTGCGCGGCTATACCGTTTTGTACTTTGATTCCGATTATGGAAAACGGGGCGGATGTTCTGCAGATACTCCAATTTTATATGCTTTCCGAAGTGATAGCGATAAGCACTGTCTATTCTCTCGGTACAAAGGAGGCGGGGCTTGCTGCCAATAAGTGCATAAAGGAATCCTTTCTTGTCTTGGTACCTCTGGTTTCTTTTATAATTTCGACCGCGGCATTTTTTGAAGCAGGAGGCGGAAGCGGAGATGCTTTCAGCTTGAATGCTTTTTCTCTGTCACAGAAATTTGCTGATTTAGGAGCCGGCGGCTTGACAGGGGTTATTATTTTTATATTTCTTATTTTTACTCAAATTCCGCACAGGGATGTTATTGACGGTACTTTGCCATTTGACGAAGGCGAAATGCCGGCATATCAGGGATGCCCGAGAACAATGCTTCAGTTAAGGGGCATATTCCGTTCATTTATTGTGATAGTACTTGTTGTAAATATGTTTTTCCCTTTGGGGGATTTTGCGCTCCTCTCAGGTGGCTCTTATCTCTCGTGGAATGCTCAGATTATTAATTTTCTGGTTTTCTGGCTGGTTGTTATATTTGCGCGTGTTGTGCTTGTAAATTTATCATGGCTGCTTTTTGATGCAATAGAGAGGAGACTTCCATCTTCAGTCTCCGCATTCTTTGTGCCGGCCGCCTCTCTCGCCGCTGCAGCTCTGATACTGCATGAGGTGTATATTATCTCATCCGAAATAGCGGCATTTTAGGAGTATAATTTACCGAACAGCTCCCGTTATAAGGGTTTGCGTGATAAAATCATAAAGTTTATAGAGAAAAAGTTTTGCTGGAGGTAGGGACAATAATGGCTGAAGCTGCTAAGAGTCTTAATTTTCTTGAAGAAATAATTAAAAAGGACATTGACGAGGGCATTGTTAAATCTGTGACGACGAGATTTCCGCCCGAACCTAATGGTTATCTTCACATAGGTCACGCCAAATCAATATGTCTTAACTTCGGACTGGCCGAAGCTTTCGGAGGCAAGTGTAATCTTCGCTTTGACGACACAAACCCGGCTAAGGAAGAGACCGAGTATGTCGAGTCTATAATGAACGATGTCAAGTGGCTCGGTTTTAACTGGGCAAATCTTCGTTATGCGTCTGACTATTTTGACACATTTTACAAGTGGGCTCTTGAGCTTATAAAGTCTGGCAAGGCTTACGTCGATGATCAATCAGCCGACGATATAAGAGAAAACAGAGGCACCTTGACAAAACGTGGCACGGATTCGCCTTTCCGCGAAAGAAGCGTGGAGGAGAATCTCGATCTTTTCACACGCATGACTAACGGCGAGTTTGAGGAGGGTTCTCACGTTCTCCGCGCTAAGATTGATATGAGCAGTAATAATCTCAATATGCGCGACCCTGTAATATACCGCATACTCAAGCGCCCCCACCACAGGACGGGGGACAAGTGGTGCGTCTATCCCATGTATGACTTCGCTCACGGCTATGAGGATGCAATAGAGGGCGTTACACACTCAATATGCACATTGGAGTTCCAGGATCACAGGCCTCTCTATGACTGGTTTATAGCGAATGTCAGTACGCCGCACACTCCGCACCAGTATGAGTTTGCAAGGCTGAACATTACATATACTGTTATGAGCAAGAGAAAGCTGCTGGAGCTTGTAACCACCGGCATAGTCTCAGGCTGGGATGACCCCAGAATGCCGACTATTTCTGGGTTCAGACGCAGAGGCTACACACCAGAGTCGATCAGACGCTTCTGCAAAGAGATAGGAGTAGCAAAGTCCGACAGTATGGTGGAGGTTGAACTTCTTCATCACTGTCTGAGAGAGGAGCTTAATAAGACGGCTCAGCGCGGTATGGCCGTTCTCCGTCCTCTGAAAGTTGTCCTTGAAAACTGGCCCGATGATTTTGTCGATGAGCTGCCTGCGGAGAATAATCCCGAAGACGCCGCCGCGGGAAGCCGTACAGTTAAGATAGGCAAGGTTGTATATATAGAGCGTGAGGACTTTATGGAAGAACCTGTCAAAGGTTTCTTCCGACTTGCTCCCGATAAGGAAGTGCGCCTCAAATACGCTTATATCATAAAGTGCAAAGATGTCATTAAGAACAGTGATGGAGAAGTTACAGAACTGCACTGCACCGTGGATATGGAGAGCAGAGGCGGCGATGCCCCAGACGGCAGAAAGATAAAGGGCACTCTGCATTGGGCATCAGAGGCTGATTCCGTAAGAGCGAAGGTAAATCTTTATGACCATCTCTTTACTCTGCGCAATATGGGTGATATGGAAGAAGGCAAGGATTACAAGGACTATCTGAATCCAAACTCACTTGTCACTCTGGCAGACGCTCTTGTAGAGCCTGTAATAGCAAAGGCGAAGCCTCTTGATAAGTTCCAGTTCCTGCGCCACGGCTATTTCTGCGCGGACAAGGAAAGTACGGAGGAAACCCCCGTCTTTAATCTGACTGTATCACTAAAGGATTCGTGGGGCAAAGAGCAGAAGAAGCAGTAGCAAGTTTAGGAAGATATAATATAAAGAGAGGAGCTCGAAGTAAAATCCGAGCTCCTCATATTTTTGCCTGATGTAAAATTTTAGTCGGCTAAGCCGTAGTAGTTCAGCCTTCTGCGGCACTCTTCCAAGCCGAGCTGAGATGCGACTTCAAATACTCCGGGGCTTACCTTGCGTCCCGTAAGCACCCAGCGAAGCGGTGTAGCGGATTCTTTCATGCTGCTCTCGTGCGAAGCGAAGATTTCTTTCGCCGCTTCTTCAAGGTGCTCAGGTGTACCATCTTTCCAGTTTGCGAGAAGGTCATTGTATATCGCTTTGAGCTTGGGCTTAAGTTCTTCTTTTAAGTCTGAGCCGTCGTAGCGTTCTTTTACCGCGTCAAAGGTTATGAAGTAGTCGCTGTATTCTGAGACCTGTATTGTTGTCTGCCCTCTTCCGCCCATTGTCTTCAGAGACGAAGCGAGATAATCATCGGAGAAGGAGCTAATGTTAAGTCCCATCTGCTCCCAGAACGGGCGTATTACTTTGAGGAGCTTGTATGGGTCCATAATTTTCATCTGTTCTTGATTTATGTGGTTCAGCTTGTCTATATCAAGGACAGCGGCTTTTTTTGTGACATTGGCTATGTCAAAGAGCTCGACTGCTTCGTCTCTTGAGAATATTTCCTGTCCGTTTCTCGGAGACCAGCCGAGCAGGGCCAGGAAGTTGAATACTCCGTCGGGCAGATATCCCAAATCGTTGTATTCGAAGACGCTTGTGGCACCGTCGCGCTTTGAAAGTTTTTTCTTGTTTTTGCCGAGTATCATTGGCAGGTGGGCAAAGGTAGGAGCCTCAAAGCCGAGAGCGTCATATATGAGAAGCTGTTTCGGCGTGTTTATTATGTGGTCCTCTCCGCGGATTACCGTGTTGATGTCCATTGTGTGGTCGTCAATGACAACTGCGTAGTTGTATGTGGGCATTCCGTCTTTTTTTATTATAACTATGTCTTTGATTGTCCCGTCCTGGTTTACTGAGGCGTTTTCGCTCATGACTTCAATATGTCCGTAGACTGCATCGTCAAAAGCGAGTTTTTTGCCTGCCGGAACTTTAAAAAATACTGCTCCGTCCTGCTCGTAAGCCATGCCCGATTCAAGAAGTATATTGGCATACTTGCGGTATGAGTCCATTCTCTCCGACTGGCGGTATGGGCCGTACTCTCCGCCCTTGTCTGGGCCTTCGTCCCAGTCCAGTCCCATCCATCTCATGCCGTCCATGATAGTCTGCTCATATTCTGCAGTTGAGCGCTCTCTGTCTGTGTCTTCAATGCGGAGAACGAATGTTCCCCCTGTGTGTCTTGCCCAGAGCCAGTTAAAGAGGGCTGTGTGTGCTCCTCCTATATGGAGTGAGCCTGTTGGGCTGGGTGCGAATCTTACACGTACTTTATCTGTCATATTTAGACCTCCGTTAGGCTATAATACTATGCAGGCGGCAATTATACGGCGTGCCGCGGATTATGCGGAACAATAATAAATGATTATACAATATCGCGCCGCAAAAAGGCTATAATCGTACCATCTGCCGTAAACATGCGCAACAAAAAAGTACGTAACGCATAAGAGGATTGATTGAAATGAAAAAGAAATTATTGCTGATTGACGGACACGGATTGGCGTTCAGAGGTTTTTACGCACTGCCCGAGACTCTTGCCGCGTCTGACGGAACTCCTACCAATGCTATTGTAGGTTTCACAAATATGCTTATTAAGTGTATTGACGAGTTTAAACCTGACGCACTGGGGCTCTTTTTTGACCCGAAAGGCCCGACGAGAAGACATGAGATGTTCAAGGCGTATAAGGAAGGAAGGAAACCAACTCCCGAAGGTTTTAAAGTTCAGATTCCCATGATAATAGATATAAGCAAACTTATGGGCGTTCCGGTATTTATCAGGGACGGAATGGAAGCGGACGATTATATAGTATCCACAGCCAAGAATTCCGCACTGCTTGATTTTGACGTTACCATTCTCTCTGCGGATAAAGACTTGTTTCAGGTAATAGATGAAAATGTCTCTGTAATGAGGCCGACAAAGGGTGTAAGCGAATTTAAAATTTATGACGCTTCCGCCTTTGAAGAGGAATATGGCTTTAAGCCTCCTCTGATGGCGGATTATCTCGCTCTGCTCGGAGATAATATCGACAATATACCTGGAGTTCCGGGAATAGGGGAGAAGACAGCCAAGGAGCTTATTTCTAAATACGGAGCTCTCGAAGCGATATATGAGCACACGGAGGAGATTCCGAAGGGGCGCAGGGCGAAGCTCGAAGACGGGCGCGAGCAGGCTTTTATAAGCCGCTCCCTCGTCGTTCCTCAGGAGACTGAGCATGTGCCGTCGGAGCAGCTTGTTATGAGCCCTCCAGATGCAGAAGCTCTATCCTCCATGTGCCGTAAACTGGGGCTTAAAAAGATTTTAAAGCGTTTTGAACTTGACGGGGCGATGGCAGAAAATAAAGTGCCGTCCCCGAAAAAATCAGAGATATCAAAAGGAGGAGAGGACGATTTTTCTTCCTTAAACAATATTGAAGAGCACGAAGCAATATTTAAAGATCTGCTCTCTTCGGACGTTCTTGCTCTATCCAGCGACGAGCATGAAAAAAATATTTTTTGGATTTCCGACGAAAATGAGAATACAGCCTCGTTTTGCTCCGACACAGAAGCAGACGAGGAACTCTTCCGAAAATGGTGTGAGCATGGAACGCTGCTTCTCTACGGCTACAGAGCTATTCTCGCCGAGTATTCTCTGCCTCTGCCGCCGACGGAAAGAATCATAGATATCGAAAACGCACACTATCTGCTTCACCCTGACAGGGGGGGCGCCGCAGTCAAAAAAACAGTCGGATTTGACCTGCCTCAGGGACGTGCGTTAGCCCCCATGCTTTTCGGACTTTGGAGAATATTTAAGCCGCAGCTTGAGGTGTCAGAGCTTTACGGTCTTATGTACGAACTGGATATGCCACTGGCAAAAGTGCTTTCAAATCTTCAAAAGCGAGGATTTAAGGCAGACAGAGAGGCTCTCTTGGCTCTTGAAAAGGAACTTGCATGCAAGATTGTGTCAGCGGAGGAATCTCTTGCCGAGATGGCGGGAGAAAAAATCAACCTTAACTCTCCGAAGCAGGTTGCGTGGCTGTTGTTTGAGCGTCTGAACCTGCCTCCCATAAAAAAGACTGCGACTGGATTCTCTACCGATGCAAGCGTCCTTGAGGAGCTTGCATCTATGCCCGAGCCTCTTTGCGATGTTCCCAAGAAGCTCATGGAGTACAGGGAGGAGTCAAAGATACTGAGCGGCTTTGTTCAGCCGTTTTTGAAATTATCATCATCCGGGGACGGAAGAATCCACTCTACGTTTGACCACTTGGCAACTGGAACTGGGCGTCTGGCAAGCAGAGACCCGAATGTGCAGAACATGCCCGTTTTCGGAGAATGGGCTTCGAAATTCAGAAGCTGCTTTGTTCCGTCAGAGGGAAATATATTTGTCTCCGCCGACTACTCGCAGATAGAGCTCAGAGTTTTGGCTCACCTTTCCGGCGAAGAACGCCTTATAAACGCCTTCAACGAGGGGCGGGACGTTCACATGGAGACAGCTTCATGGGTGTTCGGACTCTCTCCCGAAGATATAACGGCGGAGCAGAGGCGATTTGCAAAGGTTGTAAATTTCGGACTTATATACGGCATGAGCGCTCACGGCCTTGCTCAGAGGCTGGGCATTCCGCGTCCTCAGGCTGTGAAAATGGTGAATAGGTATTTCAGCGTACTTCCGAAAGTGAGGGAGTATATTGCGGACAGCATCGGCGATGCTAAGGCGAAAGGCTATGCAGTCTCTCTCTTCGGACGCAGGAGGCCACTGTCCGAAGTCTCAACCATCGAAGGACGCGGAAACAACCCTATAGACAGAGTTGCAGTTAACACCCCAATACAGAGCACGGCGTCCGACATAGCAAAAATCGCACTTATGCGCTTTGAAAAAGTCCTGAAAGATGAATTTCCGGGAGCTGCCGCGATTTTGCAGATACATGATTCCATCGTTTGCGAATGCCAGACATCCGAAGCGGACAAAGTGGAAAAGAGGCTGATTGAGGTCATGCAGGGAGTGGATGTACTCTCTGTGCCCGTAAAAGTAGAGGCAAAGAGGGGATGCTCTCTAAGTTCAGTATAAAAACCGTGTTCAAAAATGAAAAAACCAATATGATATTGAATATAAAGTTACGTTAGAACTCTTGCGTCTTTCGCAATCGTACCATATAATATATTGCTGTATGTTAGACGTACAAGAACATCTGGAGGTGCAATACATTGAAAAAGGACATCCACCCGAAATATGAAGACTGCAAGGTGACCTGCGCCTGCGGCAATACATTTGAAACCAGGTCAACTATAGGCGACATGAGAGTTTCGATCTGCAACGCATGCCATCCTTTCTACACAGGCAAGAAGGGCCGCGTCATCGAAGCCGGACGCCTCGAAAAGTTCCGTCAGAAGTACGCCGGCGTCAATTACGGACAGAAGAACGTCGAAGCAACAGGCGAATAGCTTTTTACACACGAGAGGGGAGCTAGCCGGCTCCCCTCTTTTTTCTGCTATGAATTTAAATATGATAACCGGGAGGTGGAGATGTGTCTGTTTTTGTTAAATTGATTGCAAGTACTCCTGATGCCGCAAAAATTGTCGCAGCCGCTGCCAAAATTTGCTACAGCCCGTCCGGGGCGGTGAAAATTTTAGACGGTCTCGACGAT